>NZ_DASQOG010000185.1:0-18656 GCF_035644575.1 Desulfovibrio sp. | reverse complement strand
GCCCCGCTGGCTGCGGCCAACAGCTCAAGATGCGCATTGTGAGGGCCAAATAGCTGATTGGCTAAGGCGGGATCGTCGAATTCGACGGTCTCAAGCATGGAGGAATGTACTGCCATAGCCGCTCTCTAGCCTATTTCAGTTGGCCTGTCCATTACTGGATTCGGAACCTGTATATTTTTAATGGGAGTGCCGACCACGCCGGGTTCCTCCCCGTAAGAATATAGCTGGCCTGAAATATGCAATAGTGAACAATACGGCACCCCCAAGCCCCAAAAACGGGCAAAAACTGCCGAGGAGCGATCATGAGCAACGTATCGGGCGTAAACAGCTATACAAGCGGGCTGTACCAGTGGCAGAACCAGAAGCTGAGTACCTCCACTTCCGGCAGCTCATCATCTTCGGGTTCCAAAAGCTCTTCAAACAAACTGAGCCAGATGCTCAGCGGCAACAGCATAACCAGCCAGCTTTCCAGCATGGTTGATCTGACAAAGTACGCCATGGACGCCATGGGCCTTGAAAGCGGCAGCCGCGTTACTTTCAGCCAGATCACCAAGTATCGCGAGCAGTTGAATAATGAATTCAACACCGCCGTCAAGGATGGCCTGTCCAAGCTTGGCGTCACAGATCCTTCAAGTGTCACTTTCACTTTAGGTGCGGACGGCTCCCTCACTGCCACCAGCGCCAATGCCACAGATCAGGCCAATGTGCAGGCATGGCTGAAGGGCAATGCTGCCATTGGCAAGGATTTGCGCACGGCCCTTACCTCTGCTGGCGTCAGCCCCAGTACTTCCGTAGCAATGACTGTTGACAGCAGCGGCAAACTGACCGCAGCCAGCAGCACGGACAGTGCCAACAAGGCCGCCATTCAGGCAGTGCTGGACAATTCCAAACTCGGCCAGACGCTGAACACCGGCATGAGCAGCCTTGCTGTGAGCAGCGATGCAAAATTTACCCTGCAAACCAAGTCCGATGGCAGTCTGGTGGTTGAAAGCAGCGATGCCGCCACTAAAGCTGCCGTGCAGAAGTTTTTTGACAACAATCCGACATTGGCAAAAAAATTTGGACAGATTCAGGCTCTTTCCGGCCTTGATGATGCGCGCAAGTCATTGCAGGTTTCGCCTTCTGACCTGCGCAAGCGCATTGAGGTGGAATCCATGGCAGCATGGTGGTCCGGCTCGGGCAACGCCACCAATTCCTTCGGCAGTTATGCAAGCGGCAGCCTTTCCATGCTTTCGGGCCTGAACATGAGCGTATAGCTTTTACGCATATGCAGTGCTGATGCTCTCAGCACATTGAGGGGCCGCGAGGCCCCTTTATGCAGACTGGCCCAGATAAGTAACGTCAGATTTTGTCAGTCGGATATGCCCGACATCCCTGGTATTCTCCCGGCCTGGGCGGGCGGCCAGTAAATATATTCCGCCCGACCCACAACACTGGTGAGGGGGGCAAAAAATGCCATCTGACTCGAAGGGTTGATGCTCGCCAGATAGATATTTCCTTCGCCCACCAAACATTCTCGATATCCCTGCCCTTTCCAGCCCGGGTTTTGCTGCCCTGCTGGAACAGGCACGCGCACGCGCTCGCCAGCAATGCCTGCAACGCGGCTTATTATGTGTGGCCCTTCCCCCTTCCCTTCTGCAATGTGCCGGGTTGAAATGACGATAATATCGCCCTTCTCCGGCTTGGCTGTATGATAAGCCTGCTTGTCCACGAGCAAGCGGGAATCCGGCGTGATCAGGGGAAGCAAAGTGCGGCTGCCGTTCATGGAATGTGCCTTGATGGCGGGTTCCGGCGTGGGCAGCGCCATCAATGCCAGCACAAGGACGCAGAAGGCAAGGCCTCTGGCGACCATGCTCCGCTGGCAGGCGCTTTGCGATCCGGCCCGTGAACGTTGGCAAAAAATCACATCAATTGCCGAGCCAAGTCGAAGCAAAACTTCACAGGCAAGGGCTGCAAAATACGTCGCGTGCCTGCCATCCGCATCAAGACTGCTGCCCAAAGCAGCCAGCGTGTGAGCAGAAGCAAGCCACAGAGCAAAAAAAATCACGCCGGGAATGAAAAAACCTGAAAGTATCTGCCCGCTACCCGGCAAGATCAGTGAAGCGAGAGGCGGAACAATGGCGGTACACTTCATGAACATCCTCAGCTAAAAATAAAGTGCCTCACTTTATTGAAAATGACTTTATGTTTCAATTAAAAAGCTGCCAATCTAGCTCGCAATGCTCGCGGGTTCATCCTGTTTAAAAGAATGTTGTTGCGCCAGTTTTCAGCGCACAAAAAATCGGGGATTCCGGCATGACCGAAATCCCCGATTGGGCGTTTATTTGCTGACGGGAGCTTACAGCTTTTTGGCAAGCAGTTCGTTCACCAGGGCAGGATTGGCCTTGCCCTTGGTGGCGCGCATGATCTGCCCCACAAAGAAGCTGATCAGCTTGGTTTTGCCGCCGCGGTAGGCCTCAACCTCGGCGGGATTGGCCGCAATGACTTCATCCACTGCGGCCTCAAGTTCCGAAGTGTCGGAAATCTGCACGAGGCCTTTTTCCTTCACGTAGGCTTCAGGCATGACGCCCTGTTCAAAGATGTCGCCAAAAATATCATTGGCGATCTTGGCGCTGATGGTGCCGCCGTCAACCAGCCGCACCAGTTCGGCCAGAGCTTCGGGCTTCATGGCCCAGGCGGAGGGGTCAGCGGCGGAAAGCCCACGGGCGTTGCATTCGCGCAGCAGCGGGCCAAGCACAAAGTTGGCAACCTTCTTGGGGTCGGCCTTGGCGGCGGCAGCTTCAAAAAAGTCGGCCAGCCCCTTGCTCTGCACAAGCACTTCTGCCTCCGCTTCGGGCAGACCCGCCATAGCCACAAAACGGGCCACGCGAACATGGGGCAGCTCCGGCATTTCGGCGCGCCAGCGGGTCATTTCTTCTTCCGTAATATCCACGGGCAGAATGTCCGGGTCGGGGAAGTAGCGGTAATCGTGCGCTTCTTCCTTGCTGCGCATGGAGGCAGTGGTGTTCTTGACGGCATCGTACAGGCGGGTTTCCTGCACGACCTTGTCGCCATCGTCCAGCACATCCTGCTGGCGGGCAATTTCATACTCAATGGCGCGCTGCACATTGCGGAAGGAGTTGAGGTTCTTCAACTCGGTGCGGGTGCCGAAGGGTTCGGTTCCCACTGGGCGCAACGAGACGTTGGCGTCGCACCTGAAGCTGCCCTCTTCCATGTTGCCGTCGCACACGCCAAGGTAGGTCACAATGCTGTACAGGGCCTTGAGGTAGGCCACAGCCTCGGCGGCGGAACGCATGTCCGGCTCGGAAACTATTTCCACCAGAGGCGTGCCAGCGCGGTTGAGGTCCACATAGCTCAGGTTTTCGCCCTGGGCGTGAATGTTCTTGCCAGCATCGTTTTCCATGTGGATGCGCGTAATGCCCACGCGCTTGCGCCGTCCGTCCACGTCCACCTCAAGATGCCCGTGTTCGCAGATGGGCAGCTCGAACTGCGAAATCTGATACCCGGAGGGCAGGTCAGGATAGAAATAATTTTTGCGGGCAAAAATGGAACGCGTATTTATGGCGCAATTGGTGGCGAGGCCGACCAGAGCCGCAAAGTGAACAGCCTGACGGTTGGGTACGGGCAAAGCGCCGGGCATGCCGGAGCACACTTCGCACACATTGGCGTTGGCGGGCTGCCCAAAGGTCGTGGGGCAGGAACAGAACAGTTTGGAGGCCGTGGCAAGTTGCACATGCACTTCAAGGCCAATCACGGCTTCATAGGCGGCCATAGATCAGATTACTCCCTCAACGGGGTTCACCCCGTAGTTGCGCGGCAAAAGCGCCGCTTTGCGCATAAGCGCCCGCTAAACCTGGCATCCGGCGGCTTGCGCCGCCAATTTTGACGCAAAAGCATCAATGGGGGATGCTGGCATCGAAATATTTGCCCACACCGTACTCTCCCCTGCGGAAAAACCGCTGCGGGTCGGGGCCGATGATCTGCATTTCCCGGTTTTTGGCCTGCACGTCCAGCGCGATACGCATTTCCTTGGTGCAGCCGGTGGAAAAGGTGGAATCCTTGCCCGACCATTGCGGCGGCACCTTGCGGCCAAGCAGGGCAAAGCTTTCCTCAATGTCTTCAACGGTCTGAAACCGCCATACATCAATAAAGCCGCTGCGCTGCACCTGCTCCCACATATACATGAGGTCGTCGCCGTCCATGCCTTCAATAAAATGCTCGGCAGGATTAATTATCAGGATATTATCCATTTTTTTACGCAGATTGTCTACAAAGGCGCGCACGATCTCGGTTGCGGTACCAGTCTCGCCGGGGATGCTGCCGATCACGCAGCTATAGAACATGACCGTGCGGCCCTGCATGCGGGCCTCGCGCATGCCTGCGATGATGTTTGCCGACTGGGCGGCAATGTCGCTCTCGCTGAATTTATGGGCGCTCTCGGCATGCTGGCGCAGTTTGATGTGAAAGCCCTGATCATCCTGCCAGTAGCAGACCACATCCCGCGTATACTGGTGGCTGCTGCCCATGAGCACATCGGCCACGCGCCAGCCTTTGCCCAGAATAAGGTCGGCTTCCTTCCATGCGCGGGAGAACGTCACCGAGACCCTGTACAAGTTGAGCCGCTCCCTCGTTCCATCGCCAATGACCATGAGGCGGTATTCGCGCAGGTGGCGCAACAGTTCGTTCTTGCTCATGCGCGGCTCGTGCTGCACTGTGCCGCCGCCGATCATCTGCCGGATGGAGGGGTCAATCTCCATATCTTCCAGCGTGGGCGAATAAAAGAAAAAGCCTGATTTGACGGCAAAAATAACCTTGTGCCCCATGCGGATGAGGCTGTTGGCAACTGCCAGATCAAACACAACGCCGCCGTCTGCATCGCACAAAAAGAGCACCGTGCCGGATCTGACCGCGCTGGCCTCAAAATAGTGCCGCAAGTGGGCGCAGGTTTCGCGCGCGCTATCCATGGCCTGACGTACTGTTTCCGCGTCCGGCGGCGTCTCCACCCATGGGCGGGACATGGCCGAAAGGCACAGCAGGCGCGAAAGTTCCACGTAGTTGAGCATGCGCCTGACAGTGGCAATGGAATTGGCCGCCACGGCATCCGCAGGCACTGCGGCGAGATTGTCGCGCACCGGGGCTTCATCCAGCATTTCAAGCTGGCGTTTGGTGGAAATTCTGCGCAATTGCCGCCAGGGGTCGTCCAGCTGGTTGCCTTGGGCGAGCACAAGATCGGTCATGCGCTTGACCAGCCGCGAAGGTATCAGGGTATGCTGGGCAACATATTGCTTGAAGCGAAACCGGCAGAACTGCAAAATGCGTCTGCGTTTCTGGCCTTCTGGCGTGAAGGAGCGCACGAGGCGCATGATGATGCGCCAGGAGCGGTTGTACTGGCGGCGAAGTTCTTCGGGAGCGGTCTGCTGACACAACAGTTTGAACGTTTCGTCAGAACAGGGCAAATACACCTGATCGCGCGCAAGGCTGACCATAAAGGCCATCTGTTCCTGGCTGGCCACAATGTCGGGGTTCATGCCATAGGCGATGTTGTTGTCCATCAGCATGCTGTAAAGCCATGCGTCAAAGCGGACACTCTCCCCAAAATGAAACTCGCGAACCGAATTAACAGAAATCGCGTTGCTCATGCGTTTTCCCCGCACCTGATGCATTCAGTGCCTTGCAGGGCAAAGCCGCGCGAACGCAAACGCTCAAAGAAAGTTGTTCCCTTGCCAAGAAAATGCACGGCATCGGGCAAACCGTTGACGGTCACGGTATCGCCCAGTTCCAGCTGTTGCCCTTCCTGCCCATCGACAGTAAGGTAGCAATCTGTGGAGCCCTGCAAAATCTGGAACCGGCATTCGGTATCGCCGGGGAACACCATGGGCGAAATAGTATTGAGGAATGGGCAAATGGGCGTGACGGCCACGGCTTCCATAGAAGGATGCAGCAGCGAGCCTCCAGCGGAAACACTGTAGCCGGAGCTGCCCACGGGCGTGGCAATGATCATTCCATCGCCGCGCAATGAGCCAAGGCGTTCACCGGCAATATAGACATCAAACAGAACAAGCCGCGACAAAGACCCCCGGCTCAGGACAACATCGTTGACCGCGCAGCCGCTGGCAATCTGCTCGCCCTTGCGGGTGAGCGTCCACTGCAAGGCCATACAGGAGCGCACAGGCTCCATGCCGGTGAGGGATTCTTCGAGTTTTTCGCGCCACTGCTCCGGCTGAGCATCGGTCAAAAAACCGATTCGGCCAAAATTGATGCCCAGCACAGGCACGTTGCGCCCCACAAGGCGGCGGGCCACGCCGAGCATGGTGCCGTCGCCGCCAAAAACAACCACGAAGTCAAGGGGAGTCGTAGCGTAAGCCGGGGTGTCCGTGCCAGCGCAGATCACGCCCGCAACGTTATGTCCTTTTTGGCGCAGCCATTGGGCGGCTTCTTGGGCAAGAGCCGCAGCCCTTTCGTGCCGGGCCTTGTAAACCAGAAGTATGTGTCGGCTTGTTGCGTTTTGCATACCTGCGCAAGTTACGTTATCAAGTCTGTTACCGCAAGCCTGTGGGCGCTTGTCAGTTGCAGGGCTTTGCCTTAAATAAGAAGGCTTCCATGTCACGTTTCGGCAATTGTGAGCGCCATGCACGATACAGCCCTTGATATTATTGAACAGCATGCCAGCGAAGGCGCGCGCCTGCGCGAGGATTTTTTTCGCTCGCAGGCGGATTTTCTTCGTCAGGCGGCTTTGCGCGCAGCCACGTGCCTTGCGGGCGGCGGCAAAATACTGCTCTGCGGCAATGGCGGCAGCGGTGCACTGGCCCAGCACATGGCTGCCGAGTTTGTGAACAGATTTTTTATGGACAGGCCCGCCCTGCCCGCTCTGGCCTTGTCTGCCGATGCAACTTCGCTTACGGCCATTGGCAGCGACCTTGATTTCAGCCAGATATTTTCGCGCCAGATTGAAGCTCTGGGGCGGCCAGGCGACATGCTGGTGGCAATTTTTTCCACCGGCAGCAGCGCCAATATCATCGCCGCCCTTGAGGCGGCACGTCGCGGCGGGCAGTTTACGGTGTGCCTGTGCGGGCACGGCGGCGAAATGGCCCGATACAGCGACATGGTTCTTGAAGCGCCGCAGGCTGAACCCGCGCTTGTTCAGGAACTGCACCTTGCAGCCGGGCACCTATTTTGCCGGCTGACGGATTATTATCTTTTTGAAAATGCTGTCGCACTGACCCCCTATTTGCAAGGGCGACACACAACCGAGGTTTGACCATGCCCATCTACGAGTATTCTTGCCAGAAATGCGGTCGGGATTTTGAAGAACTGGTGTTTGACGAAACCCCGCCCACTTGCCCGTATTGCGGCTCCAACGATACCCAGAAGCTCATGTCCTGCTGCGCCCGGCGCAAAAATGGCGCAGAAGGCGGCGATTACGCGGCTTCAACCGGCGGTGGCGGCGGCTGCGCCGGATGTTCTGGCGGCAACTGCGCAAGTTGCGGACATTAGGCGGCAGGCATGCGTAAATCCTTAGTTATCGCTACCCGTGGCAGTCAGTTGGCCCTCTGGCAGGCAGAACACGTCAAAAGCCGTTTGCAGTCGCTTGACCCGGAACTGGCCGTTGACCTTGTCATCATCAAGACCAAGGGCGACATCATTCAGGATGTTCCTCTGGCCCAGGTGGGCGGCAAGGGCCTTTTTGTAAAAGAAATTGAAGAAGCCCTGCTTGATAACCGGGCCGACCTTGCCGTGCACAGCATCAAGGACGTGCCCATGGAATTGCCCGACGGGCTCATACTGGGGTGCATTCCCAAGCGTGAAGCGCCTACAGACTGCATGCTTTCGTGCAAGTATGCCGATCTTGCGGCCCTGCCCCAGGGCGCATGCGTAGGCACCAGCAGCCTTCGGCGTCAGGCCCAGTTGCTGGCTCTGCGTCCTGACCTGCGCATTGAAAGCCTGCGCGGCAATGTGGACACGCGCCTGCGCAAACTGCGCGAAGGCGTGTACGATGCCATTATTCTCGCATCCGCAGGCATGAACCGCCTTGGCTTGAGCGCGCCCTACATGCATGCTCTTGATCCGCAGACATTTCTGCCCGCCGTGGGCCAGGGCGCCATTGGCATTGAATGCCGCGAGGACGATTACGATCTTTTTGCCCTGCTTGCAGAGATTGAAGACACCCCCACCCGCGTATGCGTAGAGGCCGAACGGGGCTTTCTCGCAGGGCTTGAGGGCGGGTGCCAGGTGCCCATTGCCGGGCATGCCCGCCTTGAGGATGACGAAACCTTCGTGCTCGAAGGGTTGGTGGCAGAGGTTGATGGCAGCCTCATTCTGCGCGAGGCGCAGCGGGGCCACACCTCCAAGGCCCGTCAGGTGGGGCTTGAGCTTGCAGAAACACTTCTTGCCAGAGGCGGCCGCGCCATTCTGGAAAAACTTTACCAACAATAACGATTTCCTATGCCAACTATCGCTCCCCTGCCCGCGTCACGACTGCACGCCACGTTAGACCCTGCCCGCATTCCCTGGGAAACGAGCAAGGATATTCCGCTGCCGCGCAACGGACGCCAGAATCCATTCCAGCCCCGTGCCATGCAGGCGCTGGATCTTGCCCTGCAAATCAAGAATCAGGGCTACAACATCTACCTGTCTGGCGAGGCCGATCTTGGCCGCAGCCACATGCTGCTCAACTACCTTGGGCCTCAGGCCAAAAAGGCCCAGACGCCTGAGGATCTGGTATACGTGCACAATTTTGCCGATCCTGACCGGCCCTGCCTTTTTGCCCTGCCCACAGGCATGGGTAAAAAGTTAAAGCAGCACCTTAAGGAATTGATCGAGCATATACGTGAGGAGCTGCCACGCCGTTTTGAGGCCAGCACCTACGTAAAGCGCCGCGCCAAGATTGTGGACAACTTCCAGAACGCCCGCATGGGCCTGCTGCGCAAGATGAATTCCGTTGCCGTAGACAAGGGATTCAACCTTGATATGGATGAAAGCGGCGGGCTGACCCTGTATCCGTTGGTGGAAGGCAAGCGCCTGAGCGAGGAAGAGTTCGACAGGCTGGACACAACCCTGCGCCTCAGCCTCAAAAGCCGTGGCGACAACCTCGTGCAGGCCATGTCGGGCTACATGCGGCAGCTGAACAAGGCGGAAGAAAGCTTTCAGGACGACGAGCGCGGCCTGGAACGCGAAGCCATGACCCAGGTGCTGACCACCTTCTTCAACCCCATTGAACAGCGCATGCTCAAGGCCTGTCCGGTCAAGGGGCTGGATGCCTACTTTACGGCCCTGCGCGAAGACATCCTTAAAAATACTGATGCCTTTTTGCAAAGGGACGGCGGCCCCCTGGGCGACCCGCATGGCGCACCGGTGGAGGCTGTGCTCTACCGCTACGAGGTTAATCTGCTGGTGGACAACAGCGGCCTTGATGGCGCACCCATCATTGTGGAAGACCACCCCACCGCCGTGAATCTGCTCGGCTGTGTGGAGCGCGAATCTGAAATGGGCGCGCTGGTCACGGATTTCACCCTTATCCGCGCGGGCAGCATCCACAAGGCCAACGGTGGTTTTTTGGTGCTGCACATTGAGGATCTTCTGCAACATCCCAATGCCTGGGAAGGTCTGTTGCGCGCCCTGCGCTCCAACATGGTTCGCATTGAGGATTCCGGCGAAGCACCGGATACGCCCATCCGCACCAAGGGCATCAATCCCGAGCCGTTGCCCCTGAACCTCAAGGTGGTGCTCATCGGCGACGAAGAACTGTATGAAGGTCTGCTTGTCAATGACGACAGATTCTCCAAGCTCTTCCGCATCAAGGCCCACATGGCCGACACCACCGAGCGCAATGCCGCCAATGTGCGCGCCTACCTCGGGCACATTGCCACCATTATCAAGGAAACAGAGCTTCCCTGTTTTGACCGCACGGCTCTGGCATGGCTCATCGACCTCGGGTCGCACATCTGCGAAGACCAGCGCCGCCTTTCACTGCGCTTTCCCGAACTGCGCGAACTTATGATCGAGGCTTCGGCCCTGGCCCGCATGCGCAAGCAGGATGTGATCACCGCGCCCGTGCTGGAAGAAGCCCACGCTGCGCGCATCTACCGGGCCAACCTGGTGGAAGAGATCTATATGGAAGAATACGACCGCAACATGATCAAGGTGCAGACCTCGGGTCAGGCCATTGGTCAGGTTAACGGTCTTTCCGTCACATGGCACGGCGATTTTGAATTCGGTCTGCCGCACCGCATCTCATGTACTGTTGGCGTGGGGCATGAGGGCATCATCGACCTTGAACGCGAGGCCGAACTGGGTGGCCCCATCCACACCAAGGCCATGATGATCCTGAAGAGCTACCTCACGGATCTTTTTGCCCGCAAAAAGCCCCTGGTGCTCTCCGGCTCGCTCTATTTTGAACAGAGCTATGCGGGCATCGAGGGCGACAGCGCTTCTGGCGCGGAACTTGCCGCCCTGCTCTCGGCCCTTGCCGATGTGCCGGTGCGCCTTGACCTGGCCTTTACCGGTGCTGTGAGCCAGACGGGGCAGATCATGGCTGTGGGCGGCGTTACCCGCAAGATCGAGGGTTTTTATAATGTTTGCGCAAGCCAGGGGCTTACGGGCACGCAAGGCGTTATCATGCCCTTTGACAACGTGGACCACCTCATGCTTGCGCCCAATGTTATTGAGGCTGTAGAGAAAGGCCAGTTTTCCATTTACCCTGTGCGGCGCATCGAAGAAGCCCTCGCCCTCTTGACTGGTCTTTCAATCGGTCGCAGACTGAAACAGGGTGGCTTTACGAAAAACAGCCTGTACGACATGGTTGACCGCAGGCTGGAGCGTCTGGGCGATTACGCGCAAAATGCCTTTCGCCGTACCAGAAAATCCAAAGAGGGATAATTCTGCGCTGCCCGTGGCAGCTGCAAAATAGCCTCTGAATATTTTTACATTGAAATGTTTGCCTCAGGGCGGCGCAAGCTTGCCATGATGACACAGTGTGGTGCGGTTTTTACAAAAATCCGCGTTGGTCAAGTAAACAGTTTACTGTCGGCCTGCTCACGAGAACAAGCAATAACCTCACGCATACCTTGACTTTACGGGTTTTATGTGTAATGGGGTCAACGCAAGGAAAAACCATATGCCTCACTCTAACCCAGCAAAAGCCGTGATGAACAAAAACAAGAAAGAAGCGTTGCTTCAGGCCGCCAAAGAACTTTTTGGCGAATGCGGGTATGTGGAAACCACATTCAAAAAAATATCCGACAAAGCTGGTGTTGCCCTCGGGTTGCTGACCCACCACTATGGCAACAAGGAAAAGCTGTTTCTTGCCTCAGGGCTTGATGTTCTGGAACGCTTTCTCGTAAGGTTGCGCGCAGCCACCGCCGAAGCCACCTGTGGTTACGATGGCGTCATGCGTTTTTGCAGGGCATATCTTGATTTTTCAATCGACAAGGATTCCAACTGGCTGGTGCTTGTGCGCTGCTCGCCCTACAGCGACATGAAAACCAAGACCGACCGCGATATTATGGATTCCATGTTTTCACAGGTACATAACGAGCTTGAGCGCGTTATCGCCAAGGGCGTGGAAGACGGCAGCATTGTGAAGGTCGACAGCAAAAGTACCGCTCAGGTGATCATTTCCCTGATGGTCGGTTCCAACCGTACCCGAGTGCTGACGCCTTATGCTATGCCCACGCTGTACGAAGATGTTCTTGATTTCATTTCCCGCTCCATCAAGGCATAGAGCTTGTTTGCAGCACATAGTTGGGCCGTCGGTCGTAAAGATCGGCGGCTTTTTTGCATCTTTTATTGCCCGGCTGGTGGGCGCAGCAATGGGAAACATAAACGTTTCGCGCCCGGATCCGCATTGGCGTGACAATCTTGTGCATGCTTGATGCTCCGGCAGGGCAATAGGGCTTGCCGAGCCGCAGCGCTTTGAAGTAAATTCAAAATGTTCAGGGTACATTATCGCGAGTGAACAGTTCTATTCGCTCCAGTATTCTGTGCGGATTGCCGGGAGCTCTGGGCAGACATGCCGTGGCGCTCGTAGACTCAACCCTTATTGAGGAGACGGTTTTTATGCAAAGGCTTGCCAGCATACCCTTGTGCCTTTTTCTTGCTGCAGGATTGTTGATCTCGGGCTGCACCAGCAAATATGGCGACCAGAAAACCAAGGTCAATTATTATCCGCAGTGCTATCAGCCTGTTAACCAGTTGCGGCAGGACGAAAACAGCACGGGTAAAAGCACTGCCGCTGGCGCTGTTGGCGGCGCTCTGCTTGGCGCGCTTATTGGCGGTCTTGCCACGGGCAAGGCCAGCGGCGCTGTGGCAGGTGCTGTCGCAGGCGGCGCTGCGGGCGCAGTTGCGGGCAACATCTACGGCAAGTCCAAATCGCAGGATCGCGACGCCGCCTATCTGCACCAGTACAGTCAGCAGCTTGGCAGCGAGGCTGCCAGCATGAACCGCTCCACCGCAGCTGCCAAGGTTGCGGCCAAGTGCTATGACGAACAGTTCAAGCTTGCCGCCGGGCAGTTCAAGGCCGGGCAAATCACCCGCATGGAATTTCAGGACAGGTATAATGAAATCCGTAGCGGCCTTGAAGAAACTTCGTTTATCCTGAATGACACAGCCACCACCATGGCCAAGAAGGACGGCGAGTATCAGCAGGCTCTGGCCGAACCTTACACTTCGGCGCAGCCCAAAAGCACTCCTGCGGCTTCGTCTTCCAGTTCTGGCGCTACCAAGTTCAAAAAGGGCGCAGCCGCGCAGCCCAAGAGCACTCCTGCAGCCAGCGCTTCGCGCACGCCGGAGCAGAACAACGTCGCGGCGCAGGCCTCGGAGTGGAAATCTTCGCGCGAGGATCTTGAAACCACGCGCCGCGATGTGAACGCGCGCATGTCCAGCTACGAAGAAACCGTCAATAACTTGCTGGGATAACTCTACTGCCGCGCAGCCGCTGTCTCTATGGCGGTTGCGCGGCTTTTTACTGCGCCGCATCTACCGCGCGGAGCCATAGATGAACGAAAGCCAACACCCCGTACCGCCTGAAACACCGCCAAGCGCCGCTCCCGCAGAAGGGGCCGTTCCCGCTGCCGTGGTTGTCCTGCCCTGGTATCGCCGCCCTCTTTTCTGGGGCGTGTTGCTGTTTCTGGGGCTTTTGCTGCTGACCGCATGGCTGCTCTGGAAAGAATGGCAGCAAGCCGAGGCATCCAAGGCTGCTGTTGCCGCCCAGACAGAACAGTGGCGCGAGCACAATACAGCGCTTGAAACGTTTATGCAGCAATTGCGCGCCCTGCTTGCCAAGGAGCCCTGCGAAGTAAAGCAGGGGCTTGGTCTTGTCACCCCGCCTGCGGGCGTCATGTGGCCTCCTTTGGGTTCAGGCTCCGGCGCTGCGAGTTCAAATTCTGCCCGCGCGGATGCAGCCATCCTGCCGCCCACGGCAGACGCCAAAACGCAGGTTCCGCCCACGCCCATGCAGCAGCAGACGCCCAAAAATGTTTCCGAGCTGATGGAACAGGGCACAGTGCTTGTGCTTGCCATGCGGGAAGAAGGCCTTTCCATGGGTTCCGGTTTTTTTGTGGCCCCAGGCTACGTGGTTACCAATGCCCATGTGGTGGGTAACGCCGCGCAGGCGGTCGTTGTGAACAAAGCCCTGGGCAGACCCTTTGAGGCAACTGTGCGTCAGGTAACCCACGACAACGGGCAGGATTTTGCCGTGCTTGGCGTTAACGGCGCTTCTGGTGTTGTGCCGCTCAAGTTCGCGCCCGGCGTGAGCCGAACCGAACGCGTGAGCGCCTGGGGCTTCCCCGGCGCCGTCACCACTGACGATCCCAAATTTGCGGCTCTGCTCAAGGGCGATGAAGCCGCCGCCCCCGAAGTGGTGTACACCGAGGGCGTTGTGAGCGTTATTCTTGAGCGCAAGCCGCCGCTTATTGTGCACACGGCCACAGTCTCGCAAGGCAACAGCGGCGGGCCGCTTGTCAACGACAAGGGCGATGTGGTGGGCATCAACACCTTTATCAAACTGGACGATGCCTCCTACAGACAATCCAGCCTCGCCATTGTCAGCACGAGCCTGGCAGCGTTTTTGCGCTCGGCGGGCGTTCCCGTCACCATGGCCCAGAGCAGTGAATCCGCCGGAGGCAAGCCATGAGTACCCGCATTGCGGTCAGTCTGCGCGGTCAGATGCGCGCGCTTGCCAGCCAGGGCATCTTTGCCACCGACTGCTATGAACAGCTGAAATCCATCCTGCTGCAAAAGCTCGGGCCGGATCATGCCGCCCTGCTCGCCGAACCGCAGCACAATGCCGAGGGCAACAGCGTTGACTGGTATGCCGAAGGCAACGGCCCGGCGGTTCCCCTTGCGGAACTTTCGGATCAGGATGCGCATGCCCTGCGCGCCCGTGCGGGCACGTTGGCCTCTGATATTGCCGGATTGTCCAGCGACCTCACAGCAGACGCGCAGGCGCGGCAGGCTCTTTCGGGCCAGTTGCTCCGGCTTGCCCTGCAACACCCGGCGGACGAAGATATCTGGTCTGTGGATGGCCGCCCCGTTCTCATTAACTGGGGTTTTGCCCCCGGCAGCGTTGGCGCGCAACCGCAGGATCTCACCCGGCTTGGCGGTGTGCTGCCGCCTCCCCCGCCGCCCGCGCCTGTGACCGCTGTTCCCGTGGCTGTTCCCCCGCGCAGCGGGTGCCTGCCGTGGCTGCTGCCGCTCCTGCTCTTGCTGCTTCTGCTCTGGCTTTTGGGCGCGGCGCTGGGGCTTTTGCCTTCTCCTCTGCCTTCGGGCTGCATGCCCGTTGACCGCAGCGCTCTGGAGGCCGAAAAGCAGAAAGCCGCCGCCAACGAAGATCAGCTGGCCCTCCTGTGGCGTCAGTTGCAGGAGCGCGCGGCCCTGTGCAAGCCTGTTGCGCCTCCGGTAACGCCAACGCCCCTCAAGGTTGAGGAAAAGAAGGAAGAGCCCAAGCCCGACCCGGAAGTGGTGGAACCCTTCCTTGGCGAAACGCCCGTGGAGCCGCCCAAGGTGGCGGAAGCTCCCAAGCCCAAGCCGAAGCCTGAACCCAAACAGGAACCCAAGCCCCTGCCCAAGGAAGAACCCAAACCGCAGGAGCCGCCCAAGCCCGCGCCCAAGAAGAATGACAACCTTGCCATTCCTGAAGACGCGGCCAAAAAGAACGATCTGAGCTTCCTTGAGGGCTGCTGGACAAGCGAAACCGGCCTGTATTCGCACCCCTCCAACGAGCCGATCATTGCAGAATACTGCTTTGACAAGAGCGGCAAGGGCCGCCGCCTTGTGCGCGAGCGCAACGGTCAGGTGTGCAGCGGTTCGGCTTCGGCGCGCTTTCAGGGCAACCAGTTGCAGTTTGATTCCAGTCAGGCCCGTTGCCCTCGTGGCGGCACCTATGTTCCGCAAAAGGTTGAATGTACCGGACAGGAAAACACCACCCAGTGCAAGGGCAAAGAGCTTGGCGGGGCCAATCTCAAGTGGGATGCCCGTTTCAAAAGGAAATAATGATGGATGTCATACCCCGTTACCTTTCGCCGGTCAGCATTATTCCCGGCGGCTGCCCGCAGTTTCTTGATTTTTCCATGCCCGAAGATGCTGTCAAACGACTGCGGCGGTATTTTCGCGAAGAAAAAAAGAAAGAATCCGACGAACAGACGCGCTACACCCACTATCTGCGCTGCCTGACAGAAACGGAAAACGGTTTTATCGACCAGTTGAGCGGCCTGCCCTGCGATGAAGACTACAGCATCGAAGCCCGCCGCGCGCTGGATGCCTGGGAAGGCCACTGGCTGCCCATTCCCTTTTTGCGCACGCTCGACCAGCCCTGGCCGGACGGCGGCAAGCGCTTTGAATGCGGCCCTTCCAACTGGGCGCGGGCGCGCGTCATGCGGTCAGAAAGGCACCCCGGCCAGCTCCGCGTGGTGCTCATGTTTGACACCAATGTGGAAGACCGCCCCCCTCAGGGCGAGCAGTATCATGCGCTTTCGCCTCAGGATGTGACGGCCCACGGGCATTTCATGCTGGCCCACCTCGTGCGCGACAATTCGTGGTTTCTCAACGCGGCCTGGGTGGATGAATGGCTCCACGGCCTCTACGATGCGTGGAAGCAGTCGCAACACCGGGGGCGCGGCGCATGGCACGATGGCTACCCCTACGTGCTGGAGCATCTGGCCTCCTACCTCACATGGCTTGACGTGGTGCGCCTTGCGCTCAACGATCTGGCGGCACAGGTCATCAATCCTGACCGCGACACCCCTGTGGATGTGGATCTGGTGCTGGATATCGGCAATTCGCGCACCACGGGCATCTTGGTGGAAACCCTGCCCCAGCGCATCACCAACCTCAACGACAGTTACCTGCTTGAACTGCGCGATCTGAGCCAGCCGGAACACATCTATTCCGACCCCTTTGAAACGCGAGTGGAATTTGTGGACGCGGCCTTTGGC
This sequence comes from Desulfovibrio sp., assembly GCF_035644575.1. Taxonomy (GTDB): domain Bacteria; phylum Desulfobacterota; class Desulfovibrionia; order Desulfovibrionales; family Desulfovibrionaceae; genus Desulfovibrio. The sequence goes on along the minus strand of NZ_DASQOG010000185.1, from coordinate 2,229 downwards.
AACGATGCGCTTTCGCGCCGTTCGGGCCGTCAGACTCCGGCTTTTGCCTGGCCTTCTGCCGTGCGCATCGGGCCGGAAGCCGCCCGCCTTGCCACGCAGGCCGTATGCGCCGAGGGCACGACAGGCATGTCCAGCCCCAAGCGCTACCTGTGGGACGAGCGCCCCTGGCAACAGAGCTGGCGCTACAACACTGGCGGCAAATCCGAGCCCATGGTCAGCCGTGGGCTGTTTCCGCGCCAGTTGAACCCGCAGGGTACGCCGCTTTCGTGCTTTGACGACCCCATGTTCAAAAAAAGCCCTGCCCTGCAAAAGCAGCAACCAGAGCCGATTTTTGAATCGCTGTTTACGCGTTCTTCGCTCATGCTCTTCATGCTGGGCGAAATCCTGACCCAGGCCCTTGTGACCATCAATTCGCCAGCCACGCGCGCCCGCCGTGAGCTGCCCAACCTGCCCCGCAGGCTCAGAAGGCTCATTTTTACGGTGCCTACGGCCATGCCAGTTGCGGAGAAGCGCATTTTCCGCCGCTGGGTCACGTGGGCCGTGCGTGTGGTGTGGGATGCCCTTGGCTGGAACCAGTGGTATGCCCCCCGCCTGCAAACCCGCAGCCTTACGGGCGATTACCGCCAAAGCCCGCAGGTGCGTTGCGACTGGGACGAAGCCAGTTGCTCGCAGCTTGTGCTGCTCTACAATGAGCTTGCCGTCAAACAGCACGGCGACGCGCACCATCTGTTCCGCCTCATGGGCAAACCGCGCGAGGCCTGCGGCAACCATCCGTGCATCCGTATGGCTTCCATTGATATTGGCGGCGGCACAACCGACCTTTCCATCACCACCTTCGAACTTGCCAGCGGCGAGGGCGACACCGCGCGCATCAAGCCGCATACGGAATTCAGGGACGGCTTCAACATTGCGGGCGATGAAGTACTGCGCGAGGTGGTGGCCAACCATGTGATCCCGGCCATTGGTCAGGCGCTGGCCCGCGAAGGTCTTGCAGAGCCGCGTTCGCTGCTGGGGCAGCTTTTTGGGCGAGATTCCATCGGCATGTCGCAGGAAGACCGCAACACCAGGGTGCGGCTGGTACGGCAGATTGCCGTGCCCGTTGCTCTGGGGCTGCTGGCAACCTGCGAAAACCCCGATCTGCGTGGCAGCGTCTTTAACTGCACGCTGGGCGACTTTTTTGAGCCTGACCCTGTGGGCAGCGGAGAAACGGCTGATGCTGCGGCAGACACGGCGGCGGACACGGCGGCGGACGGGGCACCATCTGCAGCAAAGCCCGCAGCGGATTCGCCCCGGTTCAGCCCGGCAACACTTGCACCACGCCCTCAGCCTGCAACCCTTCGGGATGTAAAGGCAATGGTGCGGCGTTCCGCATCTTTCATCCAGAGCTTTAACATTCTTGATGTGCCCATCAGCGTCAATCAGGCCGCTGTGGAAGAAACCATCCGCAGCACGCTTGGTTCAACGCTTTCCGCCCTGTGCGAAGTGGTGCACATGTACGATTGCGATGTGCTGCTGCTCACCGGGCGGCCCAGTTCGTGGAACGGCGTTATCGCCACGGTGCTTGCCAAGCTGCCCGTGCCGCCAGACAGGATCATTCCCATGCGCCGCTATCACGCTGGCTCGTGGTATCCCTTTGCTGACGCTCAGGGCCGCATCACCGACCCCAAAACCACGGTTGTGGTGGGGGCCATCCTCTGCGCGCTGGCCGACGGGCATCTGGAAGGATTCTCCTTTGATTCCGGCGCGCTCAAGCTTACGTCCACCGCGCGCTATATCGGCGAAATGGATATCAACAGCCAGCTCAAGCGCCCCAAGGTCTGGTTTACCGTGGATGTGGACAGCAAGGACGGCACGGACAAAACCCGGGCTGTGGCATTCAGCGGGCCGCTTTCCATCGGCTACAGGCAACTGGATGCCGAGCGCTGGCCCACCACGCGCTACCATCTGCTGACCTTTGCCACGGAGGAAGCCCGCTCCCGCGCTTCGGGCCGGCTGCCCTACCGGGTTGAGGTCAGCCTGAGCGTTGCCGATGCCCTGGATGAGGAAGATATCCGCAGCGAGACGGACAAGGATCGCCGCAGCGAGGGTGAGTTCCGCATTGATTCCATCGTGGATTGCCAGGAGCGCAGCGTTGACCGCCGCGATCTTGAAATCCGCCTGCAAACCCTGAAACTGGACGAAGGCTACTGGCTGGATACGGGCATTGTCACCGACGCCGGATAATTGAGG
>NZ_DASQOG010000184.1:0-11651 GCF_035644575.1 Desulfovibrio sp. | reverse complement strand
GCCCGTGTCGTTGCGTATCACTTCCAGCCCGGCCTGGGCCAGACGGTCAAACAGCTCGGGATTGGTTTTGCCGAAAGAACGGGGTGTTACAAGAATTTTCACAAAAACTCCTTGTGCGGATATGGGCAGAATCTGGGCCGGGAACCGGCGCATACAGCCTTACTACTCTGCGGGTATTTGTCAACGAGTGCGGATAAACTAAAAACCGCCGAAACTGCGGCAGCGGAAGGCGTAAAATGGCCGTTTGCAGCCGGGCCGCAGGCTGATCCTGATTTGTGGTTTACCCTCTCAACGCGCAACAGCCGCCGGGCAAAACCCGGCGGCTGTTCCTCTTCGTACGGCAAAGCGTATTATGCCTGCACGTCCAGCTTTCCGCCAATGCCCTCGGCGGCAAGCCCTTGGCTTCGCATGTTCTGCTCCATTTCAGCGCCCTTATCAATAGTTCCGTTGATAAGCGCGGCAGACATGTTGGCCTGAATGTTCAAGGCGCTTCTGGCCAAGCTTACGCTCATGCCCATCTTCACATCGTCCATGGCTTGCTCCTTGGCCGCTTATGCGAACCTGTGCATCCATCTGATCGGCAGAAGCGCAAAAAACTGTAGGGTAAAAATACCAGGGCAAGACCCGCCGCGATTATGGGCGTCAAATGCGTGGCTGGATTCAGGCCATATTCGTACAACCATGGGTCAGTCCTGCCCCTGCTCTTCGCCTTCAAGTTCCTTGAGTTTTTTCCAAACGGTCACGCGGCTGATGCCCAGAGCGTCAGCGAGAGCTTTTTTGTTGCCGCCGTGCTCTTCAAGCGAGGCCTCCAGAATGAAGCGTTCCATCTCTGCCATGGTGCCGCGCGGCACCTGCAAAACATCATCCAGAGGGCGGCATGGGCCAGCCATACCCTGCCGCAGGCAGTGCCGCCGCATGATGTCTGTAATCAGCGCGTCAAAGTCCTGTTGCTCGTCATAGAGGGTAAACACACGCTCCAGAATATGCTCCAGCTCGCGCACATTGCCCGGCCAGCCGTGCGCTGCCAATGCGGCAAGCGTTGCATCGTCAAACTTGAGGCGGCTGCGCCCGGCCACGTGCTGATGGTTTTTTTTGATAAAATGGGCAATGAGCGTGGGGATGTCTTCCTTGCGCTTGCGCAGAGGCGGTATTTGCAACGGCAAGATGTTGAGCCTGAAGAACAGGTCGCGCCGGAAGGAGCCTTCCTGCGCCATGGCGTAGAGGTCGCGGTTTGAAGCCGCAATAATGCGTACATCAATGTTGATTACACGGTCGCCGCCAATGCGGAAGATTTCTTTTTCCTGCAATGTGCGCAGCAGACGCACCTGGGTCGCGAGGCTCATTTCGCTGATTTCATCCAGAAACAGCGTTCCCCGGTGGGCCAGTTCAAACATGCCCGGCTTGCCGCCCTTGCGCGCGCCGGTAAAGGCCCCTTCCTCATAGCCGAAAAGCTCGCTCTCCAGCAGGTGTTCGGGGAGGGCCGCGCAGTTCAGGGCCACAAAGGGGCCTTTTTTGCGTTCGCTGAAATTGTGGATGCTCTGGGCAAAAAGCTCCTTGCCGGAACCTGTTTCTCCTTCGATGAGAATGGAGGCGCTGCTGCGGGCATAGCGCTTGGCTTCGGCCACAACCGGGCCAAGGGTGTTTTTTGAACCAATGATGTCTGAAAAATTATATTTTGCCACCAAGCCCTTGCTGGCAAGCTGTACGCGGGCCTCAGCTTCGATTTTCTGGATTTTGGAAAGTTCCTGAAAAACAATGATGGTGCCCTGGTCGTGCTCGCGAACGCGGATAGGTACGCGGTTGACCACAAGGGTCTTGCCCTTGAGGGGCAAGACCTTGTCCACGGTGTATTCGCCGTTGCCGAGCATCTGTTTGAGTTCCGGCGGCGTTGACGGGGCATCAATATCCATGCCCACTAGCTTTTTGCCGTGCAGGTCAAGCATCTGCTTTGCCGGGCGGTTGCAGATGGCGATGGTTTTATCGCGATTGACGGAAACGATGCCGCTGAGAGAATAGTTGATAATATTGTTCAGGCGGCGGGAGCGGGTACGCTCCTTGATGTGCTGGTCAACAATGTTGCGGGCGGAAAGCACAGCCTGATGCACGCTGTCCTTGCTGGAGCGTATGAGATAGTAGGGCAGCCCGTACTGCGCCGCCTTTTCAATGACGCATCCGCCAAAGCCGACCACGGCAACATCATTCAACGTGGGAAGTCGGGCAATGATACTGTTGAAGTCCTGCTCGTTGCGGTAGATGACCTGGCGGAAATTTTTAAGCCGCGCAAAGGCCGCCAATGATTCAATATCAACGCTCAGGTTGCTGTCGTAGGTGATGCAGAGCAGGTTCTGATGGCGCTCTGACGCTTCGCGCAGGGGGGTGACGATGTCGTTGGCTGTAATCTGGATGGGCACCACAGGTGTTTTGACCATATGCTGGATGGCAATGGCCGTTCCCGCCTGGCTGATGATGACATCGTAACGGTTTTCCACCTCAAGCGCGTGGAGGTGCCCGCTGTTGTAAATGCCGCCATCAAACACATCTACTTCAACGCCGAACTGGCCTGCGGAGTGGCGCACAAGCTGGGCCATTTCATCATAAATGGACACGCAAAGAATACGGGGTTTGAAACTGGCTGGCAGCATGGGAGCCTCGTCATCTGGTTGGTTCGCATGGCGTATGCGCCGGGCGGTGTTAAAAACATAAACCTCGCTGTATGCAAAGTAAACATGAGCAGCATGAAATATTGAATGAATACAGCAGGTATTGAAAAAACACAGGCCAAAGTCTGTCTTGCGTCAGTGCCGTTCTGCCCTGCCATGCAAACAATGCAAGCCAGGAATGTCTTGCACCCTTTATGCCGCGATTATCCCGTATATTCTGCTTAACGACGCAGTCACGGCAAGGACTTCACAATAAAATCCCTACCGCGACTGCGTAACAAATTCAGCTTGCGTACCGGATACGCCGGAACCCCGTTACTTTATGAGACCGAGCATTCTCCAGTAGGGTATGCTGATAAGGAAGGCCACTGCGCATATGGCGGTATAGGCAGCCGAAAGTTTAATCATGGCTGAGTGCCGCGCCATTTTGCCCTGCGTGCCGAAATGGGCGCAAAGGTAAATGGAATTCATGTAGCTCAGGTACCAGATATCGCTGCCGGCAAAGGTGACCATGCAGGCGATCCAGGGGTTCATGCCGTGGGCGATCATGATGGGCGGAAGAATCAGCACAAAGATGGCCGAGGCGGACGTGAGCGACACAATAACCAGTTTGACGAGCGAGGCCACAACCACCAGTGTCACGATGAACAGCGCGGGTTCGGAAATCACGTTGGCAAGGAGGGGCTGCAGTTCCGTACCAAGCCAGCGGTCAACCTTGAGAGACTGGATAACCGAGGCCATGTTCAGGATGCTGCCCACGAAAACAACGGACGACCAGTCGATGCCCGTCTTGAAATCATTCTTGTCCATAACCTTGAGCAGCATGAGCACGCACATGGCCATGAGCGAAACTTCACCGGCAGATATCTTGTGCAGCGATTCGGTCATCCACATAAGCAGGGTGACAATAAGCACGCCCATGCACAGCTTTTCATTACGGGTCATGGGTCCGAGCTTTTCAAGCTGGGCGTTGCTGTAGCCTGCGGGCAGGCTGACTTTTTCCTTGGGCTTGTAGCAGGTCACGATGAAAAGACCCATGCCGAGGAAAACGCACACGCCATAGGGCAACGACCACAAAAGCCACTGCAACCACGTAACGCCGCGATAAGCCTCGGGCAGCATGCCCACCAGCACGTAATGGCTGAACGAGCCGCTCATGAACATATGACCCATGAGGATAAAGCCCACATAACATGCGCCGAACAGGCCGTTGGCCGCGTTGGACTTGCGTTCAATGCCAAGTTCATCGCTGATGCCCATGGCGATGGGCGAAGAAAGCGTGGCCTTGGCGTTCATGCTGGGAATGAGCGGCCCGATCACAGTGCCCGAACCAATCAGCCCCCACACCTGCCCGGCAAAGCTGGCAGGGAACAGCTTGAGCACCCAGAGTGAGATGCGTTTTAAAAGGCCTGTTTTGCCAGCCACTGCGCCCAGGGCGAATGCGCCGACCATGATCCACCAGCCGGAGGTGGAAAACGTGGCAAACGCTGTTTTAAAGGGTACGCACTTGAAGGCCGACCACAAGATACACATCATCAAACCGGTGACAAATTCGGGCACGATCTCGGTGATCCACCAGCCCACAGCCCACACGGTGATGCCAAGAGCAATCATGGTCTTTTCGTTCAGGCCTTCCGGCGGCGCTTGCAGGGCAACCCAGATACCAAGGATGATGGAAAGAACAGACCCCGCAAGGCGAATGTTCTTGACCAGATTCCCTTTGTTTTCAGCAGCGATTTCAGCCATGACACTCCCTCTGTGTAAAAATTGGAACGGCCTCAGGGCAAAAAAAGAACGAGAAATTAACAACCCCGGAGCAGACAGAAAATGCAAAAGAGGCGCTAGCAACCCAACGTAAAAATTTGTTTCATATGTTGAGCGTCACATCAGATACAATTCAATAACGCTCTTGCCGGGCCCTGGTGCGCGCATGCCAAACACAGACAACCAGTTCGTTAAACGCGTTTGAGATATCCACAGAATCTCTTTACGCGCCTTGTTTTTGATTCCGCTTGATTCCGCTTGGGGCCGCATTTGCGCCAATGTGATCGTAAAAATTGTTGTTTGTTTTCAGCTAACTGTAAGATGCCGTGCGCCAGTGTTTTTTGCGCTAACAATGTCAATAAGCAAGTTAAACGTTGCGTTGCCAGAAATTCACCAACAGGGCGGAGCGGTGTGTCGCTCGCAGGGGCAAGGCGGATATCCGCCTTGCCCCTGAGGGGGCTGCTCTATCTACAGGGATTGGGGTAAGCAGCGCGACACGGGTGCACCTGACTATTCGTGGAAGGTATGGAAACCTTCCTCCTTGCGCAGTACGCGCAAAATTCCGTAAGCCAGCGCTTCCAGCTCGTTTTCTCCCGGCAGCACCATGACTTCGCCGAGGAACTGTATCCGGGGCACCACGCGGTCAATGATGTACGAGGAGTTGGCAAGCGCGCCGGTCAGCACGACAACATCCACCTGGCCGTTGATGACCGCAGCCAGCGAGGCAATGTGCTTGGCAACCTGATAGGTCATGCCGTCGTACACAAGGCGGGCTTTTTCATCGCCTTCGGCAATGCGGCGTTCAACTTCAAGGGCGTTGTTGGTGCCAAGATAGGCCATCAGGCCGCCCTGACCGCGCGTGCGCCGCGTGGCTGAATGGCGGTCAAACTTGCCCGAAAAGCACAGGTCGATGAGCTGCCTGTTGGGCAGGCCGCCGGAGCGTTCGGGCGAGTAGGGGCCTTCCTCATCGGTGATGACATCAATCATGCGTCCCTGATGAATGACCGTGGCGCTGATGCCCGCACCCATGTGGCTGACGATGATGTTCTTGTCTGCCAGCTTCCAGCCCTTGCTCGCGGCGGCCTTGATGGCCATGGCGCGCATGTTGAGGGCATGGCATGAGGCCTTGCGGCGAATTTCCGGCAGGCCGGAGAGTTTGGCGATCTCTTCCATCTGATCCATCACCACGGCATCATAGATGTAGGAGGGGATGTTCAGCGGCTTGGCGATTTCGTGCGCCAGCAATGCGCCGAGGTTGGAGGCGTGGTCGTCAATGGGGCGGTGCCGCAGAAAATCCAGCATGCCTTCATCAACAAGATACGCGCCCTGCAAAAGCGGGGGTAGTTTGCCGCCACGCCCGGCCACGGCGGAGAGCTGGTGCAGGTCAAACTGCTCTTCCTGCAGCGCCTTCAGTATGGCATCCAGGCGGATGGGGAACTGAGCCACGTTGCTCTCAAAACCGCGCAGGGATTCTGCCGGATGATCCACTTTTTTCTGGAACAAGAGCTCGTGGTTCTTGTAAACGGCAATCCGCGTGGAGGTGGAACCGGGATTGATGGAAAGAACGGTATAGTTGGTTTCCGCCATGTCATATCCTTGTGGAACAATGTAAAATGCTCTTGCTGTCATGGGCTGCCGCGCCTGATGTGCTGAGCTGCACTGCGGCGCGGCAGCCTGAAACCTTGCGAGCGGTTGGCTCAGGAGAGCAAGGGGCAGGGCCAGCCCATCCGCAGTTGGCTACCCTGCGGCAGAGGCCGCAAGAACCATGGTCCTGAACTTGTCTTCAGCGCTTGCCGCGCGGGAATTGAGCACCACCGGCACCCTGCCGCCCACCACTATGCCTGCGGTCAGCGCGTTGGCCGTATGGCGCAGGCACTTGATAAGCACATTGGCGGTGACAATATTGGGGCACACCAGCAGGTCGGCATCGCCGGCAACGGGGCTTTCGTAGCCCTTGGTGGCGGCTGATTCAGCGCATACCGCCAGATCATAGGATATGGGGCCTTCAATCAGGCAGCCGGTGATCTGGCCGTTTTTGTTCATTTCTTTCAGCGCGGCGGCGTCAACGCTTTCAGGCATTTTTTCATTGACGGTTTCCGCAGAGGCCAGCACCGCAACCTTGGGATTATCAATGCCCATGCGCGCAAGAGCATCCACCGCGTTCTGGGTAATGTCGCGCTTCTGTTCGAGCGAAGGCGCAATGTTGATGGCGGCGTCGCACAGGGCCAGAAGCTTGGGGTAGGTGGCAACCTGCACAATGTTCATGTGCGAGATCAGCCGCCCGGTGCGGAAGCCGGTTTCTTCCTTGAACAGACCCTTGAGAAGAACGCCGGTCTGGATCAGGCCTTTGAGAATAAAGTTGGCCCGGCCTTCCTTGACCGCCATGCCGGCCCCTGTGGCTGATTCCTGCGGCGTGGCAGTTTCAACAATGGGATAGGCATCGCCCGGCAGGCCTATGGCCTTGAGTTTTGCTGCGATATCTTCCCGCTTGCCAAACAGCAGCGGCTCCACAAGGCCCACTTCAACAGCGTGCCGCACAGCTTCAAGCACATGTTCGTCTGCGGCTTCCACCACAGCCACCTTGCACTTGTGGGCCTTTTGCATCACTGCTGCTTCAAGCTCGTCAAAGCTCTTGTATACCATGACTGACTCCGGCCTGTTATTTTTCCAGAACTTCAATGGCAAAGTCGGGGCAGACCATCATGCATGTGCGGCAGCCTATGCAGGCCTGCGCATTGACCGGAGTCATAAAGAGATAGCCAGCCGCATTGTATTCCGTGCCGAAGTCGTAAACAGACTTGGGGCAAAGTTCCTTGCAGTAGCCGCAGCCCTTGCAGAGCACGGCATCCACGCAAACTTCAAAAGTTTTCTTTTCCTCGCTCATCAGTTTCCCCCCCGGGCGGCTTGGGCAGCAGCAGCGCCCCGCCTGATCACTTCCATGTTAATCTTGGCCACTTCGGGTTTGCCCTTGCGTTCGGCGATGCTCAGCAGCGTGTCCAGAGGCAGTGCCCCGGTAAGCGCCATGGCCGCTCCAAGACCGGCAAGGTTGGCCGATTTGGGCGCGCCCAGTTCGTGGGCAATCTCGGTCATGGGGATGCCGATCCAGTTGCTTATCTGGCGGGGTTTCATGAGCGAGGTGTCATACACAACGGGGGCTACGGCATTGTCGTAGCGGGTGCCCACAACCTCGTTCAGCGCAATGATCAGATTGGGTTTGACGACCTGCTGGAAAAGGATTTCCGCATCGTCCATCAGCACTTCGGCGCTGATAAATCCGCCGCGCTGCGAGATGCCGTACGACTGGGACTGCACTACGTTGCGGCCACCCAGAATTGCGGCTTCGGCAAGGAAGGACGCGCAAAACACAAGGCCCTGCCCGCCGGTGCCAGCCATGATAAATTCATACTGGGCCATGCTACTTTCCTCCCTTGGCGGCCGTGATCACCGCGCGCTCGGCCTCGTAGCGAGTGTTGAAATCGTGAACGTCCTTGTCGGCAATGACGCCGGTGACAAAGTAGCCAAGATCCGCGGCATTCTCGATGGAATCAAACTTGGCCTGAGAAACGGCCTTTTCCTTGAGATTGCGCAGCATGTCCACAGGCTGCTTCATTTTGTTGCGGGGGCCGAACAGGGTGGAGCAGGGGCTCATGGCTTCGATAAGCGAAAAGCCTTTTTTCTGGATACCGGCAACAATGCGGTTCTTGAGGCGCATGCCGCTGGTGACGGATTCGCGGGCCACAAAGTTGGCCCCTGCCGCGCGTACCAGATCGCACACGTCAAAGCCGCGCTCGGGGTTGCCGCCAACAGACGTGCTGGTGATGGCTCCGTTGGGCGTGGTTGCCGAATACTGGCCGCCGGTCATGCCGTAGTTCAGGTTGTTCACAATGATGGCCGTAAGGTCCATATTGCGGCGGGCCGTATGGATAAGATGGTTGCCGCCAATGGTGGTGCCGTCGCCGTCGCCCATAAGAACGATGACGTGGAGATTGGGGTTGGCAGCCTTGGCGCCGGTGGCGAAGGTGAGGGCGCGCCCGTGCGTGGTGTGCAGGGCGTTGGCGGAAATATAATCATCGGCCTTGCCCCAGCAGCCAATGCCGGTAACGACAAGAACGTCTTCCTTCTTGAGATTCAGCTCGTCCATGGCGCACAAAAGCGCGTTCAGGACAATGCCGTTGCCGCAGCCCGCACACCACATGAGCGGCAGTGCCTCTTTGTTAAGAAGCGAGCGTGAAATAGCCTGTGCCATTGTATTTCTCCTTTACTTCAAGGCGGCTGCGATCTGGGCCGGGGTCATGATGCTGCCGTTGTAGCTGTTAACCCCAACAACCAGCGAAGGATCCGGCACATATTTTTTCACTTCTCCAGCCAGCTGGCCGGAATAGTTCATTTCAGCAACAACAATGCGCTTGGCCTTGCGTGCGGCTTCCCGCACTTCCACATCGGCAAAGGGCCACAGGGTTTGCAGCTGGAGAACGCCAACCTTGCCGCCGCTGGCATTGGCCTCTTGCGCGGCACTGCGGGCCGCACGGGTGACCACGCCGGAAGTAATGATCAGGGTTTCGCAGTCTTCTTTGCCGAAGTAGCGCGTCATGACGATTTCATCACGGCCCTGGGCAATCTTGGTGTGCAGCTGGGCGACCCTGCGTCCTGCATTTTCGGGCGTATTGCAGCTAAAGCCGTTTTCGCCATGCATGGAGCTGGTGACATGGAAAACATAGTCGCTGCCATAGCGTGCCAGAGGTGCAACCGCGCCCTCATCAAAGCAGAAGGGCTTGTAGTCGGCAGGTGCGCAGGTGGGCTGGCTACGGTCAACTACTTCCACTTCGCCCTGGTCAGGAATGACAACGTTTTCGCGCATGTGGCCGCAGACTTCTTCAGGGGCCATGATAACCGGCACGCGGTATTTTTCGGACAGGTTGAAGGCCTTGACCGTCAGGTCAAAGCATTCCTGTACCGAGGCCGGGGTCAGCGCGATAATTTCCTGGTCGCCATGCCGTCCCCAGCGCAGCTGCATGATGTCGGACTGGGCCGGTTTGGTGGCAAGGCCAGTGGAGGGGCCGGAACGTTGCACGTTCACCACCACCACGGGCACTTCGCCCATGGTCGCCATGCCGAGGTTTTCCTGCATAAGCGAAAAGCCGGGGCCGCTGGTGGCGGTGAACGACTTCACGCCTGCCAGTGATGCACCTACGATGGCGCCCATGCTCGCCAGTTCGTCTTCCATCTGCATGAAAATGCCCCCAAGCTTGGGGAGCTCGCGCGAGGCGATTTCAGCAATTTCGGACGAAGGTGTGATGGGATACCCGGCGTAAAACCGCGCTCCTGCGTAGAACGCGCCTTGGGCTATGGCGGCGTTACCCTGGATGAGCTTGCTTTGTTTTTTCATTGCCTTTCTAAACCTCGTTTCCGTTGTGGTGCCACCAGTAATTATTCTGCCATTGCTCAATTTGATGTGTACTGCTTCGTGCAAAACAACTTCATTTGCCAGAAATAGTGGCATTGAGTGCAGTTGGTATGGCTGTAATTTCTTTTCATAAATGAAAAATACAGACATTATAGAGCGTATTTTTCTGCCATCATCCAAGAGTTGCAGTTTGTAGGTTAGCAAGTAGTATGCCAAAAAATTGATGGCTGCACTAATCTGAAATAGTTGATCTTTTTTCTTGTAGCTGGATTGCTTTGTTAACGATGTTTTCGTCTGTGTTGCGAAAGTTAACGTTGTATACAGCTGCGTAGTACTGGGCTGATCCCTTATCCCCGCGCAAAAGATTAAATAGCAGGGAGTTCAAGTAGCTTGCGGCTGATCAGACCCTGTCCCCCTGCGGGCATGCTCGCTGTGCAGATGGCTCAAACAAAACAGCAAGTATGCCCGCGAGGGATGCCGCGTAGGGGACGCGGCATGGCCCTGTTACAGGCCATATGCCTTGGCAAGCAGTTCGGCAGTGTGCAGCACGCGAATGTTTGCGCCGCGGTGGCTCAAACCGTCGATAAGCTGCATCTTGCAGGCAGAACAGCCAGTGGCGACAACATCCGCCCCTGTGGACAGAATGTCGCTGGTTTTATCCGCCAGAATCTGCTGGGACAGGTCGTAGTGAGTGGCGCTGAACGTGCCCGCGCAACCGCAGCAGACATCGGGGCGGCTCATTTCCACAAAGCGCAGGCCGGGTATGGCGCGGATGAGGCTGCGGGGCTGCTTGGATACGCCCATGCCTCGCACAAGGTGGCAGGCATCGTGATAGGTCGCCTTGAGGGGGACGTTCTGCACATAGGGCGCAGGGCCAAGCTTGGTGAGGAAGTCGGAAAAGTCGAAGACCTTGTCCTTGAATCCTTCCCACGCAGAAAGCGTATCGCTGTTTTGCAGCACCTCGCCGTATTCCTTGCTGAGGGCCGAGCCGCAGGTGGCGCAGCCGGTGATGACGGCGTCAAAGCTGCCGCGCGAAAGGATGCGCGCGTTGTTTTCAGCCAGCAGGGCCGCGCCGTCAAAATCGCCGGATGAAAACAGCGGTGTGCCGCAACACTGAAGGTTGTCCAGCAAATGCACTTCCACGCCGTTGGCAACCAGCACGTCTATGAGGGCCTTGCCCGCATTGACATAGACATAGTTGAGCATGCAGCCGGGGAAAAAGGCCACCCGGGCACGGGCGGATCCCTTGGGGCTGCTGACGGCAGGCATGACCTTGCGCAGCGGCTTGTCGGCCAGGGCCGGGACAACGCGGCGCAGGTTCAGCCCTGCGGCGGGGATGGGAATGCGTGAAACCTTGCCTGCGCCGTTTTCAGTATTTTTGAAGAGTATGGACTGAAAAGGTTTGGCGTGGCTCAGGGCCATATCAAACAGCCGACCCTTGGTGACAGCTTTGAAGGCTATGCTCTTTGCGGCTGGCAGCTGGCCTTCTTCCGCCATCTTGCGGCGCAAGGCCATGATCAGGTCGGTGGTGTTGACGCCGGAAGGGCAGATGGCCTTGCAGCGCATGCACAGGGTGCAACGGGCGGCCAGTTCCATCAGCTCCTTGGTGGGCTTTACCGTGCCGTCCGCCAGAGAACGCAGCAGAAAAAGCTTGCCGCGCGAAGAATTGGATTCTTCGTATGTCTTGCCGTAAACCGGGCAGATGGTGAGGCACTGCCCGCAACGGGTGCATTTGAGGGCGGCTGCTTTCAATTCGTCCAGGGACTTGCTCATGCCTGGCCTCCGAAGATGCAGCCAGGATTCAGGATATTGTTGGGATCAAG
>NZ_DASQOG010000183.1:0-4639 GCF_035644575.1 Desulfovibrio sp. | reverse complement strand
ACCGTGGGAGAAGGTCAGCCGCTACGGCATCATTGATGGCGACGAAGTGACCCCCGGCGTGTTCCGCGTCAAAAACATGGTGGAAAAACCCGCCCGTGAAGACGCGCCCTCGCGCATGGCTATTGTTGGCCGTTATGTGCTCACACCTGATATTTTTGACTATCTTGAAAAGGTCGAGCCAGGTCACGGCGGCGAAATCCAGCTTACCGACGCACTGCAGGCCATGGCTCAGGAAAGGGGCATGATGGCTGTGCGTATGTCGGGCATGCGCTTTGACGCTGGCGACTGGGCGGAATTTCTCACCGCCAACATCTATTTTGCCCTTCAGGACGAAGAGCTGCGTTACGATCTGCTCAAGCTGCTCAAGAATTTTGTGCAGTTCCATTAAATCCCGCTGCACATATGTATTGCCCCAAGCCTCCTCTGGTTCGCCAGAGGAGGCTTGCCATTGGGGCCGTATTACGTAACTCTGCCTCACATGTACGCCACAGTCGCCCTGCTCACTCCGCCCTACGCCAGCCTTACCTATACGCTGCCGCCCGAATTTCCCGCCGATTTCTGGCAGCCAGGATTGCGCGTGGCCGTGCCGCTGGGCCGGGGCGAGCGCACCGCCCTGCGCGCCGCAGTGCTCTTGCGCGTCAGCCCCACCCCCGACGTGCCGGAAGGCGTGGACTGCAAAAGCCTTGGCTGGCCGCTGGAAAACGCCCCCCTGCTCCCCGCTGTGCTGCTGGAACTCGCTGAAGATCTGGCCCGCCGTCAGGGACTGCACCCCGGCCATATTCTGGGACATGTGCTGCCACAGGGCTTGCGCCTTGCACGGGTGCGACTGCGTAATCTTGAATCGGGCAAGGCTGTAGCCTGGACTCTGGCCCGCATCCGAGAAGCCTTGCCTGAACAGCGTCAGGCACTCGCCGAGGCCCTTTGCAAAGGCACGGCCCGCATGCTGCCCCCCGGCACAGATGCCGCCAGCGAAGAATTTTGCCTGCTGCGCGTTGATCCCCCCTGGCCTGTGCGGCCCTCGGCCAAACGCCAGATCGAGGTTCTGGACTATCTGCACCAGCACGGCAGCGTGAGCCGCAGACGGCTGGTGCAATCCCTTGGGCAGGCAGTAACACCTGCCCTCCATACCCTGCTGGAGGCCGGGCACGTCAACCTTGCGCGCGATAACGGCGTTGACGATGACGACGCCCTGGACGCCACAGAGCAAAGCCTGTTGCCGCCCCCGCCTGCCCCCTTTGCCCTTAACGATGAACAGGCGCTTGCGCTTGCAAGCATGCTCGAGGCCCTGCATGCAGCCGAAGCTTCCTCCCGCCTGCTCTTTGGCGTGACAGGCAGCGGCAAAACAGCAGTATATCTTGAACTTGCCAAGGCCTGCCTTGCAGCGGGCAAAAGCGTCATGCTGCTCGCCCCCGAGGTGGCGCTGGCCCACAAACTGCGTCGTGATGCCTCCTGCGCGCTGCCCGACGCTCCGTTATTTTTCTACCACGGCTACCAGTCGCCCGCACGGCGGGAAGCGACCTTTCGCCAGATGGCGCAAAGCGACACTCCCTGTATCGTCGTGGGCACACGTTCGGCATTGTTTCTGCCTGTGCCCCACCTGAACTGCATTGTGCTTGACGAAGAGCACGACGGCTCCTTCAAGCAGGATGAAAGCCTGGCCTATCAGGCCAAGGAAGTGGCGTGGTTCCGCGTTGCCCAGGCAAGGGGGCTGCTGGTGCTTGGTTCTGCCACGCCAGACCTCAAGACATTTTATGCTGCTGAAAACGGGCACCTGCCCATCCTGCGACTGCCGCACCGCGTGGGCGGACGCGAACTGCCGCCGGTCGAACTGGTGGACATCAGCTCGCTCGCGCCCGGCTCAACCAGCATGGATGGCCTGCTGGCCCCGCAGAGCGAGGCCGCACTGCGCGAGACCATTGAACGTGGCGAGCAGGCCGTGGTGCTGCTGAACAGGCGCGGCTACGCCCCCCTGATGTACTGCCTTGACTGCAACCGCACCCTGCGCTGCCCGCACTGCGAAATTGGGCTCACCTACCACAAGGGGCTGGAAAAACTCGTCTGCCACTATTGCGGCTATAGCCGCCCCTTTCCCTCGCCCTGCCCAGAGTGCGGCGGCATGAACTTTTTGCCCATGGGCGAAGGTACGGAACGCCTGGCCGAGCGCCTGAGCGTACTGGCCGGAGGGCCAGTGCTCCGGCTGGACAGGGACAGCACCCGCAGGCCCGGACGCATGGAGGAAATCCTTGCGGCCTTTTCCCGGCAGGAGGCCCCCATCCTGGTGGGTACGCAAATGCTCTCCAAGGGGCATCACTTCCCTCTGGTGACGCTGGCCGTCATCGCGGATGCTGACCTTGGCCTGAATCTGCCGGACTACCGCGCCGCCGAGCGCACATTTCAATTGCTGGTGCAGTCTGCCGGGCGCGCTGGCAGGGGCGACAAGCCGGGCCGGGTGCTTATTCAGACGCGTGATGTGGAGCACTACTGCTGGCAGTACGTGCGCACCGCAGACTATGAGGGCTTTTATCAGGCGGAGCTTGCCAAACGGCGGCTGCGCCGGTACCCGCCCTTTGTACGTCTGGCGCTCATTCGCATATCCTATGCGCTGAACGAGCAGAACGGGCCGCCGGCTCTCAACGATCTGGCTCAGGCGCTGCGCGGCAAGGCTGCGGAACTGGGCGTGCAGCTTCTTGGCCCCGCCCCTGCCCCACTGGCCCTGCTGCGAGGGCGCAAGCGTTTTACATGTTTGATAAAAGGGCAAGACTGGCAGGCTTTGCGCTCACTCTATTTCTTTGCTTTGTCACAAAAAGCTTCAAGACACTTACGACTTTTTCTTGACCTTGATCCGATAAATATGTTGTGACAGCCCATTACTGTTGTCGAGGGCGGCCCACAGCCGCGTCCGTTTCTGCGACATCGCAACCGTACCAGCGTGCTAAGGTATGCCGGGATGGGATGTTGTGCGCTTTTTTTGCATCTTAGTGGAGGGGTGATGAAGGTTTTTCGTGCTGTATGTCTGGCGCTGGCTCTGGTGGCCTGCTGCGCGCCCGTAGCCTGGGGCGAGGGTTTCTCCCTGAATGAATGGAGCGCCAGAGGTGTTTCCCTGGCTGGCGGCATGGTGGGCCGCGCTGATGATGTTTCGGCCATTGCGTACAATGCCGCAGGCATTACGCAACTGCCCGGCACGCGCATGATGGGCGGTTTTGCCCTCATCAGCCCCTCAGGCGGCATAACCACCAATGCTGGCAGCCGCCAGACCGATACCTACACAAAACCCGCGCTCTGGAATGCCCCGCATGCCTATCTGAGCCACCAGCTCAGCGACAACGCTTGGGTTGGCCTGGGCGTTTTTTCGCGTTTCGGCCTTGGCAACAGCTATGCTGGCGACTGGGCGGGCAGGTATAATGTCTATGACATTGGCGTACAGACCATCTCCTTCGTGCCCACCCTTGCGGTCAAGCTCAACGATACAGTTTCCTTCTCCGTAGGCGTGGAAGCCATGAATGCCCACATGTACATGGGCAACAAGATTCCCACCAATAAAGGTACAGGGGCTACCTTTGACAACGACATGCAGCTTGAAGGCAACGGCTGGGGCTACGGTGCACACCTTGGCCTGCACATGCGCCTCAACGACCAGTGGTCTGTTGGCCTGTCCTACAAGAGCCAGGTGACCATGAACATCAATGGCGACGTGGAATTTGCCTATCAGGGCTACAACGCCATCAGCAAACCCAAACACCTGCCCGAAGCCAGAAACTGCGGCGCAAACACAGTGCTTCAGTTGCCAGACTCAGCAGCGCTGGGCGTTACCTACAAGCCGCTGGACAATCTGAGCTTTGAAGTGGGCACGGTCTGGACCCGCTGGTCCACCTACAATGCCCTGAACATCTATATGGATAACGGCTACAGTTCCATCAACAACAAGGAATGGCGCGACGGCTGGAACTTCAACGGCAGCGTGGAATACAAACCCCTTGACTGGTGGGCCCTGCGCGCTGGCTTTTCGTATGAAACGCCTGTGGTCAATGAAAGGCATGCCGACTTCATGATCCCCACCAATGGCCGCAAAACGCTCAGCGTGGGCACCGGCTTTAACTGGAATAACTGGACTGTGGACCTCGCATACTCCCACTTGTGGATCAATTCGCTTGACTACGGCAACACCGACGCCAAGGGCATATCGCCCGACGTGGGCATTACGGGCGGCAACTCCAAGGATGTTTCTGCAAATATCTACATGCTTTCAGTGGGATACACGTTCTAAAAAACCACATGGGCCAAATACACGCAGTTGTTGTTGCGTGGGCGGCAGACGTTTAGCCTCAAAAACATATGAACCCGGTTGTTAAATACAGCCGGGTTTTTATTTTTTTGTACAGAACACATTTGGTTCCCAGATCAATTAGCGCGTTGCAACATCCTGTTTTGCATGGTCAACACAGTAAATATACGTCATCACTGCTGCCAATATAGAAAAAATATTGACATTTTCTAATGATTGTTTCAACTTTAAAGCTGCCTTCATTTTTTTGGAGGAAAGTACCTAGGAGGACTGTCATGAAACGCTTTATTCTTGCGTTGGCGCTGGTGCTGAGTCTGGCACTGCCCAACATTGCCGCTGCTGAAGGCAACGGCATGT
>NZ_DASQOG010000182.1:0-5539 GCF_035644575.1 Desulfovibrio sp. | reverse complement strand
CGAGGCGCTCTTTGATACGGAAGACAACATGGTGCGGCTCGACATGAGCGAATACATGGAGAAGCACTCCGTGTCGCGGCTCATCGGCGCGCCTCCAGGATACGTGGGCTATGACGAAGGCGGTCAGCTTACCGAGGCCGTACGCCGCAAGCCCTACTCCGTCATCCTGTTCGACGAGATTGAAAAGGCGCATCCCGATGTGTTCAACACCCTGCTGCAACTGCTGGACGATGGACGCCTTACGGACAGTCAGGGACGCACGGTGGACTTTCGCAACTGCATAGTCATCATGACCTCCAACATCGGCTCCATGCACCTGCTGGACGGCATCTCTGCCGACGGCTCGCTCAAGGAAGGCGCGAGGGAAAGGGTCATGGAGGATCTGCGGGCGCACTTCCGCCCCGAGTTCCTCAACCGTGTAGACGAAACCGTGGTCTTTCTGCCCCTGCGGCGCGACCAGATCGCCCGCATTGTGGATCTTCAGGTCAATCGGCTGCGCAAGCGGCTTGAAGACCGCAAGATCAGGCTTGAGCTTACTGATGCGGCCCGCAAGTTTATTGGCGATGCAGGTTACGACCCTGTGTACGGCGCGCGGCCCCTCAAGCGCTACGTGCAGCAGGCTGTGGAAACCCCGCTTGCCAAGGAGCTGGTGGGCGGCAAGATCCGCGACGGCCAGTGCGTCACTGTGGATGCTCCGGACGACAAACTCACCTTCAAGGCCGAGTAAGCGCACACTGATCACAGCTTAGCAGGCTAAAATCATGAGGCCCACACGAACCATTTCGTGTGGGCCTCACTTATTGGGGGGTAGGGATGCGGGACAGGTTGCGCGGGATATCTGGCGGAATATCCTGCTGAATGTCAGATCACTGCGTCAGGCGGCGGAACCGCCAGCGCGCATCGGCTATTGAATTTCTTCGGGCTTGACCACAAGCCAGTTCTTGTCGGCGGTGACGGGCTGGCCCAGTTCCTTCTGGCGGGCGGCGGCCTTGGTCCACATGCCTTCCATCTTCTTCATGGCGCTGTCTTTGCGGTTGATCCACACGCGCGCGCCGCCCTTTTCCACGTCCACGCCGTTCAGCAGCATGTAGCCGTCAGAAATGGGAGTGTCGCCACCCACGATGATGGGCTTTTTCCACTGGTCGATGTAGCCGAGGATGGTGCCCATCTTGCCTTCGTACCAGGTCATGGGATTCATGAGGTAGGTGGTGAGCAGCATATCAAGGTTCTTTTTCTGGTCGTACTGGCCCTTTTCGATCTGGAGGCGCGAGGTGGTCAGAGCGCCGCTGGCGGGATCCTTGAGCAGCATGGTGACGCCAATGACGTTTTCAGGCTTGACGTTGTAACCATACTTGGGATCGCTGGCCACCATGCGCACCAGTTCTTCACTGGCGGCCGTCATAACATACACGTTGATGCCGTTTTCCATCAGCTTGGCGTACAGTTCCTGCATGCCGGTGAAGGGCTTGGGCGGGTTGATGCTGGCTTCTTTCACGGTATCGCCGCTGTAATACTTGGCCTTGAGGGGCTTTTTATATTCCATCAGGCCGTCCACATGGCCCTTGAGTTCCTTAAGCGTAAAGCCAGCAAAAACCTGGGCAACCCAGGGGTAGCAGATGAGGTCTTCCGTTTCGCACAGGCGGTAGTAATAGCTGACAAGACCTTCCTTGAAGTCCTTGGTATCCTTGAAAGGAATGAGGCGCAGTTCCTGGGGCAGCTTTTCGCGGGAGAGCGCGCCCTTCATTTCCATGTAGGCCAGCAGGGATTCTTCCAGATCATAGCGGTAGCTCGTGTTGTCCATGTCAAAAACGGCAAAGTTGCCCTGATTGGCATTTTTTTCAATCACCTTGTCGAGCTGTTCTTTCACAGGGGCAGGCCAGTGCTTCAGCTCTGTAACGGCACTGGCCGACTGGCTGAGCGTGAATGCAAAGACAAAGCAACTGACAAACAATGCAAGACAATTTTTTTTCATCACACGACTCCAGGCGTTAAACGTAAACAATCCCCACAAAATACATATCGGCCCACAAACCCTTTCAGATCTATTTTCAGCACCTGCCAGATGCTCAAATGGTTATTTCAGAGCAGCGTAACCTTCCAGTGCAGGGGAAAGTCAACGGGGGGTTTCATATCTTGTTAAGCTCCATAAGAATGCCCCACCGCCTGCCGCAAAACAGCAAAAATGCGCCGCAGCTGGGAATAACTGACGATCGGACTTCTCAGAATTGCCCTGCAAATACGGAGAAGGGGGATTCCCGTGCAGGAATCCCCCTTCTATTGCTGACAATTTCAGCCCTGGCGGCTTGCGCCGCAGGATAGTTTTAGCTTCTGAATGCGTTGCCCAGCGCGTCCGCCGCCATAATGGCCGCAGCTACGCTCTCTTCCGTGATGGGGAAGGGCATGGCGTGGATGGATTCTTCGGGCAGGCAGGCCTTGCGGGCCACCTTGCTCAAGGCTTCCGGGCTGATGTCCGTAATGCCGATATCGCTCAGGCACACGGGCAGGCCCACGGAGGTGCAAAAGCCCAGCACTTCGTCCAGTTCTTCCGTGGGAGCGTTTTCCAGCACCAGTTGCACCAGCGTGCCAAAGGCGACCTTTTCGCCGTGCAGATAGGTGTGGGTTTCTTCCAGCGCGGTCAGGCCATCGTGGACGGCATGGGCTGCCGCCAGACCGCCACTCTCAAAGCCCAGGCCGGAAAGCAGGGAATTGGCTTCAATGATGTTTTCCAGCGCTGGCGTCGCCATCTTGGCCTGACAGGCCAGCACGGCCTTGTAGCCGTCTTCCAGCAGGGTGCGGTAGCAGGTGGCTGCAAGGGCTTGCGCTGCAAGGGTTCCCCTGGCCGGGGGGCAGTCGCCCGTGCGCGCGCCGCAGGGCAGGCCCGCGTTGACGGGAGCGCACGAACGCACGTTGGCCCGCGCCTCAAAATAGGTGGAAAGGGCATCGCCCATGCCCGACACCAGATAGCGCACCGGCGAGGCGGCAATGATGGAAACGTCCATCAACACCACATCGGGATTGCGGGGAAAATAGGCGTAGTCTTCCATTTCGCCGTCCGGCGTGTAGATCACCGCAGAATGGCTCGTGGGCGCGTCTGTAGCCGCAGTGGTGGGCACCACAATGACCCCCTGCCCCGCCGCCACGCAGCGCGCCGTGTCCAGCGCCTTGCCGCCGCCAAGCCCCACCGTGCAGTGGCAGGAGTGCTTACGCGCCAGCTCGCCAAGGCGGGCGATTTCAACGCGCGAGCATTCGCCCTGAAATTCCGTTTCCACAAAGGTCACGCCAAATTTGGCCGCTGTGGCGTCCAGCGTCTGGCGCACCCTGTTCACGCTGCTTTCCGTGGCTACCAGCAAGGCCTTTGTGCCGTACTGCCGCACAAAATACCCAAGGTTGAGCAGTTCGTTCTCGCCCTGCACGTACTTGGACGGACAGATAAACGCTCTTCTCATGGCATGCTCCGCTTCCGGCAATCGCGCCGGGATTGCAGGTTTGAATCCTGACCGGGCCTACGCGTCTTCCTTCACGCCCAGCAGGGCGCGGGCATAATCCTCGCCGCTGAAGGGGCGCAGGTCTTCCATTTTTTCGCCAAGGCCCACATAGGTGATGGGCAGGTGGTGCTGCATGGCAACGGCTATGGCTACGCCGCCCTTGGCCGTGCCGTCGAGCTTGGTGATGATAAGTTCATCTATGCCCGCAGCTTCCTTGAACAGTTTGGTCTGCGAAAGGGCGTTCTGCCCGGTGGTGGCGTCAATCACCAGAATGGTGCGGTGCGGCGCGCCCGCATGCTTTTTGCCTAACACCTGACGGATCTTGCTCAGCTCCTCCATCAGGTTGACCTTGGTCTGCAAGCGGCCAGCCGTATCCACATAGAGCACGTCCACACCTTCCTGAAGCGCGCGATCCATAGCCTCGTAGGCCACGGCGGCAGGGTCGGAACCAGCGGTGCGCGCATGGAACAGCGCGCCCACGCGCCCGGCCCAGACCTGCAACTGCTCGATGGCGGCAGCGCGGAAGGTGTCTGCGGCGGCAATCATGACCTTTTTGCCCTGCATGCGGTCGCGGTGGGCCAGCTTGGCAATGGTGGTGGTTTTGCCCACGCCGTTGACGCCGATCATCAGCACAACTTCGGGCTGGTTAACGGCTGCAATGCGGCGCGGCGCGCGAAAGATTTCTTCCACTTCAGCCATGAGCAACTGGCGCACCATGGCGGATTCCGTCACCTTTTCCTTGCGGGCGCGCTCTTTCAGGCGTTCCACCAGTTCAATGGAAGGCTCGTAGCCAAGATCGGCCATGATAAAAAGTTCTTCCAGCTCTTCCCAGAAGGCGTCGTCCAGTTCGCCATGCCCGGCAAACAATGCGTCCAGCCCCTTGGAAAACTGCTCGCGGGTGCGCGAAAGGCCCTGACTGATCTTGAGAAACAGGCGGTTGCGCTCGTCCTCTTCGTCTTCCATATCAAGGGCGAGAGCCAGACGGTACTGCAATTCAGAGCGGAATTCCTCCACCTGCCGATAATCCATGCGGGCGAGCCATTCCTGAAAATCACGCACAAAGTTCTGAGCTTCGGCCTCCGGGGCATCAAGGGCGCGCAGCAAGAAGAACAAACGCTGCCACAGCAGGTCGCCCGCTTCCTCCACGCCCTCAAGCACAATACCAAGCCATACGGAAAGCCGTGGCTCAGCCTCGCGCAGGCGCCGGGTAAGAGCCTCATCAGCGGCAGATGCCGCAAAAGGCTGGGCAGCGGATTCTGCCGCTGGTTTCGCAGCAGGTTCTGCAAGGGATTCAGGTGCAGCTGCGTCAATTTCTGCGGGCACTTCCTGCGCCGCATTGGCCGCATCTTCCGCGCCGCCGAACATCTTTTTTATGGCAGAGAAAAAACCCATATGATCTCCTTATCTTCCGCCCTCTTGCACCGAGGGCTTGCTTTCCTTGCGGGCCGTTTGCCCTTCCAGCGCGCCCAGTACTTCGCGCAGCGCCAGCACGCATTCTTCCACGGCCTGAGCCGCAGAGGCTGCGTCCGAATCATTTACAGCCCACTGCATCGCGTGCGCGGCAGAGGCCAGCCGCTCCGCGCCCACGCAGGGCGCTGCTTTTTCAAGAATCCGCCCAAGGCGGCACAGGTTTTCAGCGTCTTCCAGCGCGTAAAGGCGCAGCAGCAGATCAGGGGCAGGGGCAAACGTTCTGCCGAACATGCCCGCCGTAACGCGCCATGCTTCCGGGCGGCGCAGCAAAAAGGCCCGCCCAAGCTCGGCGCTCACAACAGCCCCGGCTGCGATATCTTCGCTCAGGGGCGCGCCGCTCCCGCCCTGCGCCCCATGCCTGCGGACGGCGCTGTCGCAAGTGGAGCCAGATTCAAAAATATCTGCAAGGCCGGGTTCCGGCGATGGCGCAGGGGCCGAATCAGCAGCAGGTTCGCCGGACGCCGCAGTGCCGCGCGGCGCAGTACGCTCCAGCAACAAGGCTTTCAGCCGGGCCAGATCGCCCCAGTGCCAGAGCAGGGCCAGCAAGACCAGGGTTGAAAACAGGGCGGAAAGGCAAAAGCGCG
>NZ_DASQOG010000181.1:0-4512 GCF_035644575.1 Desulfovibrio sp. | reverse complement strand
CGGAAAGTCCGATCTTCGTTCAGCTTCTTGTGGAGCTGGCGATGGGACTCGAACCCGCAACCTGCTGATTACAAATCAGCTGCTCTGCCAGTTGAGCTACGCCAGCGGCAACACAGCTTATTAGCGATTTTCATTCTGCTTGGCAAGCAAAAATTTCGCTTTGGCTCAAATTTTTTCAAATTATAGTGAGCCGTGCTGCTTTTTACCGTTTTTCGCGCCTTTGCGCGGAAACGATTTGGCCTTATAGCCCTTTCCTCGCCAATGTGCAACGGTTTAATCGGGCAATATCCCGTTTATTTTCAATTTTTTTGAAAATTCCTGTATCAGTCAGTAGATTGCGCACGGCATCCGCCTGATTTGCGCCGTGTTCCAACAAAACCCAACCGCCATTTTGCAATGCAATCGCAGCGGCATCCACAGCAGCTTTCAGGTGGAGCAGGCCGTTGTTTTCAGAGAACAGGGCGCTGTGCGGTTCGTTGTGCAGCACCTCATCCATAACCATATGCCGCTCTGCATCAGCGATATATGGCGGATTGCTCACAAGCAGACGCAGTGATTCCGGCTTGAGCGGCGGGGTACGCATGTCTGCCCGCAGCGCCGTTAGCCTGCTGTTCACACTGTGCCGCTCCGCGTTTTGGGCGGCAACCGCAATGGCATTGGGGCAGATATCCAGCAGAATACCGTTCCAGCCGGGGCGCTCTGCCGCCAGAGTTATGCCGATGCAGCCTGTGCCGGTGCCCAGGTCAGCAAAGCTGAGGCGCTCTTCCGGCAGCAGCTCCAGGGCATTGTCCACAATGAGTTCCGTTTCTGGTCTGGGAATGAGGGTGTGCGGCGTAACCGCAAAGTCGCGGCCATAAAATTCCTTGCGCCCGATGATCTGGGCCAGAGGTTGCCCTGTGGCCCGGCAGGCCACCAGGGCCAGAAAATCATTCTCTTCACTGGCAGTCAGCTCGCGCCCAGCCTCCAGAATGCAAAACAGACGGGCGGAACCGGATGGATCGCCCTTGAGCGTTTCGCGCGCCAGCACTTCTGCGCAAAGGCGGGGGCTGTCCACCCCCGCCTTTGTCAGTTGCTCTGTCGCGTCATCTATATATTGCTTGAGGCGCACGAATGTCAGGCTCCGGCTTCTGCGGGGCGCTTGGGCTTTCTTGCTCCAGCGGTTTTACCTGCTTCCGCACTCTTGGCAGCAACGCCTGTGGATTCTTCCACCTTGCTTTTGCCGCCCTTGCCCGTTGTGGAACTGCCGCGACCGCCCTTGGTTTCAAACACGATGGGCAGCAGCTCGTCATAATGGTGTACTGGGTGCACGGTGATGCGCTTGAGCAGTTCCTTGGGCACATCCTCGAGATCTTTGACGTTCTGGTGCGGAATGACCACGTGCTTGAGGCCGCGCGCCACGCCCGCCAGGATTTTCTCCTTGATGCCGCCCACAGGCAGCACCCGGCCTTGCAGGGTGATCTCGCCGGTCATGCACAGGTCTGCGCGCACACGCCGCCCGCTCAGGGCGGAGATGAGGGCCGTGGTCAGCGTAACGCCTGCCGAGGGGCCGTCCTTGGGCGTTGCGCCCGCTGGTACGTGCACGTGCAGGTCGTATTGCGACACAAAGCCGGGGTCAACGCCAAGCTCTTCCGCACGGCTGCGGATGTAGCTCAAGGCCGCCTGGGCGCTTTCCTTCATCACATCGCCAAGCTGCCCGGTGAGGGTGAGGCCGCCCTTGCCTTTCATGACAGTGGCTTCAACCGTCAACACTTCACCGCCAGCAGGCGTCCAGGCAAGGCCCAGAGCCATGCCGGGCATGAGCTTCTTTTCCTTTTCGTCTTCAATAAAGCGGGGCGCGCCCAGCAGCTTTTCCACATCGGCCACATCAACCATAAAGGGCGGTTTTTTGCCCTCGGCCTTGCGGCGGGCCAGTTTGCGGCAAATGGAGGAAAGCTCGCGTTCAAGGTTGCGCAGCCCGGCCTCGCGCGTGTATTCGCGGATGATCTTTTCCAGGGCTTCTTCCGTCAGTTCCACATCCTTGGGGGCAAGGCCGTTGTCTTCCACCTTCTTGGGCAGCAGATGCTTGCGGGCGATCTGGGCCTTTTCCTGCAAGGTGTACCCTGGCAGGGAAATGACTTCCATACGGTCGCGCAGGGCCGCCGGGATGGTTTCCAGGTGGTTGGCCGTGCAGAGGAACATAACCTTTGAAAGATCAAAGGGCACGTTCAGGTAGTGGTCGCTGAAGGTGTAGTTCTGTTCCGGATCAAGCACTTCCAGCAGGGCGGATGAGGGATCTCCCCTGAAATCCGCGCCCAGCTTGTCCACTTCGTCCAGCACAATGACGGGGTTGCGCGTACCGGCCTGCTTGAGGGCCTGAATGATGCGCCCCGGCATGGCGCCTATGTAGGTGCGCCGATGCCCGCGAATTTCCGCCTCATCATGCATGCCGCCCAGCGAAAGCCGCTGGAATTTGCGGCCCAGCGCCCGCGCAATGGAGCGCCCAAGCGAGGTTTTGCCCACGCCGGGAGGGCCCGCAAAGCAGAGGATAGGCCCCTTGGACTGCGGATTGAGTTTGCGCACGCTCAAAAATTCAAGGATGCGATCCTTGATTTTGTCGAGCCCGCAGTGGTCTTCGTCAAGAATTTCCTTGGCGTGGACAATGTCCAGCCTGTCGCGCGAGAGTTTTTTCCACGGCAGTTCCACCAGCCAGTCAAGGTAGGTGCGCACCACGTTGGCCTCGGAAGAATCGGCGTGCATGCCCGAAAGGCGGCGCAACTGCTTGTCGGCTTCCTTGCGCACGTCCTTGGGCAGGCCTGCTTTTTCAAGTGCCTGCTTGAGGTTTTCAAGGTCTTCTTCGCCGTCTTCGTCCTTGTCGCCAAGTTCGGTGCGGATAGCCTTGAGCTGCTCGCGCAAAAAATAATCCTTCTGCGCCTTGTCCATGCCCTCGCGGGCCGAACTCTGGATACGCGCCTGCACGGTGGCGACTTCCACCTCGCGCTGCAACTGGGTGTTGACCAGCATGAGGCGGTCAATGGGATTCTCCGCCTCGAGAATACGCTGTGCATCGGCGGTTTTCATGCGCATATTGGCGGCGATAAGGTCTGCCAGACGGCCCGGATCGTCCACGCCCTGCAAAACTGCAAGTACGTCGGGCGAGGAGAGGCCGCGCAGGGTCAGCACCTTTTCGCTCTGCTCGCGCACGGAGCGCAACAGGGCCTCCACAGTGGCGTCCACCACGGGGATTTGCTCGGGCAGGGTTTCTATGCGCGCTTCAAGGAAGGGCTCCACCTGACGGTAGCCCGTAACCCGTGCGCGGCTGACGCCCTGCACAAGAATTTTCACCCGAGAATCGGGCATCTTGAGCATGCGCATGACCTGCACCACCGTGCCGACTTCGTGGAGGTCTTCCGGCTTGGGATCTTCGGTGGCTTCTTCTTTCTGCGCGCACACAAGTAGATGCCGCCCGTTCTTCAGGGCTGCGTCCACGGCCTGCACTGATTTGTCGCGCCCGATAAAGAGCGGCAAGATCATATAGTTGAAGATAACCACGTCTCGAACGGGCAACACGGGCAGCGTGTCGGGAATGCTCTGCGCCGCCGTATTGAGGCTGCCCTCGTGATCCAGCGTTTCGGGCGCGTTCATTTCCGCCTTGTCCGCATCACTGTCGATGGCAGGTTCTGCCTCAATGGGTTCTTCCTGATGCAGCAAAATGTCTTTTTCATTGATGTCAGCCATATATATTCTCCCCGACTGCTTTCGATTCAAATGCGTTGCGATTGCGTTATGCTGTAGCAGTCTCCATCTGTAACGATGACGTGATCCAGAAAGCGCAGCCCCATGCGGGGGGCCAGTCTTTGCAGTTCTTCTGTCAGCAGGCGGTCTTCCTGCGAAGGCCCCGGATTGCCCCCGGGGTGGTTGTGCACCAAGATTATGCCGCTTGCCTTTCGGAACAGGGCCGCTTCAAGAACGTCCCTTGGGTAGATTGAAACTTCTGCAATGCCGCCCCTGCGCAGACGCTCCCAGGCCATAAGGCGGTTGCGCCTGTCTACCAGCGCCAGCCAGCATTCCTCGTGGGGGCTTGTGCCAAGCCGGGCCTGCGCCATGCGGGCCACAGCCTCCGGGGTTGCCAGAACTTCCTTTTGCCGCAGATCTGCTGCGGCGTAGCGCGCCCGTGTTTCGCCCAAAACCCGCCATAAGGCCAGCAATCCCGGCCCGAAACCGGGCACCTGCAAGAGTTCTTCGGGCCTTGCGTCCAGCGCCCCGCGAATGCTGCCAAACTTCTGTATCAGTTCCTTGGCGAGGGGCTTTGTGTCCTTGCGGGTCAAGCCATAGCCCAGGAGCAGCTCCAGCACTTCATAATCCGCCACTGCTGTGGGTTCCAGTTCCAGTCTTTGCCGCAGCCGCTCACGATGCCCGAGGCTTGTGGGCGGGGTGGATGTTGGCTTTGCTGTCATAAAATAAGCAGTCTTGGAGGTTGCGCAAGGGGGCGGGCGGATAAAGGCGCATGCATCCCGCAAATCCTTTGCCGTTTTT
>NZ_DASQOG010000180.1:0-9585 GCF_035644575.1 Desulfovibrio sp. | reverse complement strand
CTGCTGGCGGCCATGCCCGATGTGCGCACCCATTGCGTGGTTTCCGATGGCGCGCGGGCCGTGCTGCGGGCGGAATGCGGCGCGGACGCCGATCTGCTCACGGCGCTGGCGCACACCGTGTATGCTGCGGAAGATCTGGGAGCAGGCCCGGCCAGCGGCTCGTGGTGGCGGCGTGGTAGCGAACCGGCGGCCATGCTGCTAGTGCCGTGCTCCATGGGAACAGTCGGGGCCATCGCCAGCGGCGCCACGCGCAACCTTGTGCACCGGGCTGCGGATGTAGCGCTGAAGGAGCGCTTGCCTCTGGTGATGGTCACGCGCGAAAGCCCGCTTTCTGCCATACATCTGCGCAATTTGCTGACCCTGCGCGAGGCTGGCGCGGTGATCATGCCGTTTTCCCCCTGTTTTTATCTGCGCCCTGCAGGCGTGGAGGAACTGCTGGAGCAGTTCTGTGGCCGCATCTTTGACCAGGTGGGGCTTGCGCATGGTCTTGCCCGCTGGACAGGTCAGGCATAGCGCAGCAAAGGGCGGCACCACGCCGCTCCTCCATTTGCCGTCTTTCGTCCCCCTGTCGGTACGTATTTTCTGAATTGGTAAAGTCTTACGCTGGAGGCAGCATGAGCGACATAACCTGGTTTGGACACTCGGCATTCAAAATCAGCGCGCCTGACGCGCAGGTGATTATTGATCCTTTTTTTGCTCCTTCTGCGGGGGTATCGTCCAGCGCGGCAGGTGATGTGGATATTGTGCTGGTGACCCACGACCACGGCGACCATGTGGGCGATGCCGTATCCCTGTGCCGCCGCACCGGCGCGCAGCTGGGGGCCATTGTGGGCACGGCGGGCAAACTTGCCGAAGCAGGTGTGCCGCAAGAGCAGATTCTCAACGGCATTGGCTTCAACATGGGCGGCACCCTGACCCACAAGGGCGTGAGCATGACCATGACGCAGGCCTACCATTCCAGCGATTCGGGCGCTCCGGCGGGCTATATTGTGCGGATGCCCGATGGACTCACCGTATACCATGCGGGCGACACCTGTATTTTCAGCGGCATGGAGCTGTGGGGTCAGCTCTACAGCATTGACGTGGCCCTGCTGCCCGTGGGCGGCGTGTTTACCATGGATGCTCGTCAGGCAGCTCTGGCCTGCAAGCTGCTGCGCTGCAAGGCTGCCGTTCCCATGCATTGGGGAACGTTCCCGGTGCTGGCGCAGAGCGCAGCAGGGTTCAGGGCTGAGCTTGAAAACCTGCATCTGTCCTGCCGCTGTGTGGAAATGGCCCCCGGCGAGACCGTAAGCTTCGGCTGATTTTTTCCTGCGGTTGCACCGCCTTTTCCCGCAAGGATTACCCATGAGCGTTTCACTCAAATGCCAATACGGTTTGCGCGCCCTCTTCGAGCTTGCCCGGCGCACAGGCAGCGGCCCCACGCGCATTCAGGAGATTGCAGAGGCGCAGGCCATTCCCCCGCGTTTTCTTGAGAACATTCTCAACCAGCTCAGGCGCGGCGGCTTTGTGGACAGCCGCCGCGGCAAGGCTGGCGGCTTTATGCTGGCCCGCTCTGCCAGCCAGATCACCACGCTCGAGGTTATCCGCTTTCTGGACGGCCCGGTGCATCCTTTTGACTGCGAGGGCGACAGCCCTGTGCGCAAGTGTTCCCTTGGGCCGGACTGCGTGTTCATGCCTTTGTGGCAGCGGGCGCGGCAGGCATTGGAAAACGTATACGGCGGCACCACGCTTCAGGATCTTGTGGACGCTCAGGCAGCCGCTATCCCCGATTTCAGCATTTGATACGAGTTTGTCTTAGCCTCTTCCGGGCGGGCAGAAATATTTTTGCATCAGGCCTTGCCTTTCAGGAGTTCTATTATTATCACTTAGTCAGTCGAGTTAATGTATTTAATGCCGGGCCAGAGGTGTCATGCCCGCCCGACACGGCTGAACCATACAATCTGGATTGCACACAGCATCGCCAAGGCGGGCAAGGAGAACGCATATGTCCAGAATTTATCAGAATAATCCCCTTTCCATCGGCAATACCCCTCTGGTGCGGCTTAACCGCGTGGTCGGCCCCAAGGCCATAGTGCTGGCCAAGATTGAAGGCCGCAACCCCTCCTATTCCGTCAAATGCCGCATTGGTGCGGCCATGATTGCCGATGCCGAGAGCCGTGGCCTGCTACGCCCCGGCGTGGGCATTGTGGAACCCACCAGCGGAAATACAGGCATTGCCCTGGCCTATGTGGCCGCTGCCAAGGGCTATGAGCTTACGCTCACCATGCCCGAAACCATGAGCCTTGAGCGCCGCCGCGTGGTGGCCATGCTAGGGGCCAAGCTGGTGCTCACGCCCGGTGCGGAGGGCATGCCCGGCGCCATCAGAAAGGCTGAAGAGTTGGTCGCTGCCAACCCCGGCGCGTATTTTATGCCCCAGCAGTTCAAGAATCCGGCCAATCCGGCCATACACGAAGCCACCACCGGCCCGGAAATCTGGAATGACACAGATGGACAGGTGGACGCCATTGTGGCGGGCGTAGGCACAGGCGGCACCATTACGGGTATTTCACGCTATCTTAAGCAGGTGCGGGGCAAGAACATTGTTTCCGTAGCTGTAGAGCCTGAGGCGAGCCCGGTCATCAGTCAGCATCTGGCGGGTAAACCCCTGCAACCCGGGCCGCACAAGATTCAGGGCATCGGCGCTGGGTTTATCCCTGAAACGTTGGATGTCAGTTTGCTGGATCGGGTGGAGACTGTGGGCAACGATGAAGCCATTGAATTTGCCCGCAGGCTGGCGCGCGAAGAAGGCATTCTTGCCGGTATTTCTTCCGGCGCGGCGGCAGCGGCCGCGGCGCGGCTGGCGGATTTGCCCGAATTTGAGGGCAAGACCATCGTGGTTATTCTGCCTGATGCGGGCGAGCGGTATTTGTCGTCTGCCCTGTACGAAGGCATTGGCGAGTAGAAAAGAGAATAAAGGCAGGGAGGCCGAGAAGGGCCTTGGTGGCGAGGGGAGGGGTATACTGGTCGCGCACTCGCTAAAAACATACCCTTTTTCAACGCGAAAACGGCGTATTGCTATCTAAAGCAACACGCCGTTTTATTATGTATTAATGGTGGAGAGGGTGGGATTCCGCATTCACCACATGTAACCATTGGAATCATTGAAGATTTGATGTGCTTCCAATGGGCTTGGTGTAGCAGTTGAGGGAGTAGTTTGGCAAGCTGTTAACGCAGGGGTTGACTATCTCTAGATTTGCAAAAAAATATATGGTATCGGCTGGCAACTACAGGCTGTGAGGGGTAAATATGGCCTTCTTTCTTCCATGGCTAGCTGTTGGTGTTGGCCTGAGCTTTACGGGGTGGGTGTGCATCCGCTTGTATCACAAAATGATTCTGCCGATGATCTCGCTAAAAAAGTCATGGAAACTCTGCCAGAACGAATGGCAAAATGCATCAAACATGTTGAAGCCACACCAGCTGGGTCAGGCTTGCTTTCAACTCCGGAACCCCTGACTATATTAAGGCTGAACTAAAAGAAAATCTCAAGCTGGTGGAAAAGTAACACCAAGCCTTAGCTTTCTACCTTCACCAAATCGGAGGGCAACATGATCTTTTACAACCGTCATGGGCAAGCTGTTGTTAATATGAATGAGAGGGGGCAGCTTTTTTCATTCCAAGGACACCCGCTCGGCTATATCAAAAACGATGTTATTTTCACATATCAAGGACAGCATTTAGGCTGGCTGCATAATGGGTGGATTAGAGACAGTAATGGACATGCAGTCTTTTATGGGGACCATCCTACAGGCGGTCCAATCCCTCCTATCCGAAAAATAGCACCAATACCAGCTATCCCACAACTGCCCCCCATCCCATCGCTGCCCCCACTCCCGCCACTTAGACCTCTCTTTTCTTCCGTCTGGTCACAATATGTCGATACCAATTTCTTCCATTTCAGATAGGACGCCACTGTTTGTACTATAGAGCTGGTGCGGTGACATGGCTATAAGTTCAAAGCGCAGCAGCCTCCAGGCAGAAGAGGTTGGCCTGTCCTAGCCCTCATGCGCTGTCTTATTGATGGAGAAACGCCAGCCGGAGGGTGGCTCAACGAGAATATGAAGTGCTGGCTGGGATAATCGTTAGGACCAAATGGCGCCACTTTACCAGAAATAAACTCCAAACCACCGCATATCTACCAAAGGTTGTTGACTATCTTAGGTGATTCGGGGATCGTCGGGAGGCGTTGGGATTTCAAATATTCTGGAGAACACCGTGAGTACCTCTTATTTACTTGAAGATATCTTTGTTGCAGGAGGGTTGCCCTCTGTTACCTATGTTGAGCGCACTACAGATGACGTCAACAGGTCCTTTATAAAGTCCATATCTCAGCCCAATTCCATTGTGTCCCTCACAGGGCCAACAAAATCTGGAAAAACAGTACTATGTAGAACGATACTCAAAGACGCGCCATATATATGGGTTGAGGGTGGGCAGGTTTCAACCGAAGAGGCCATTTGGAGCAAGGTGTGTAGCATACTAAACTTTCCTATTACTACAACACAATCACAAAGACGACAGAACTCTTCATCTGTAGAGACTTCCATTGAAGGAGAGGGAGGAATCCCCCTCCTTGGAAAATTGAAAGCAGTATTTAAAGTAGGTGGATCCCAGCTCTCTAGCAATGAGATGACGAGAGCATACTCTATCGACACAATGCTAGAAGCCCTTAGGTATATGCAAGAAAATAAAGTGCGACTTGTAATAGACGACTTCCACTACCTGCCTCAAGATGTAAGGATATCGTTTCTTAGGAGCATCAAAAGCGCAATCTTTGATGGATTAAAAATAGTACTAATATCTGTAACACATAGAGCATTTGAGGCGATAAGGTCTGAGCCGGAACTCACAGGACGGTTCATACATGTAGAAATACCAGAATGGAACGACAGTGAGCTGTTGCTCATCCCGAAACGTGGACTAGAAACACTTAATGCAACATGTGATAGTAAAATCATACGTAGTCTGATAAGTGAATCACATAAGAGTCCACTGTTGGTGCAGAAGTTTTTTTGGGAGCTATGCTTCAATAGTGGCATAATGGCATATACCAGTACAACTCAGAACATACCTGTCAATAGTGATATTGAAGCAATATTTCGAAGTGTTGCAAAAGATTCTGGAGAACCAATCTACACAAGGCTTGCTGCTGGACCACAAACAAGAACAGCTCGTCAGCAACGTCCCTTGAAAAATGGCGGGACTGCGGATATCTATCAAGCAATTTTTCTTGCTGTCGCTGCCACTGGCCCAAAGGTAAAGATTTCCTATGACGAACTACGCGGTTTTTTAGCCAACATTTTGGCAAACAAGCCTCCGCAACGACTTGAAGTTTCAAATGCCCTTAAACACCTAGCGAAAATCGCAAGTGGAATATCGCAAGGAGATAAGCCAATTGATTGGGACGAAGAGGCGCGCATTTTATACATCCCCGACCCATTTTTGCGTTTTTTCCTCCGATGGAGGATTAAATAACGCAGCTTCTCCTGCCCGACGATCAGCCCCTTCGACTCCAGCTCGAAGAGTTCCTTGGAGTGGGCTTCGAGGGTTTGCAGATGGTGGATCGGGACGATGGTGTAGCCAAAGGGTGCAAGGTCTTCTCTGATCCTGTCAGGGGCAATCAAAGGGGTGGTGCTAATTGCCATGTAATGCCCCCCCATGAATCAAGCGGCCTTTAAGGGAGTATCCTTCAGGTTTTTACCAGCCTGCTGATGCACGCATTGCGGGGGCTTCCAGCCAAGCGCCGAGTGCAGGTATGTGGTATTAAAGAGTTCTATCCAGCCGGAAAGTGCATCGGTCAAGTGCCCAAGGCTGCGCCATTCGTGCAGCCAGAAAAGTTCTTCCTTAATCGTGCGCATCGTCCGTTCAGTATCCGCGTTTCCTTTGGGATTGTTATATCTAGTGAATGCCTGTGAGATGCCTAGCATCGCGCATCCACGCACAAATGCCTTTCCTGTTGGTTGGCAGCCGTTATCACTCATCAGGCTCAAGTCCTGTTCTCGGACGCCTTCGGGAAAGTGCGCTTGAATGTCCATCTCCAAGGTTTGCAGCCACTCATGACTTCGACTTTGGTAGCCAGCATGATGGCCGACGATCTTTTTAGAAAACCAGTCCACTACCAGTACAACATACACCCAGCCACTTTCCGTCATGACCTTGGTCATATCGATGCCCCACCACTGGCAGGGCCGAACAGGACGCGGTTTGCTTCCAGTGGAAGTGCGCTTTGCCTGCAAGGCTGCTCTCCTAACTCCCAGTCCATACAGACGCATCAAACGTTCCACACGTTTGGCGTTGATGTTCATGCCGCTTTTATGTCGGAGGGTAGCCCACACGCGGCGGTAGCCCCAAAAAGGATGCTCCATTTTAAGGGCTTCGATCAGCGGCAATATCTCGGCATCGCGCTGAAGCTGAGTCTGGCCGGTTCGCCGCCTGTCGCTTACCAGTCGTTTTTTTTTTATTCCAGCGTCAACTCGCCAACGGCCAGCTTAAGCCTTTGGTTCTCTGCCGAAAGGCGCTCCTCACGGCGGTTTGTCGTGCTGGCTTCGAATGCCTGGGCGGCATTGGCCAAAAAAGTATCTCGCCAGCGGTAGTACATGCTCTGAGTGATTTGATATTCACTGCAAAGGCTTGCCACAGAGCGCCCCTGTAAGCCTTCAAGCACGATGCGGGCTTTACTTTTGCTGTCCCAGATACGGCGTTTCATGTTTCCTCCAAACTTGAAGAAAACTACCTTAACAGGGCTGCCTTGTTAATGGGAGGCAGTATAGTGCAGCCCCTAACAGGCCCCCTTTGCCCCACGCCGGGGAGGCGAAATCGCGCGCCGCGCAGGCGTCCCAAACTTCGCAGGACGGCGGAATAACAAGCCCGAAGAGCAGAAAAAAATAACCGGATATCGCAAAAGAAACAACAAAACGGCCACATCCACCAAAGATGCAGCCGCTCCGTTAAAAAAATATCAATTCGCTACAACTCATCCAACGCACACAGCGCAGGCGTCAGCTCTCCCAGGCTATTGATGAGCGCCATGTTCTCGCTGTAGTCCACAGGGCAGGCCACCAGCGACACGCCGGGTTCGTCCAGAGCCTTTTGCAAGGTGGGCAAAAGTTCGGCGGCGCTTTCAATGCGGTAGCCCTTGGCCCCAAAGCTTTCGGCATAGGCCACAAAGTCGGGATTGCCAAAGTCCACGCAGTCGTGCGAGCCGGATTCCATGTCCATCTTCCACTTGATGAGCCCGTAGCTGTCATCCACCCAGATCAGTATCTTGAGCGGAATATTCTCGCGGACAGCGGTTTCCATCTCCTGCGAATTCATCAAAAAGCTGCCATCGCCCATCACGGCCAGCACCTTGCGCTCGGGGCAGGCCAGATGCGCGCCGATGGCTCCCGGCAGGGAAAAGGCCATTGTGGAAAGGCCGTTGGAAACAATGCAGGTCAGGGGCGCATAGGTGGGGTAGAGGCGCGCCATCCACATCTTGATGGCCCCTGTGTCGGCCAGCACAATATCTTCATCGCCCATTGCAGCGCGAATGTCGCTCACGATGCGCTGCGGCTTGAGGGGGAAGTCGTCGCTCTCACGGCCCTTGGCAAGTTCAGCCTCCACCAGTTCGCGGATTCTCGCCCCGCGCCCGGCGGAAAGCAGAGGTTCCGCCCCAAGCTCCTTGGCCAGAGAGGCCAGGGCAAGGCCCACATCGGCCATGATGCTGATCTCGGGAATATAGTGGGCGTCCACATCGGGCATGAATGTGTTGATGTGGATGATGCGCTTGTTTGAATGGGGATTGATGCGCATGGGCGTGAATTCTTGCAACTCATAGCCGATGGAAAGAATCACGTCCGCTTGATCGAAGGCGCAGTTTTCGTAGTCGTGCCGCATAAAACCGATGACGCCCAGCGACTGGGGGCTGCGGTCGCTGATAACGCCCTTGCCCATGAATGTGGTCGCCACGGGGATTTTGTAGCGCTCGGCAAAGGCGGCCAGCACGGCGGCATTGCCTGTGCGGGCCACGCCGTGCCCGGCCATGATAACGGGCTTGCGCGCGCAGCGCAGCAGGGCGGCGGCTTCCGCCACCGCAGCGGGCGAGGGGATGGCCTTGGCGCAGGGTGCCGCCTTGAGGGGCACGGCCTCGGGCATGAGGGCTGCTTCCACGTCTTCGGGAATAGCAAGGTAGGTCGCGCCGGGGCGCTCCTCCTGCGCTACCTGAAAGGCATTGCGCACCATTTCGGGCACTGCCTGGGGCGTCAGCACCGTATCCGCCCACTTGGTAACGGGCTTGAACATGCCTACAAGGTCGACAATCTGGTGCGATTCCTTGTAGATGCGCTTCAGCCCCACCTGGGCGGAAATGGCCACCAGAGGGCTTGAATTGGTCTGCGCGTCGGCCGCGCCCAGCAACAGGTTGATGGCTCCCGGCCCGAGAGTGGCGGCGCACACGCCCGCCTTGCCTGTCAGGCGGCCATAAATATCGGCCATCAGGGATGCGCCCTGCTCATGCCGGGCAAGAATAAAGCGGATGTCGCCGGAGGCGGCCACAGCCCGCACAAATTTGATGTTTTCCTCACCGGGGATGCCGAAGACGTACTTAACTCCCTCGGCCCTGAGGCATGAAACAAGGAACTGGGCTACGTTCTGCTGATCCATGGCTAACCTCGTTGGGGCGTTTGCCCAAGACCCATGCCTTGGGATGAATGGCCGGAAAGGCTTGGTGTCATCCTGCCGTCTGCGGAATCTGTGGTCGGGCCTATTTTTGCGCCACGGCGCGTTCAAGCACATCGGCCCAGTGGTGCAGAATGAAGATGTGGGCCTCCTGAATGCGGGCCGTGACATCGTGGGGCACAATAACAGCCATGTCGGCCAGGGATTCCAGCTTGCCGCCGTCCCTGCCCAGCAGGGCGATAGTGGCAATGCCCTGAGCGCGGGCCTCGTTGACGGCGGCGATGATGTTGGGGGAATTGCCGGAGGTGGAAATGCCCACAAAAACATCGCCGGGGCGGGCAAGAGCCTCAACCTGACGGGAGAAAACATCGTTGAAGCCGTAGTCGTTGCCGATGGCCGTGAGGTTTGACGTGTCCGTGGTCAGGGCGATGCAGGCCAGCGCCTTGCGGTTGCACTGAAAGCGCCCCACAAGTTCTGCCGCGAAGTGCTGGGCGTCTGCAGCCGAGCCGCCGTTGCCGGCAATAAGCACCTTGCCGCCTGCCCCAAGGGCCGCGCCCAGCCTCTCTGCCGCTGCTTCCACGGCGGGGCGCATGGTCTGCAACGCGCCAAAAAGCTCCAGATGGGCGGAGAGGGATATATCAAAAAGCGAATTCGTCATGATCTGGCCTTGCTGCACGGTTTGGTTTCCCCGTAGGGGCATCGGTTTTGAAAACGTCTTGCAAGCCTAGCAAGGCCGGGAACAAAAGAAAAGCATCCGCCGCCCGCGCTTGCGGCACCGGCGCGCATGCCGTACATGCAGGGGAGGAGGCATTATGAGCACATTCAAAGAGCAGTGGGCGCAACTGCTGGCCCCCAACCGCAAAACCGGCACGGGCATGAAGCTCGACACGCTGG
>NZ_DASQOG010000179.1:0-18109 GCF_035644575.1 Desulfovibrio sp. | reverse complement strand
CGTTGGCCTTGCCCTGACCGAAGACTACGAAGACCTGAAGAAGCACAGCACCCTTGCTGGCGCGGGCGTGCCCACCATCAAGATGATTCCTGACGACATGGAAATCGTCTATGTGCAGACCCCCCGCAAGGCTGGCCCCTTCGGCGCTTCCGGCGTGGGCGAAATGCCCCTTACCGCGCCGCATCCTGCCATCATCAACGCCATCTACAATGCTTGCGGCGCGCGTGTGCGCCACTTGCCCGCCCGCCCCGAAAAGGTGTTGGCGGCCATGCCCAAGTAGCGTAAGATTGCGGTAAACATCTGGAGACACTGGGGAGAATCCTGATTTAAAGGGATTCTCCCCATATCCCAGCCCCATGTTTATTCGTCAGGTTTACCGCGCGCCGGGCCATGAGCGCCGTAACGGTGTGCAATGTTTTTGCATCGGGGCTTTCGGGGGTATCTCTGAACGCCCCGTTTGTATTTTTGGCGGCAATCTGCGCCGCCTGCCCCTTGCCGCAGCGCCTGTCTGCACCAAGCCAGCGAGAACAATCGCCATGATGGATCAACAACGTCTGCACGAAATAGAGTCGCACTGTACACAGGAAAGCCCGCCCCGTTGCAGGGTGGCCTGTCCTTTTGATCTGGATGTGCGCGCCTTCATGGCCCGTATGGCTGAGGGCAAGCAGGGCGAAGCCCGCAAGGTGCTTGAGCGGCACTTGCCCCTGCCCGGCATTATTGCCCGCATTTGCGATCACCCCTGTGAGAACGCCTGTCTGCGGCAGGATCTGGGCGGCAGCCTTGCCATGCATGGGCTTGAACTCTCGTGCATGCTTGCTGTGGGCCCGCAGACCCGTCTGCTGCCTTTGCCGCCCAAAAAATTCCGTATGGCCGTCATGGGCGCCGGGCTTGCCGGGCTTGCGGCAGCCTGGGATCTGTCGCGCAAGGCCTATCCTGTTACAGTTTTTCACTCGGGGACTCCGGGCGAATTTTTGTTGGCGGCGCATCCCGCACTGGCGGCAGATAATGCCACGGATATTGCCAAGGATTTTCTGGTGGAAGACATGGAAGCTCTTGGCCGCCAGAAGGTCAGTTTTACGCAGGCAAATCTTGACGCCGCGCTGCTGGAGAAGCTTGCTGCGGAGTATGACGCCGTGCTGGTGGATGCCGATGCCGTGCAGCAGCTTGCACCCGACCTTGCACCAGATGAAGCGCAGGTGGATGCGGAAACCCTGCTCTGGCGCGACAATATCTGCTGCGCTGGCTGGCGCAGCCGCACCCCCACAGGCCATCTTTTCGCCTCTCCGTCGCGGCAGGCGGGGCAGGGGCGGCACGCGGCTCAGACAATGGAGCGCGTAACCAGCGGTGTTTCCCTCACAGCTGCGCGGGACAAATCCCAGGGGCCGCTGCACACCGATCTGACGGGCATAAGCCCCGTGCCGCGTGTG
This sequence comes from Desulfovibrio sp., assembly GCF_035644575.1. GTDB lineage: Bacteria > Desulfobacterota > Desulfovibrionia > Desulfovibrionales > Desulfovibrionaceae > Desulfovibrio. The sequence continues at coordinate 16,682 of NZ_DASQOG010000179.1, read as the reverse complement.
GAACCAGCCGCGCAGGCTGCTTGCGGCGAGCCGCTCTATTCGGCGGAGGAATCCGCGCGCGAGGCGGAGCGCTGCCTGCAATGCCAGTGCATGATCTGCGTGCGCGAATGCGTGTATTTGCAAAAATACAAGGGCTATCCGCGTCTCTACGCGCGTCAGGTCAATAACAACGCCTCCATCGTCAAGGGCCTGCACACGGCCAATGCCCTCATCAACGGCTGCGCCCTGTGCGGCCAGTGCGAGGAGTTGTGCCCGGAGAATTTTTCCATGGCCGAACTGTGCCTCTCCGCAAGGGAAGACATGGTGGAACGCGGCTTTATGCCGCCCACGGCCCACGAATTTGCGCTTGAAGATATGGAAAGCGCCTCCGGGCCGGAATGCGCCCTTGTGCTGTCGGGTATGCCGCCAGCCGCCGAAGCCCATGGCTCTGGCGCGAGTCAGGGGGCGGGCGAGCAGTGGCTGTTCTTCCCCGGCTGTCAGCTGGCTGCGGCGCGTGTGGAACAAACGGCGGAGCTTTATGATCTGCTGCGCGAAAAACTTGGCAATGGTCTGAAATCCGGCGTGGGGATCATGCTTTCCTGCTGCGGCATCCCGGCGCGCTGGGCCGGAAGAACGGCCCTGTTCAGGGAACATACGGACAAACTGCGCACAGCCTGGGAGGGGCTGGGCAAGCCGCGCATCATGGCGGCCTGCTCTTCCTGCCTTGCGGCCCTGCGGGAGGTTCTGCCGGAAGCGCAGACCGTTTCCGTGTGGGAAGTGCTGGACGGCTTGCCGTTTGAAGCTCCCGCTGCTGGTAATTCCCTGCCCTCGGTTTTTTCCATTCAGGATCCCTGCACCGCCCGGCACGATGCGGCATGGCTTGCCGCTGTGCGCAGTCTGGCTGGCAAATGCGGAGCAAAAATTGAAGAACCGCGCCTTTCGGGCGCGTCCACAGCCTGTTGCGGCTACGGAGGCCTCGTGTGGTGCGCCCAGCCGGAAACCGCCCGCGCCATGAGCGATCACCGTGCCGCCCAGCTTGAACACCCCGGCCTCGCCTCGTGTATCATGTGCCGCGACCGCATGGCGGCCAGCGGCAAGGAGTGCTGGCATCTGCTTGATCTGCTGTTGCCGGCGTCAGGCAATGCGCAGTCCGGCGCGGCTCAAGGCCCCGGTCTTTCGGCCCGCCGCGCCAACAGGGCTGCCTTGCGCCGCAAACTGTTGGAGAAGTACGGCAGCGCCGCCGGGCAGCAGGCCCTGCTTGCAGACACGCCTGAGCAGGCGGGAAAGGGCAGGGTGCTGGTGACGGCGGATGTGCTGGCGCGGCTGGAAGATCGGCATATTCTGCTTTCAGACGTGGAAGGGGCAGTTGTGGGGGCCGAGGCCAGCGGTCACTGGTTTGAAAATCTGGATGACGGGCACCGTCTTGGTTCGTGGCGGCCCAGAAAGGTGACTTTCTGGGTGGAATACGAGGCGCAGGGCGAGGCCTTTGTCCTGCACGATGCGTGGTGTCACCGGATGGTGGTGCCGGGTTCCGGCGGTCAGGAAGCTGCGGATGTCATCAACAGCCACCAGTGCTGCACCGATGGGCAGCGTCCCAACATGTTGGGTGCGCAAAATGGCGGGCAGAGAGGTGAACAGTCATGAGCATGGGGCCAAACTACGGGCCAGACGGCGGTCAGTGGGTGTGCGGGCGTTGCCGCGTTGCCCTTGAGCAGGTGAAGGTTCCGGTTTTTTATCTCAACAGCGCCTTTGACGTGTTTTTGCCGCGCTGCCCCAAGTGCGGGCTGACGCAGGTGCCCAAATCTCTGGCTGAAGGCAAGATGCTTGAGGTGGAAGCACTGCTGGAAGATAAATGAACGCACTGTGGGAAAGGCCGGACTTTCGCCGCGCAGCTGGTGACGCATGGCGTCCCGGCGGTGTGGAGCTGACGCGCCGCGCGCTTGCGTGGTGCGCATCTGGGGGCCTGCTTGCGCCCGGCGGGCTGGTTCTTGACCTTGGCAGCGGGGCAGGGGCGACACTGCGCCTGCTCTCGCAGATGGGCTATCGCGCCGTGGGGCTGGACAAACACGCCGGAGTCGGATTTTCTGCCGATGCCAGCCCCTCAGTCAACGCGCCACATAGTGATGATTGCCGCATTGTGCGGGCCGATCTTGAGCGCCCGCCGCTTGCCGCAGACGTTTGCGACTGTATAGTGTGCGAGTGCGTTCTTTCCTTGTTGCATAATCCCCTTGCGGCCTTGCGCGCCGCCTGCCGCGCCCTGCGCCCCGGCGGGGTGATGGTGCTCAGTGACCTCATGTTGCGGCCAGGCTATGAACCCCCTGTCAGCACTGGCTGCTCTGGTGCAGGCTCTTCTAGCTCTGCTTGTTCCTGTTTCGGTCACGCAAGCGCAGTACAATCGAACTCGTCCCAATCCATCCCGCCGACAACAGCGACGGCTCAGCCACTCCCGGCGGAATACTCCGCGCCAGGGTCATCTTGCCTTGCCGGTGCGCGGCCTGAATCAGCGTGGCGCGGGCTTGTGGAAACGGCGGGCTTGCATCTGCTGCATTTTGAGGACAACAGCCGCGCTCTGGTGGAGCTGGCCGCCCGCATGATCTGGTACGGCGACGACGCAACCCGTCCCACGGCGAATAGCAGCAGCCAGGGCTGCGCATGCGGGGGCGCTGGCCCAGGAAAAGCTTGGCGCGCCTATGGATACGGCCTTTGGATTGCCCGAAAGGAGACGCTATGAATCCCATGATGATGGAATTGTTGCCCCTGGTGCATCAGGGGTATTGTTGCAGCCAGCTCCTGCTCCTGCTTATGTTGCAGGCTCAGGACAGGCAGAATCCCGGCGTGGTGCGCGCCGCGCAGGGGTTGTGCCACGGTATCGGTCAATCGGACGGCCCCTGTGGTCTCTTGACCGGCGGGGCCTGCGCCCTGGCTCTGGTGGCAGGCAAGGGGGCGGAAGATGAAATTCCGCATCCCATGCTCACCCCCCTGCTCAATGACTACGCCACATGGTTTTATGACCGCACGGAAGCTTACGGCGGCCAGCGCTGCGGGCAGATTGCGGCTGGGCTCGGCGCGACTTCCGGCACTGCGGGTGAACAGCCAAATCCTGTGGCCTGCGGCGACTTGCTGGCGGAATGCTGGGGAAAAATCATGGAACTGGTTCAGAGTTACGAGCTGGATCTGACGGAAAAGGCATGACCTTACGCCGTACCCAGAGCCTTTGCCCCGTGTGCTTGCGCCGGGTAGAGGGCACCTATGAACGCTCGGTCAAGGATGCCCTCACTGTCGTGCTGCGCAAAACCTGCCCGGAGCACGGCACGTTCAGCGTCCCCGTATGGCGGGAGGCAAAGCCCGGTGCCGTTGTCACGCCGCCCTTTACAGCATGGTCGCGGCCCAAAAGCCCTTCCTACCCAGCCAATCCGCATACGCCTATCCGCGATGGCTGCCCTTTTGACTGCGGCCTTTGCCCGGCCCATGCCCAGCATACCTGCACAGGCCTGTTTGAGGTCACCATGCGCTGTGATATGGCCTGCCCCGTGTGCTATGCTTCTGCTGGTTCCATATCGAATCAACAGTCCGGAGTGCCGGCAGATGTGCCGTTGAACGTGATTGCGGCGCAGATGGATACGCTCAAGGGCGCGTCCGGCCCCTGCAATGTGCAGATATCCGGCGGAGAGCCGACCATGCGTGATGACCTGCCGCAAATCATCGCTCTGGCGCGGCAACGCGGCTTTGGGCTTGTGCAGATCAATACCAACGGCCTGCGCCTGTCGCGCGAGCAGGGTTATGCCCGTGCGCTGCGCGAGGCCGGGCTTGATTCTGTCTATCTGCAATGGGACGGCGTGCGCGAAAGCAGTTTTGCAAGCCTGCGGGGCAGGGAATGTCTTGATTTCAAGCGCCGTGCCGTGCGCAACTGCGCAGAGGCCGGGCTTGGCGTGGTGCTGGTGGCGACTCTTGTGCGCGGCGTCAATGATGGCGAACTGGGTGATCTGCTGCGCATGGCGCTGGAGCTTGGCCCGGCGGTGCGGGGTCTGCACATGCAGCCAGCCGCCTTTTTTGGGCGCTACCCCTGGCGGCTGGAGGAAGCCCCGCGCCTGACCCTGCCCGAAGTCATGGCCGAGCTTGCCCGGCAGGCACCGGAAATGGTCAGCCCCAGCCACCTGCACCCGCCGGGATGCGAAAACGAGCTGTGTTCGTTCAGCGCAGTGTACCGTCGGGTGCAGAAAGACGGCGCTCCTTCGCTGGAATGGCTGGCCGATGCGGGGCAGTCTTGCTGCTCGCCAGCACCGAAGGCCGCTGGCGCGGAAGTGCCGCCATCAGCGGAGGACGGCGCGCGCAAGGCCAAACAGTTTGTGGCCCTGCACTGGAAGGGGGCCACCGGCGGCGGGGAATCTGCCTGTGCCTGCGGGGGGGCATCTGACTCTGGCAGCGCAGGCGGCAAGACCAGTGCGGACGGCTTCAGCCGATTTCTGGCTCAGGCCGGGGCAGAGCAACGCTTCACGCTTTCGGCCATGGCTTTTCAGGATGCCCTGAGCCTCGACCTTGACCGGGTGCGCGGTTGCTGCATCCATGTGGTTCGGCCTGACGGGCGCATGATTCCGTTCTGCCTGCACAACCTCACTGCCAGCGACGGCACGCGCCTGTATGGTGACGCCTAGTGACAGATGCCGTAATTCATCCTTCCACAACAGGTTTCGGCTCCTGCCCGCTGGATCTCTGGCTGGCACGTCAGTGCGGAGCGTGCAGCGCCGGGGAACTGCCCGTCAAGCTGGCGGATGCCCAGGCGGCGCTGCTGCGCAGTACCTTGCGGCAGGCTCTGCGCGGGGCGTTTTATGCCAGGCATTTGCGGGAGTGCGATCTGGATATAACCAGTGTGGATGATCTGGAGCGTCTGCCCTTCACCACTGCGGAAGACCTGCGCAACTGGGGTGATTTTTTGTGCGTTTCGCAAGGGGATGTGCAGCGCATGGTCACGCTGCACACGTCAGGTACCACGGGGCAACCCAAACGGCTTGCCTTTACTGATGCGGATCTGGCCCGCACGCGCGATTTTTTCGCCGTGGGCATGAGTCAGCTTGTGGGAGCGGGGCAGCGGCTGGCAGTGCTGTTGCCCGGTGCGGAGCGGCCTGACGGCGTGGCCGACCTGCTGCGACAGGCTTTGAGCCCGGCGGGTGTGGATGTGCTGGCCCCACCGCCGGAAGTTCACGCGACCCCAGCGGCAGATACAGGCTCTTGCGCGGAGTCGGGTGGAGAGCATGGCCATGAGCCGGGCAAAGCCCTTGCCCTGTGGCTGGAGCAGACAAAGCCACACTGCCTCGTTGCCGCGCCCGCGCAGCTGGCCCTTTTGCTGAAGCACTTTCCCGACCGGGGGCCGCAGGGGCTCGAGGGTATACTCACCAGCGCCGAGCCGCTGGACGATGCGCTTGGGCAGGCTCTGCGCCGAGCGTGGCAATGCGAGATTCTGGATCACTACGGCCTTACGGAAACCGCCTACGGCTGCGCGGTGGAATGCCCCGCCCATGAGGGCTTTCATGTGCGGGAACTGGACGTTCTGATAGAAATAGTAGATATTTCAGGGAATAAAGTATTGGCCCAAGGCGAAGAGGGCGAGGTTGTCATTACCACGCTCCAGCGGCAGGGTATGCCCTTGGTGCGATATCGAACTGGTGATGTAGCCCGTCTGCTGCCTGCCCCTTGCGCCTGCGGCAGCCCCTTGCGCAGGCTTGGCTCTGTGCGTGGCCGCATTGAACGCATAAGCGGGCAGCCGCCGCGCATCGTGCGCCCGGCCAAGGGACGGGGTGTTTAGCGTCTGATGCCATGCCCCAGCAATGGGCATATTGTATCTGCTCCATACATTGATTGTTTTCAGCGCAATAACGCGAAGAAGAAAGCACATGAAACCAGCCGTTCTGATTCTTGCCGCAGGCATGGCCTCGCGCATGGGCGCAGCCAAAGCCCTGCTTTCCCTGCCATCGCTGCCAGAAGGCGGGCGCTGCTCCGCCCTGAGAGGGCTGGTCAGTCTGTACCGCTCCCTTGGTGTGGAAGATGTGGTGATCGTCAGCGGCTTTCATGCCGAAATTGTGGAAGCCGAGGCACTGGCGCTGGGGCTGACCGCAGTGCGGAATCCCGACCCGCAGCGGGGCATGTTTTCATCAGTGCAGACAGGCGTTGCGGCCCTGCTGGAGGGCGGTTTTGACGGGCAGTTTTTTGTGCAGCCAGTGGATGTGCCGCTGGTGCGGCCCCTGACCATCAGGGCTTTGCTCAATGCCGTCGGGCAGGAAGAGGCCGACCAGGCGGCAGCGCTGGCTGTGAGCGGCAAGGCCGCGCCCCTGCCGGTGCTTGTGCCGATATTTGACGGGCAGGAGGGGCATCCTCCCCTGATTCCCATGGCTTTGGCCCCGCATATTCTGGCGCACCAGGGGCACAACGGGCTGCGTGGAGCGCTGGAAGGCGCGCCCTTGCGGCATGTGCCTGTGGCTGATGCCCTGATTCTGGAAGATATGGACACCCCCGACGACTATGCTCGCCTGCGCGTGCTGGCCCGTGAGCGGCATACCCTGTCGCCTGTGGAGGCCGAATGCCTGCTGCGCACGTGCAATGTGCCGGAAAAAGGCTTGCGTCACGCCCGGGCTGTGGGGGCCGTGGCCTGCTGCCTGGCCGAGGCTCTGGCCCATGCGCGCGAGGCCGCAGGGTATGATGCCGGGGTGGATCCCCGCCTGGCGCTGGCTGGCGGGTTGCTGCACGATATCTGCAAAGGCCAGCCCAGGCACGAGGTGGCGGCAGGGGAATTTTTGCGGCGGCTGGAATTGCCGGAGATGGCACGTCTGGTGCAGGATCACCGCGATCTGTCCTTGCCGGAGGATGAGCCTGTCACAGAGCGCGAGCTGGTCTATCTGGCCGACAAGTATTGCTACGGCGGCAACTTTGTGCCCGTGGAGCGGCGCTTTGGCCTCAAGCTGGAGGCCTACGCGCAGGATGCCCCGGCCTGCGAGGCCATCCGGGGGCGGCTTGGTCGCGTCAAGGCGCTGGAAGAGCGCATTGCCCGGGAGATCGGCAAAGAGCCCGCCCTGGTGGCGGAACGCGCCCTAGTACGTAATTGCAATGCAGCGCGCAGCAATGCCGCCCGGCGTGAGGTCGCATGAGCGGCATCTGGCTGGTGCGGCACGGCATGTTGCCGCCCAATCCTGAGCGGCGCATGGTCGGCGCGAGGGATATTCCTTTAAGTGATGCGGGCAGGGAGCAGATACGTCTTTTGGCGCGGCAGTTCATGCCAGCGGTGCAGGGCGCGCTTGGCGCGGTCATCTGCTCGGATCTTGACCGCTGCCGCGAGACTGCCGCCATCCTGATGGAGGCAGTGCCGCACGGGCGGCCTCCCTTGCATGTGGAGCCCGGTCTGCGCGAGATTGATCTTGGCCTCTGGCAGGGAATGACCAAGGCGGAAATTGAGCTCGCATGGCCCGGAGCGCATGCAGCGCGTGGGCAGGATATGGCGCATTTTTGTCCCCCGCATGGCGAAAGCTTCATGCAGGCCCAGCGCCGCGCTCTGGCGGCTGTGGCGCGCTGGAGGAGGTTTTACCCCGGTGCAACCCTGCTCATGGTTTCGCATGCGGGTATTCTGGGCAGCCTGCTGGCCCACTACCTTGCCCTGCCGCTCAGGGATGTGCTGCGCATTCCCCAATACTACGGGTGCCGCGCCTTTGTGCCGGAATGGTAGCATGCCGCCAGCCGCAAGCCGTACTATTCGGCAGCTCGCCCCTTGCTTCAGATCCAGGCCGTGGGATTGTACACGCGGATATGCAGATTGATGTAGCGGTCTGTGAGCACATCAGCGGGCAGATTCAGGGCGATATGCTCCTGCTGGTGCTGGCTGAATTTTGCCAGCCAGTCCGCCGCTTCGCGTCCCAGTTCCGCCATGCGGGCCAGCGGCGTAAAGAGCGACGCCGGGCAAATCTGATAAAGATACATCTCGCCCGCGTTCAGCACAAAAGGGAAAAGCCCGCAGGCCACAGGCCGTTCTGGCCGGGGCAGACGGCAGCCCTGATTGGTGCACGAGCGGCAACCCCGGCCGTCCATAAAGGCCGTATCCTTGTTGAGCAGATAAAAGTCGTTGGCAAGGCCGGGGCGCAACTGCTCGGGCAGCAGGCCCATGGGAAAAAGCTCGTTGGAATCCTGCGGCCCGCAGCAATAGCGGCAATCGCGGCAATAGCCGTTTTGCAGCCAGCCTTCGCGCCAGCTGACGGCGCGGCGGCGGGGAAAGACCTTCTGCCAGTGCGACAGGTAGTCCCAAAAACCTTTGTTCATACGTTCTCCTGAAAGCAGCTATCCGGCCCTGCATCAGCTTGTGTGCAGCAACACCATGCCGCACACGAGCAGGGCAATGCCTGCAAATGCGCTGGGGTTGAGCTTTTGGCGCAGCAACAGCCATCCGCCCACGGATGTGCCAAGCACGCCAAAACCGCCCCACATGGCGTAAGCCACGGCCAAATCCATATGATGAACTGCCAGTGAAAGGCAATAGAAAGCCAGTCCCACCAGCGCAAGGGCCAGCAGACCCACAGCGCGGCGGCGGAAGCTGTCGGAGCGCACAAGCAACATATTGGCGGTCACGTCCAGCGCGGCGGCCAGTAAAACCAGCGGCAGGGCGGCGTTCTGGAACATGCTTGAAATATCCATCATCTGTTCCCTCCCGCGGCAAGGCCGTTATTCAAGGCAGGCGCTTCTGCGCGTTGCTTGCTGGTTTCAGCCTTATTGTTGTCCGTGGGGGCGTCCTCGCGGCTGGGCTTGGGGGTTCCGTGCCCGGTTCCGTAATTGACCAGCAAAGCGCCAGACAGCACGCAGGCCAGACCAAGCGCGCGGCGCAAGGTCAGGGCTTCGTTCAGAAAAAGCACGCTGCCCAAAGTGATGCAGGTCAGGCCCAACCCTTCCCAAAAGGCAAAGGTCACGCCGACAGGGATGCCCGTAACGGCCTTGGACAAAAAATAGTAGGACATGGCGATGGCCAGCCACATGACAACCAGCCCCAAAACCTGTGCGTGTGGAAAGGCCCAGCCCTGCGCCAGCTTCATGACAAGTGTTCCGCCTACCTCCAGAAATACGGAGGCAAGGAGGCAGCACCAATGGTACGGTTTTGATCTAAGCATAAAAATCTCTCGCGGAAAATAAAAAGGCAATCCTTCAGCAATGAAGGACAACAATGGTTATGACCAGAGGAAGTAGCGAGAGATGCTAGAGCAGGGAACGCCAGTAACGTTCTTCAGGAAAGCCCGAAACGCATGGGCGCAAAAGAGGCATAAAAGCAAAGTTGAAGCGTAACATGGCTAGAGCATAAGGCCGCGAGAGGGGGGAGTCAAGGTTGCAGTATGCGCTGACTATTTCTGCCGCTGATGAATGCAGCCTTGTTTCGGCAGGCTCATGAAAAAGGCGGGCCGCATGGCCCGCCTTGCATCTGTAGTTATATGCCGCTTATTGGGCGGCGATCCAGGCGTTGGCTTCCTCAAGGTTGAGGGTGCCCTCATACAGCGCTCTGCCGCTCACAGCGCCCACAAGGCTTGTGCTGCGGGTGAGGGGGTAGAGCTTCTGCACATCCGCCAGCGTTGCCACACCGCCCGCAGCGATGACAGGCACCGTGGAAAGGCGCGAAAGATGCTCCAGCGCGGGCACGTTGACGCCGCACTGCATGCCGTCGCGTTCGATATCTGTATAAATGATGAAAGCAGCGCCATCGGCCAGCAGGCGGGGCAGAACTCCGTCAACGGTCAGGCCCGTGTCGGCAACCCATCCACGTGTCTTGAGTTTGCCGCCTTCCGCATCCAGCGATACGCCAATGCGGCCAGGAAAGGCGCGGCACATTTCGGCAAAAAGCTCGGGCTGTTCCAGAGCCAGGGTGCCGATAATAAGGCGTGAAACGCCTGCATCAAAATAAGCCTGGGCTGTTGCCATGTCGCGGATACCGCCGCCAAGCTGTACGGGAATGGACAGCTCGGTGCAGATGCGGCGCACGATCTCGCGGCTTTTGGCCGCGCCGTCAAAGGCTCCGTCCAGATCAACCACGTGCAGCCATTGAGCGCCTCGCGCTTCCCAGGCTTTTGCGGCGTCTGTGGGGTCTTCGGCAAAGACGGTGCTTTCATGGGCGCGGCCCTGCTTGAGGCGCACGGCCTTGCCGTCCTGAATGTCCACGGCGGGAAACAGAATCATAAACCCATATCCTTTACTGCTTTGCGCATGCCGTCTTCGGTCAGTTCTTCAGCTGTGACCCACTGGCCGCGCCGCTTGAAGAACGCGCCGACGTTCATCAGATTGTCCACAAGGCCTTCCTGCCTTTCTTCGAAGACGGAGCGAGACATGATGGAGCCGTTGGCAATGTTGATGAGGAAAAACTCCACGCGCACATGGGCTGGCTCGGTAACACCGGCAGTGGAACCCTGGCGCTCGTGCCAGTCAAGAATCTGCGGCACCAGCAGCAATTGCGCGCCCTGCTTCTTGCCATAGGCAATCCAGAGCGGCAGCGCCTGCGGCTGTTCGGAACTGTGGAAGCGCGTAAGATCCTTGGACAGATCAATGGCGTCAATATACTTGAACTGACGTTTGGAATCGGTGGTGAGCACATTGCGGAGCCGACGGTCAAGCGAGGGCAGCTGCTCATCGGCAATGCGGCCCTGATCTTCAGGGATACGCCCGGTAATAAGCTGGCTTGCGTTGATCGGCTGGGTAAAGGGCGCAACCGATATGACGTATGAAGGCGAAATAACGCGGGGAACGTCCGCCGTGCTTGTGGGACGGCGGCTGCAGGCGCAGGCGATCAGCATGAGGCAGAGCGCGGGCAGCAACAGCATACGAAGTCGGGATTGCATCAATCAAGACCTCCCTTTGTGCTTCTGATGGTTGTGCCGTTTCGGCGCACTGCCTGGGCCAGGGCAAGCCCCAGCCCCTTGGCCGCCGATTCCAGCAGATGATGGCCGTTCTGGCCATAGCGGAACTCCACATGCAGATTGCAGCGCGCACTGCTTGCAAATGCCTTGTAAAATTCCCGCCAGAGGTCTTTTTCTTCCCCGGCCAGAACCGGGGGCAGCAATTCGCCGCCACGCCACTCGAGCCAGGGGCGGCCTGAGAGATCAACAGTGGCTTCCGCCAGGGCTTCGTCCATGGGAACACGCCCATAGCCCACGCGGGCAATGCCCGCCCTGTCGCCAAGGGCTTCAAGCAGCGCCTTGCCGAGCAACAGCCCCACGTCTTCTGTGGTGTGGTGGGCGTCCACTTCCATGTCGCCTTCGCACACCAGACGCAGATCCATACCAGCCCAAAAAGCTGTCAGCGTCAACATATGGTCGAGCAGGCCAAAACCTGTTTTCACGTCCGTAATGCCCTGACCGTCAATGTTCAGTTCAAGCCGGATGTCGGTTTCAGCGCTTTTTCGTTCTTGTGCGGAGGTTCTGGGGGCGGTGTCGCTCATGGCTTCTCCGAGGTGTTTTCATCCTTGCCCGGTTTTGCCTCGGCATCGGCGGTTTCACCGTCTTCGCCTTCGGGCTTTTCTTCGGACTCGTCTTCTTTTGCAGTTTTTTTGCCAAAGCCAGCCGCCACAAAGATGCTCACTTCATAAAGAACAAGCATGGGCGCGGCCATGAGCAGCTGCGAAACCACATCGGGCGGCGAAAGAATGGCCGCCACAATAAAGATGCCCAAGATGGCGTAGCGCCGCACGCGGCGCATGAGTTCTGCCGTGATAATGCCCATGCGCGCCAGAAAGAAGGCAAACAGCGGCATTTCAAACACCAGGCCAAAGGCGAGAATGAGCTTGAGCACAAAGCTCAGATAATCGCTGATTTTGGGCATGGCCACAATGGAGTCTGTGGCGTAGCTCATAAAGAAGGCAAAGGCGTTGGGAAAGACCACAAAATAGCAGAAGGCCCCGCCGCTGATAAAGAAAAAGGCCGACATCACGGCAACGGGTATGATGCTCCGTTTTTCTTCTTCATACAGGCCGGGGGCGATGAAGGCCCATACCTGATAAAAAATTGCAGGGCTGCTCACAAACACGCCAGCCACAAAGGCAATATGCATGCGGGTGAAGAAACCTTCGGGCAGGGTGGTGTAGATGGCGTGCGAGCCGTCAGGCAGGACGCTCAGCAGGGGAGCCACAAGGGCGTCAAAAATGGGATCAACCACGGCCCAACAGGCTATAAAGCCCACCATGACGGCGAGGCAGCAGCGCACAAGGCGGCCACGCAGCTCCGAGAGGTGATCCATGAGGCCCATGGGCCTGTCGTCGGCTTCTTCTTCCTCCGCATCGTCTTTCGGCGTGGCAGGAGGCGTGCTTTCGCTCTGGATGGGCAGGTTTTCAGGCTCTGCCGCAGGGCTTTGCACCGCTCCAACCGGAGGAACCGGGGGCAGAGGAGGCTGTCCGTCAGACTGTGTTTCCGGCGTTGCTTCCGGTGTCGTTTCGGGCGCAGGGGCTGCGGCGGGTTCTCCCGAAGGTTCTGCCACCTGTTCGAGCGCAGTTTCTACGCCCGCTGCGGCGGGAGCTTCGGGTGTAGACGCGGCAGACGCTTCTGCCGCTTCTACAGGCGTATCTGCAGGGGCCGCCCCTTGGGGGGACGGCTCCGCTGCGGTTTCATTTGTCTTGTTGAGGTCGGAATGTTCCCCTGCGGTCTCAGGGGCAGACGGGGACGCGGCCACCTCGGGGCTCAAGGGTTTATCCGCACTCATGCCTTGCCGCCATTGTCAGGGGTAGCGGCGGCCTGGGATGCGCCTGCGGGTGCAGCGGCCAGCTTGGCTTCTGCGGCTTCTGCCTCGGCCTTTGTTTTGGCAAGGGCTTCAGCCAAAGGGCTGCCAGCAGGCGGTGCAACCGGAGCTGCCCCTTCTGCGGTTGCTGCCGTGCCCGCAACAGGCTGGGCAACAGGCTGGGCCTCTGCGGTCTTGGCCTCTGCGGTGTGGGCCGCTTCGACAACCGAAGTATCGGCAATCGGAGCGTCAACAACAGGAGCGTCAGCGACCGTGGGCTTTGTGGCCTCGGGCTGCGCCGCTTCGGCCGTTGCCGTGGCTGTGTTCTGCCCCGCATGGGCGGCAGGCCGGGTCGCCGTGGCGTCAATAACCGCCTCCGAGGCAGGAATATTGTCTGCCTGTGCTGTTGCCGTTGCGGCAGGCTGGGCCTCGGTTGCCGCTGCTGCGGCCATTTCGGCGGCGTGGGCTTCCTTGGCGGCGGCAGCAGCTTCTTTCGCCGCTCTGGCGGCTTCCTGCTTGCGCTTGCGTTGTTCCTCTTCCTCGGCCTCAGCATTCAGCGTGCGCTGAAAGTCTGTGGAAACGCGGCGGAACTCGCCCATGGCCTTGCCCAGCGTGCGCGACACGTTGGCAAGGCTTTTGGGGCCAAGTACGATGAGGGCCACCACAAGGATGACCAGAAGTTCAGTGCTTCCTATCCCGAACATGCTGCCCCCTTATTCCCACTCAATTGTGCTCGGCGGCTTGGAAGAAACGTCATACACCACGCGGTTGACGCCCTTGACCTCGTTGATGATGCGGCTCGACATGCGCTCGATCAGTTCCGCAGGCAGGCGCGCCCAGTCAGCGGTCATGGCGTCCACGCTGTCAACCACGCGCAGGGCGATAACATGCTCGTAGGTGCGGCCATCGCCCATGACGCCAACGGTCTTGAGCGGCAGCAGCACGGCAAAGCCCTGCCACACCTTGCGGTACCAGCCGGATTCGCGCAGTTCCTGCTGCACGATCCTGTCGGCCAGGCGCAAAATCTGGAGGCGCTCTTCGGTGATTTCGCCGAGCACGCGGATGGCGAGGCCGGGGCCGGGGAAGGGATGCCGCCACACGATGGAGTCGGGCATGCCAAGCTCTGCGGCAACCTTGCGCACTTCGTCCTTGAAGAGTTCGCGCAGGGGCTCGATGAGTTTGAGCTTCATGGTATCGGGCAGGCCACCCACGTTGTGGTGGCTCTTGATGACGGCGCTGGGGCCCTTGTGCGAGATGGACTCGATAACGTCAGGGTACAGGGTACCCTGCGCCAGAAAGTCCACCCGGGGCAGCTTTTTGGATTCTTCGTCGAAAATTTCAATGAAGGTGTGGCCGATGATCTTGCGCTTCTTTTCGGGATCATCCACGCCCGCAAGCTTGGAAAGAAAACGTTCCTGCGCCTGAACGAAGTCGAGGTTGAGGTCAAAGTGTTCGCGCAGATAGCTGACCACTTCATCACCTTCGCCAAGGCGCAGCAGGCCGTTATCCACAAAGATGCAGTGCAGGCGCTTGCCGATGGCCTTGTTGAGCAGCACGGCCACCACGGTGGAGTCGATGCCGCCGGAAAGGGCGCAGACCACATGGCGATCGCCCACCTGTTCGGCCATTTCGGCAACCACGCGCTCCACAAATGAAGACATGGTCCAGTCGGGCTTGATGCCAGCAACCTTGAACAGGAAGTTGCGCAGCATGCGCTCGCCGTCCACGCTGTGGTGCACTTCGGGGTGGAACTGCACGGCGTAGATTTTGCGGGCTTCGTCAGCCATGGCGGCCACATCCAGGGTAGGCGTGCGGCCCGTCACGGTAAAGCCTGGCGGCGGCGCAAGCACCTTGTCGCCGTGGCTCATCCACACGCGACTGGTGGATTCAATGCCTTCCCACAGGGCGCAGGGCGCGGTGAGGGTAAGGTCGGAGGGGCCGTATTCGCGCGTGAGCGACTGGGCAAGCTGGCCGCCAAGATTCTGGGCCAGCAGCTGCATGCCGTAGCATATGCCGAGCACCGGCACGCCAAGCTCAAGAAAACCGGGGTCAAGAACCGGAGCATCGGCTTCGCCCACGCTGGCCGGGCCACCGGAAAGGATGACGGCGGAAGGCTTCATTGCCGCCACCTGGGCAGCGGTGGTGATGCAGGAATGTATTTCGGAGTAAACCCCGGCTTCGCGCACGCGGCGCGCGATGAGCTGGGTAACCTGTGAGCCGTAGTCAATAATTATGACTTTGCTGGGCATATGTGTCCTCGCCTGGTGCTGGCCGTGGCCTGTTGCTGTGCGCCGCTACTGCGCGCCCGGTTGATCTTGCTCCTGATCGTTCGCCTGATCTTTTTCTGATCTTTTGCCCGATGGTCGTGATGCCGGGGCCTGTGGGCTATCTACGGCTTTGGGAGCCGCTGCTCTTTCCGCTTGTGTTGCCGCGGGATTTTTGTTCTCCGCCAAACAAGACGCGCCTGCTTTTTCGGCTAGTGCTTTAGCGGCACGTTGCCGGAAAAGCAGGCGAAATCTCATGCCGCCGGAGGGCAAAAGACCGCTGGCAGCGGTATTGCCTAGTTCTCGATGCGGTAGTTCGGCGCTTCCTTCGTGATAACAACATCGTGGACATGGCTTTCGCGCAGGCCCGCAGGTGAAATTTCACAGAAGGTGGTGTTTTCAAAAAGGTCGTTCAGGTTGTGCGCGCCCACATAGCCCATGCCGGAGCGCAGGCCGCCCATGAGCTGGTACACGGCTTCCATGACCGGGCCGCGATAAGGCACGCGGCCAACAATGCCTTCAGGCACGAGCTTCTTGCTCTTTTCCTGGAAGTAGCGGTCAGAGCTGCCATCCTTCATGGCGTCAATGGAACCCATGCCGCGATAAATTTTGTAGGTACGGCCCTGATACAGAATGGTTTCGCCGGGGCTTTCCTCGGTGCCGGCAAAGAGGGAGCCGATCATCACCGAGTGCGCGCCAACCACAAGGGCCTTGACGATATCGCCGGAGAACTTGATGCCGCCGTCGGCAATGCAGCAGCGGTCCATCTCGCGCGCGGCGCGGCTGCCGTCCATAATGGCGGTAACCTGCGGCACGCCCACGCCAGCCACAATGCGGGTGGTGCAGATGGAGCCGGGTCCGATGCCGATTTTGACGGAATCAGCGCCTGCTTCAAGAATTGCCTTGGCGCCTTCGTAAGTGGCAACGTTGCCTGCCACGAGCTGGCAGTTGGGGAACGCGCCCTTGACCATGCGGATGGCGTTGAGCACGTTGACCGAATGCCCGTGGGCAGAATCGAGCACCAGCACGTCCGCGCCAGCCTCGATCAACTGCTCGGAACGTGATTCGCAGTCGCGCCCGATGCCGATGGCGGCACCCACGCGCAAGCGCCCGTTGGAGTCTTTGCAGGCGTTGGGGTACTTCTGGACTTTGTCGATGTCCTTCATGGTGATGAGGCCACGCAAGAGGCCTTCCTCATCTACCACCAGGAGCTTTTCGATGCGGTGTTCGTGCAGGTGACGCTTGGATTCTTCAAGCGAGGTGCCCATGGGCACCGTCACGAGGTTGGTGCTGGTCATCACTTCAGAAACGCGCACTGCCGCGCCGTCCTGCACAAAGCGCACGTCGCGGTTGGTAAGAATGCCTACCAGGCGGCCATCCTCAACCACGGGCAAGCCCGACACGCGGAAGTCGGACATGAGGTCCAGGGCTTCCTGCACGGTGTTGTTGGGCGAAATGGTCACAGGATCAAGGATCATGCCGCTTTCGCTCTTCTTGACCTTTTCCACCTCAAGACGCTGCCGCGCAACAGGCATGTTCTTATGGATGATGCCGATGCCGCCCATGCGGGCCATGGAAATGGCCATAGCCGCTTCAGTCACGGTGTCCATGGCGGCGGAGAGCAGGGGGATGCGCAGGGGAATTTCGGGGGTGAGCCAGGTGGAGATGTCAACGGCGTCGGGGGTGATGTCCGAAAAGCCGGGGACTAGCAAAATGTCGTCGAAGGTC
>NZ_DASQOG010000178.1:0-10573 GCF_035644575.1 Desulfovibrio sp. | reverse complement strand
CGATGCAAGGGCCGCAGCCTCGGTAATGCGAACAATGTCCAGAGCCAGATTTTTCTCCGGTGCTTCCGCCATGATATCCTCCACTCAGATCAGCGTTGTGCAACACACTGCTCTTACCCCAGTGCGTTGCGGGCTTCAAGGGAAAACCCCCGCCCTTCGGGGCGAGCCATGCGGCAACTCTTTTGCCGCACAGCCCTTTTCCATACTTCTTTTTTATACAGCCTATTTATTGGGCAGGCTGAAACGCCCGGCAACAGGCGTCTGCCAGCCGCCGCCAAAGGGCATGCGGCTCATATAAAGCGACAAAGGCTCCTGACGGCGCTTGAATTCAGCCCTGAACAGCTTGTCGCGCACTTCCATACGCGCTGCCGAAAGCGGGCCGGATTCCGCCTCCGCAGGCTGCAACAGATCTTCCAGAATCGGATCCAGATCCTCATAGGGCAACAGGCTGTCCGAATCTTTCTGACCGGGGCGCAGCTCCGCAGAAGGAGCCTTGGTGAAAATTTCATCGGGGATGATCTCTGCCCCGCGATGGGCGTTGTACCAGCGGCCAACGGCATACACCTGAGTTTTTGTCAGGTCGCCGATAACGGCCAGCGCGCCCACGGAATCGCCGTACAGGGTGCAGTAGCCCATGGCCCCCTCGCTCTTGTTGCCCGTATTGAGCACAAGGGCGTTGGCCCTGTTGGCCAGCGAGGTGATGAGCGTGCCGCGTATGCGGGCCTGCACGTTTTCAAAGGTTACGTCGCCGGGCTTTTCTTCAAAAAGGTCAAGGCCGGGCTTGAGCGAGGTGGCAAAAGCATCCATGAGCGGGCCGATGGGCAGGGTCACGGTGGTGATGCCCAGATTTTCCGCCAGCTTTGCGGCGTCAGTCAGCGAACCCTCGCTGCTGTGGGGCGAGGGCAGGAGCACGCCGGTGACGTTTTGCGCGCCAAGGGCCTCCACCGCCACACTGCACACCAGAGCGGAATCCATGCCGCCAGAAATGGCCACGATGCCCTTCTCCACCCCGCACTTGCGCACAAAGTCCCGTGTGCCGAGCACAAGGGCGCGCCAGTAATCTTCTTCAACGCAGGCGGCCAGAGGTTCCGGGGTTTTTACTGCACCCTGCCCGCGCGCGGTATCCACCACAAGCACGTCTTCTGCAAAGGCCTTGCCGCGAGCAAGCAACTGCCCCGTGGGGTCAAAAACCAGGCTCTGCCCGTTGTATACGCGGCTGTCGTTGCCGCCCACCATGTTCACCGAAAACATATGCACATGATGCCGGGCCGCCACATGCGAAAGCAGGTGTTCGTCCGTTTCCTGCGCGCCCACGCTGAAGGGCGCCGCCGCCATGTGCACAAGCGCGTCCACGCCGCGTTGCACCAGTTCCATCAGCGGATTATGCCCGCTGGCATAACGGGTTTTCCAGAACGAAGCGTCTTCGCTCTGGGCATCTTCGCACAGCACAACGCCGATGCGCCAGCCGCCCATGGTGACAATGCCGCACGAAATGCCACGGTCAAAATAGCGGGCGTCCTCATCTGTGGATTCGGCCACGGTGTTCTGGCCCTGATTCTGATACACCTTGCGCGAAACAACCTGCCAGCCGCCCTTTTCAACCAGCACTGCCGCGTTGGAAAGCAGGCCCGAGGCATACACGCTGGGCACAGGCGCGCCCACCAGCACAGAAGGGCCGTCCTTGAGTTCGGCGGCCATGATATCCAGAGCCTTGAGGCAACCCGCCGCAAAACCCTGAGCGCAGAGGTAGTGGCCGGGGGCCACGCCGCAAAGCGCCAGCTCCGGCGTAACGCACAGGTTTGCCCCTGCTGCGCCTGCCTGACGGGCGGTGCTGATGATACGTTCCAGATTTCCGGCCACGTCGCCGGTAACGGTATTGCACTGCAAAAGGGCGATTTTCATGCCGATGCCTCCCCCAGGTTACAAGTAGTTGTGTAAGGGGCCGCCCGGCGCTGCCAGGGCTTCCACCTTGCGTATGACCGCCGGTTCCTCTTCCAGTGGGGGGGCATGGAAGGGCTTCAGGCGTGCGTCGATGACCAGCGGCGCTTCGCACGACCAATGCCTGGCCCGTGTGGCGGCATGAGCGCCGTACACGTCTGTGGCCGGGTCTGACCGGGTGAAGGCCACCCACAAAAAATTATCCAGATTTGCGGCGCAAAAGTCCGCATCGTCCGCCACTATCACAAGCGGGAAGGCCTCGCGCCCCGGCCACTGGGCCAGAGCCTGCGCAAGCGCTTCCATCTGCGGGTCGGGCTGGCTGCGATCAAGGGCATGCCTTGGCCCGCCAATGGCAACAAGGCCGGGGCCGCACACGCGCACCGGGCCAAAGCCCTCCGGCAGAGGCGTCAGGTCTGCGGCGGGGCCGGAAAGTTCGCAGCCAAGCTCCCGCCGCTTTTTACCGGCAGAGGCCCACACAAGCTTGGAGCCTTCGTTAAGGGCGTTGCCCGTGTAGTCCAGCGTATCATTGGTGCTGCGGGTGATGAAGTGCAGATCGCGCGAAAAATCAACCCGCTCCAGCAAATGCCGCAAAAAGGCGGGCACATCGCGGGCGGTGAGGCCCGGCGCGTCTTCATGCGCCACAAGAAAAACATACTTTGCCAGGGCCGTCTGGGTAGTCCCGAGCAGGTGCAGGCCCGCAGTGATCAGTTCGCGCGGGCGGCGCTCATCCTCATAGGGCGTATAGCGTTCGCTGCCCACGGCCAGCAGCAGCGGGTGCACCCCGGCTGCGTCCACGGCATGCACATCGCACACTCCCTGAAAAACCTGCGGCACCAGCGGCCCGGTGAGTTCGTGGATAAAATCGCCAAAGACCGTATCTTCCTGCGGCGGGCGGCCCACGGCGGTAAAGGGCCAGATGGCCCCCTTACGGTGATAGACGGCGTCCACCTTGAGCACAGGAAAGTCATGCGCGAGGCTGTAATAGCCCACATGGTCGCCAAAAGGTCCTTCAGGCTTGCACTGGGGCAGCACGTGCCCGCTGATGCAAAAATCCGCCTGCGCGAGCACCGGCAGGGGCAGACCCGGCACTGCGGCCATCTCCGTGCGCCTGCCGCCGAGCAGTCCGGCAAAGCGCAGTTCAGAAAGCCCCTCGGGCAGGGGCATGACCGCAGCCACGGTGAGGCTGGGCGGCCCGCCCACATAAATATGCACGGGCAGGGGTTTGCCCATTTCGAGCGCGCGGGCGTGGTGCGCCCCTATGCCCCGGTGAATCTGGTAGTGCAGCCCCACCTCGTCCGCCGCGTACTCGTTGCCGCCAAGCTGCACCCGGTACATGCCGAGGTTGGAGGCGTCCGCGCCGGGCTTGGCGGGGTCTTCGCTGTACACCAGAGGCAGGGTAATGAAGGGGCCGCCGTCCATGGGCCAGCAGACAAGCTGGGGCAGGTCGGCCAGTTTGCACTGGCATTCCAGCACCGGGGCCGCTGCCGCCGCCTGTTCCGCACGCACCCGGCTCACGCTCGGCAGCATATTCAGCAGGCCCGGCAGAGCCTTGAGCGACTGCAGGGGGCGTTTCATGGCTGCTGCGGGGTCGGCCTTGGCGGTCAGCACAGCCTCCACCGCAGGCAGACTGCGACGAAAAATAAAATGCAGGCGCTCACGCGTGCCAAAAAGATTGGAGAGCATGGGAAAGGGCGTGCCCTTGACCCTCGTAAACAGCAGGGCCGGAGCCTTGGCGCGAAAGGCGCGCCGCTGGATGGCAGCCAGTTCCAGATGCGGATCGACCTCGGCGTCAATGCGCACCAGATGGCCATTGGCCTCAAGATCGGCCACGCATTCCTGAAGATTGCGATAACTCATGAATGCGTCCCTTCCCCGCTGGTTCCGGTTGCTCCGGCAACCGCGTCAAATGATGGCTGTATGCCGGCAAGCGTTCGCTTGCCAGCGAGCATTGCCTTGAAATCCGCCAGAATCTGCGCATGGTCAAAAACCAGCGGCTGCGGCAGGGCATCAAGAGGATAAAAGGCCGCATGGGCCGCATCGTCCCCGGCGCGCAACGTCTCTGGATTGCGCGGCCTGCCTGTGAAAGCCACGGTCAGCGTGTGCTGTCGAGGGTCACGGTCAGGCCTGGAATACACGCCCAAAAGCCCGGTCAGCTCCACGTCCAACCCGGTTTCTTCACGCATTTCGCGCACTGCGGCGGCTTCCGCGCATTCGCCCTCTTCAATAAAACCGCCCGGCAGGGCAAAGCCCACGGGTTCATTGGCGCGGCTGATGATGACCACCCCGCGATCAGGCGAATAGATAACCACATCCGCCGTGGGCGTGGGATTTTTGTAGCTGGAATACGACTTGCCGCAATGCGGGCAGACAACCTGGCGTTTCATGCGTTCTCCGTATGGTTCGCGCCATTGTGCGCAACTGCCGCATACTAAGCCAGCATGCCCCGCGCCGCAAGCGCGGGAAACAAATGCCGCTGTGCAGCTATTTGCCGCCTCCGCACGGCGATTGACAAAAATGTATGGATGCCATACTAAAAATCCATGAAAAATGACTGCCATAAAAAAACCGCCGTTGAACTGCGCATCCAGAAATCCATGATCAAAACTCTGGGGCATGCTGCGGCCCACTCTACGCGCAGCGCGCAGGTCAGCATCTCGCTGCTGGGCATAGTGACCCGGTTTTATGAACTTGAGCGCCAGTGCAGCAAATTCAGTACAGATGTGGACATCCACCTGGCGGAAATTCATACCATCATGGCCATCTACAACAATGAGGGCATCCATGTGGGAGGGCTGGCCGAGCTATTGGGCGTTACCAAGGGCAGCGTTTCGGAGCTGTTGCGCCGGCTGGAGCGTAAGGGGCTGGCCTGCAAGGCCAAGGACCCGCTGAAAATGACCCGCCTCAATGTGTTTTTGACGGAAAAAGGCAAAGCAGCGCATGAACAGCACATGGCTTTTCATTCACAGCTTGATTGCATGGTGGATGATGCCATGGGAATACGCAAACAGAATGAAGTCGCTGATATTGCAGATTTTCTCGAAAAACTCCTTGCGAAGCTGAACTCGATGGAGGTCAAGTAGGCTTATCTGGTCATTAATGTTTGGCATCCATACGTTATCCAGACAGACCGAACTTCGGTCACATGCGAGGTATTATGAACACTGACAAGGGTACTGCCTTTAACGGTCTTGTTTCTGGACAGAACTACGATTTTTTTGCCCGACTGTTCGGGCTGAATGCGTCTTTTTATGAGGCGGCGGTCAAGGGTTTGGCGCTTGGCCCGGAAATGTCGGCTCTGGATCTTGGCTGCGGCACAGGCTCCCTGACTTTTGCGCTTGCCGCGCAATCCTCGCCCCGATGCCGCATCCATGGCCTTGACCTTGCCGAAAACCAGATCGCCCGCGCACAACACCGCCAGAAAGAATATCCCAACAACCTTCATTTCAGCGTAGCGTCCATGGACGAGGCATGCTTTCCTGATGGCACGTTCAATATCATCATGACCGCCATGGCGCTGCATGAGGCAAATCCCCAAACGCGGCGCACCGCCATTGCCAATGCCTCGCGAATGCTTGCCCCTGATGGCATTTTTCTGCTGGTGGATATTGGACGCCCGAGGATGCGGGGCCTGGGCCTCTTGCTCTATCCCTTTGTCATGACTTCGGCAAAACATAGGGACGGCCTGACTGAAGCTTATGCTGACATCTGCGCCGCGCACGGCATGTCACGGCGTGAAGACGGATATTTAAATTCTCTTGTGCGCAGGCAGGTTTTTGTAAAAAACGCGGCCACCGCAGCGTAGCCCGTCTGGAGGTCACTCCAGAGCAAAACCTGCGGCCTCAAGAGCGGCGGCACTCACAGCACCGGCCCGCACTATCCGCAGCCGCCCTGCCCCCCCAGCCCCACCGCTCAACGGCTCCACCACGGTTGACGGCAAACCGCCTGCAGGCAGCGGCCCGCCAAGAGCCAATGGCAGGGAAGCTTCTGCTTTTGGTGTCTGTGACGCGCATCCGGAAGAACACGGCATGTTTTGCGCCATGCGGCGCAAGGCTTCCAGCAAGGCCGGATCAAGGTCGCCTGGCGAGCATACGGGCGCACCGCCGCTGAGGTTGGCGCTGCTTGCCGTAAGCGCGCCGCCAGCCTGCTCCGCCAGCTGTGCAGCCAGCGGATGCGGCGTCACGCGCACCGCCGCAAGCCCCTGCCCGTTGACCAGCGCCGGGGGCAGACAGGGGCGGGCGGGCAGCAAAACCGTGAGCGGGCCGGGCCAGAATGCCAGAAGCCTCTGGGGCATGGCGGCAAGTTCCGCCACGGCGTCCACCTGCACAGCATGCGCCGCCAGCAGGGGCAAGGGTTTGTGGACGGGTCTGCGCTTCAACTGATACACCCTTGCCACGGCTTCCGCGTTGGCGGCAAGGCAGCCCAGCCCGTAGAACGTTTCCGTAGGAAACACGAGCACGCCGCCGTTGCGCAAAAAGCGCGCCGCAGCCGCAAGCTCCATCCCGGCATCCGGGCTGGAGCGGCGTACAGACGCGCCACCCGCCATATTTAACGAAACATGAGAAGACATGACTGGCAAACCCTTGAAATACATAAGTGTGGGCAAACTGAAAACGCCGTTCTGGAAGGATGCCGCAGCCCACTACACCACGCGCATCACCCGCTGGCGCAAGCTGGACATAACCGAAGTGCGCGACGGCGATTCCGCCCTGCCGCAGGATCAGCGCAACGCCCTTGAAGGACGCCGCATCATTGAGGCCCTCGACCCGCAGGACATAGCGCTCGTTCTTGACGAACGCGGCCAGCACCTCACCTCGCCCCAACTGGCAGATATGCTGCGCCAGATGGATCACGACGCCCGAGGCAGAGCCTGCTTTATCGTGGGCGGCGCGTGGGGGCTGGATGAAGCCGTGCGCCAACGCGCCAGCCGCTGCATCAGCCTTTCGCACATGACCCTGCCGCACGAGCTGGCCCGCGTGGTGCTGCTAGAGCAGCTTTACCGGGCGGAATGCATCCTGCGCAAGGTTCCGTACCACCACTAGGGTCTGTCTCTGACTAATTTTTTTGTCCAACTGGCTGCGTCAAAAGGTTATTTTTACTCCAGTCATGTGCCGTAAGAGTACACTTCTTTCGCAAAAAAAACTTTTTCCTTGCCCTTGGCGCAAAATCATCCAGTTAGACTGCCCTTGATTGCACATGCGACGGCCCGCAAGCGCGGCCGCCTACAGAACTTCGTAAATTCTGGCGAACACGTTGTCGTACACCAGCTTGAAATAGGGCGAAACGCGCGGATCCTGCGGATCACCCACCAAAAGCTGCACCATCAGCGAATTGTACAGGCCCGCATCCATGGCAAGCTTTTCGTCCGTTACGCGGTTGAAAAGAAAGTTGATGTTGCGGCGCTTGGAAAGAAATTCGTGCTGTTCCTCGGGCGTTGCCGAGGGATGCGCGTCAAACCAGTCCTGAATATAGTTGCGGCGCGTCACGCCGGTCTCTTCAAACACGCTGATGGACGAGGCATAAATGGCGCTGCTGTTGCCCTCAAGCCGCACCTCGCCCGAATCGAGCTTGTAGGCAAGGGCCTGCGGCACGATGGAAAGCGCCCCGCCTTCGCCCGCACGGGTAACAAAATTCCAGTTGCCGAAATTGCTTATCCAGAAGCCAAGCCGCAGCATTTCAAAGCTCACCACCACATAGAGCCGCCCCTTGTTCTCAATGAGCGGGGTTTCGGGCGAGCGCAACTTGTCCATGAGGGCCTGCGCGCCTACACCGTCCAGGCCTTCAAACACATTTCCCGGCTCGTTGCCGCACTGGGCCGTATAGCGGATGACCTGACGCGCAAAGCGCGGATTGTCGGTGGCAAAAACCGCTGCGGGCAGATAGAGGGACGGCCCTGCATGCTGCGCGCCATCAGCAATGGTCTGCCGCTGGGCAAAATGGTTGGCGGCATAGCCCCAGTCCCACCACAGCCAGAGCATGGCATCGGGCGGGGTCATGGCCTTGGCGCGCGAAAGGGCTTCTGCGTGCCGGCGGTTGATGATTGGCCCCTGCGACATGGCGGGGATCATATCGGCAAAGGGCGCTACCAGCAGGGCCAGCAACACGCCGCTGGTCAGGATGCCCGCCACTGCGCCGCGCAGATCCACGCGCAGCAGCCTTTGCAGCAGCCAGTAAAAAGGCAAGGTCAGTCCAATGGCCATGATGGGTGCGCCAAACATGACCATGCGGCCCCCCATCTTGACGCTCAGGATGCCCAACGCTGCCAGCGGCAGCAAAAAGAGCGCGCCCGGGCGGCGTATGGCTACCAGGGCAAAGCCCAGCAGACCAAGCACCGCCGCTTCCATCCAGGGATGAAAGTAGGGAAAAATCTCGATGATGCCCAGATCCTGCACTTCAATGATGGACTGCGCCACCGAGGGATATTCCAGCGAAAGCCCGCCGCCAGTGCTCTTCACATCGCCAGAATGTTTCACATAGGCATTGATGTGGTTCACAATGGACGTAAGAATTTCACCCTGAAGCATCAAAAAGCCCACGCCCGCCAGCAGAAGAGCCAGCAGCCAGGGGCGGCACAGCAGGCGGCGCAGGCGGTAGCCTGTCCTTGTGCCCGCAGCCAGCAGCAGCAAACTGAAACTGAGGCCCCACGGCCCAGCCAGCGTAGGCAGGGCGTAGGCCATGCTGCCCAGAAGCAGCAGGGCGCGCCGCCCGCGCGGGGCCATCACCATGCTCATAAAGGCCAGCAAGGCCACATTGTAGCGGATCAGGTACGGAAAAACAGAATGCCATTCCTGCGTCCACCATGAAACGACGCCGGAACAGCCAAGCAGCACAACCCATTGCCAGCGCAAGGGATTGCCCATGTGCTCCGCCTGTTTGAGGCGCGGCGTCCAGTGGCCCTCGGGCTGATTGCGGGAAAAAAGGCGGCGCAGGTTCATCACGCCGGAAGTCATGGAAAGACGGCGCAGCACCATACCCGGCAGCAGCATGTAGCGCATGGCCCAACTGGCCGGGGCAAGGGTCATGAGCAGGGGAAAGAACAGGGTTACGAGGTCGGTATCGTAAAATCCCAGCAGGGTGCGGGCCAGAAAACCCGGCGCAATGGACGTGAGTATGCCTGCGGCAACGCCAGCTTCAATGCTGCCCAGCGCCCACACCCAGGCAAAGGCGATAACAGCCACAAAGCTCGCCAGCAAGGCAGGAAACCAGAAGGCTACCGCAGCGGGAGAAGTGCCCACAAGGTCGGACATGGCCTTGAGCATCACAGCCATGGGATGCCCCACGGCAAGGCCGAAATCTTCCGCCCCAGCCACCCATGTATAGGCATCGTGCGTGGCCAGAAGCCACTCGTTGCCAAGGCGGTATTCCGGATTTTGCCAGCAGGGCCATTCCAGCATGCGCAGGGCAAAGGCAAGGGCAAGCGTCACCAGCCCCCAGAACAGCCCTCGCGCCCAATACCGCCCGGAAGGCAGCGAGCGTTTGCCGCTGTGCAATCCTGCGCCGCCAGTGGGCAACAGAGTCCCGCCGTGTGCGGCATGCGAGGCGGCGGGCTGCTCCGCACAGGCTGATTCCGCAGCAGGCAGCGCTTCCGATTCGGGTTGCGGCTGCCCAGTGCGCCGGGTTTCGTCCGCATCGTTTCCGGCAGGCGCGGCGCTGGCAGAGGCATGGGCTGCGGGGTGCATGGCGTTCTCCGTAAGAATCATGGTCCTGTTCATACAGGCATGCAGATGGCGACAAAAAACTGTGCGGCGGTTCCTGGGCAATTAACGCGCAGAACAACCCCCTGCGCGGTTCGCCACAGAGCTTTCGGCAGGATTTGCGGGCAAATCCTTGTCAGAACATTCAGGTATACGTGCTCTAGCCAGCCCGATGCGTTGCGGCATCGTAGGTCAGCCGCTCGTCTCCGGCGCTGGGAGCAAGCGCCCAGAACCATCGCCCGTGCCCGCCAACAACATAGGAGTGTTGCTCCACAAGACGCCAGGGCGCTGGCAATTCGCTGGGGGCTGGCTCAAGCGCCAGCACGACCAGCACGCCGTTATCGTGCAGCCTGGGGCTGGCGAGGTCAAGCAGTTGCCGCCAGGGCATGAAGGCGCGGCTCAGAATGCAGTCCGCCTTGTAATACTGCCCCTGAAAAAAATGCTCCACCGGCCCTCTGAATACATGGGTGGAGGGCAACTGAAGGCGGGAAAGTACACTGGAGATGAACAGGGCGCGCTTTTCGCGCACTTCTATCATATAATATGCGCCGCGCGTCCAGGCCATACGCAGGGGAATGCCCGGCAGGCCTGCGCCCGCGCCAAGATCCCAGCACAGGGGAGCTTCGGGCAAATTGAGCTTGTCCAGAAAACCGGCCAGATGAAAACTGTCCATCGCCAGCCGGGTAAGCATATCCTGCCAGGTGTGCGGGCCGACCAGGTTCATGGCCTTGTTCCACTGGCAGAGCATTTCAAGATATTCCGCCAGCGGCTCCAGGGCCGATTGCGGCACTTCCGCGCCCGAGGCCGCCGCCAGACGCGCCAATTCCTTTCTGTCAACCGATTGTCGCTGCATGATCCTTTCCTGCGCTTGTTCGCCCGTTGCGGGCCTTTCCGGCGTTTCTGCCGGGTTCACTGTCATATCCCCGCAGACCGGGACTTGCAAG
>NZ_DASQOG010000177.1:0-3567 GCF_035644575.1 Desulfovibrio sp. | reverse complement strand
GAAAATCTTGCCGCGCTTGGCGTCCTGGCGACCCTTACGGTGCTGGATATTGGCCCATTTACTGTGACCTGACATAAAACCTCCGAAACCTTGTGTAGAGTATGTTTATATACCCGGCGGCGCGTCGTCGGCAACTTCGTGCGAAGTTTCTCCGGCGGCTTCGCCCGGCACGTGCGCCGTTGGGGCAGCGCCCGCCTGGCCGCGAAAACCAAGGCCGACAAAAAATGTTTCCTTGCTTTCGGCCCGCGAGCTTTTGGGCTTGAACGATTTGACCGCATCAAAAGCCTTGCGCATGGGCGCGAGCAGCTCCTGAATATCTGGCCCCATAAAGATTTTGACCACAAAACTGCCGCCCTTTTTAAGGTGCAGGCAGGCTACAGCCAATGCCTCAACCGTAAGCTCAAGCGAACGGGCCTGATCCGTAAAGCGCGTGCCCGTTGTGCGCGGGGCCATGTCGCTGATGACAACGTCAAAAGGCCCCAGCTCCTTGAGTTTTGCTTCAAACTCGGCAGAGCGGTTGAACACGTCTTCCTGCATGAATGTGACCTGCGACGGAAACACCGTTTCGGTGCTCTGAATGTCGCAGGCGAGCACAAGTCCACGCGTACCGACCTTTTCCGCCGCGCCCATGGACCACGATCCAGGGGCAGCGCCAAGGTCGAGAACCCGCTGGCCGGGGCGCAGCAGGCGGAACTTGGAGTCCAGCTCCTTGAGCTTGTAGACCGAGCGTGCGGGATAATTCTCGCGCTTGGCCTTCAGGAAATAATGATCACGGTATTCTTTCATGGTAAATTCCAACAGGTGACCATACCCTTTTTTATCGCGCTCGCCAAGTGCGCAATGCAGCCCTTCGTGACGAGCCGCGCAAAATTGTAGAACTGGTTGACCTCTGGGATTTATCAGGATATTTTTTCAATAAGTTTCCAGAACCTTTGATCTCGCACTCTATCACCAGTAAGGAGAGGCTATGAAACGGATTCTTTTGGCCGCTTGTCTTGCGGGTTGCGCGCTCGGCTTTGGGGCGCAGACGGTACTGGCGGAAAGCGTTAAAGTGCCTGTGAACAAGATCAGCAACGAGGGCGTTGGAGAGGCCATCGGCTTTGTTGCTTTTGAAGATGACGGCAAGGGTGGCATGGATATCATGGTCGATATCGCTGGCATACCCCAGGGCGACCACGGCATGCACGTGCATGAAAATCCTTCGTGCGCACCCGCTGCCAAGGATGGCGCCAATGTGGCCGGTCTTTCCGCCGGAGGGCATTATGATCCCACCCACGCTGGCAAGCATGAAGGCCCTGGCAAGCATGGTCACAAGGGCGACCTGCCGCTTATCACCGCCGATGCGCAGCAAAATGTGAAGGCCAAGTTGCATGTGGCTGATCTGACCACAGCCGACATCAAGGGCCGCTCGCTCATGATCCATGCTGGCGGCGACAACTATTCCGACCAGCCGGCTCCTCTTGGCGGCGGCGGAGCGCGTATCGCCTGCGGCGTGATCAAGTAGGATTATGTTTTTTGCATTCACGCGGCAGAAAAATTGCCTGCTCGCGTGGATGGTTCATGCATTCCCTTGTGCAGGTCTTGCAGTTCTGGCGATGGCGCGTCATTATCTGCGCAAAGTATTGCCAGCCACAGGGGAGAGCCTCCGACTACCGTAACCGGCGCGGAGTTTTGGATTATTCTGCCCCGCTTGCTTGCCGCAGCGGGGCTTTTTGTTTGATAGGACAGTTCCGCAAGGAGTCTGCATTGGCGGAGAAAAATATGGCCGACCAAGACAAACGCCCCCAGCGGGTTCGTTTGCCTGACTTTACGGGTCGGGCCGTGAGCCTGCCCGATGGCCCGGAAGCCTGGACCTGCCGGGGAGAAGGCGATGCGGTGCTGCTGCTCGGGCTGGGGCCAAAATCAGGAGCAAACCTGCCGCAGGTTTTGCCCTTACTTGCCGATGCTCCCGCCGTATACTGGCTGGAATCTCCGCTAGTGGCCCGTGCCCTGGAGGCATGGAGGCTGGAGGCAGAAATTTTGCCGCGCGAACCGTTGCCCGCCCATTGGCGCGCGGTCACCGCAGAGCAGGCTGTGGCTTTGGCAGGGCAGTGCCGTCGCTGCATTTACTCGCCCGGCTTACGGCTTGATCCTGATTTTTGGGGGCCGTTGCTGGGCCGGGTGGATGCGGCCCTCGCGCTTCCTGTATCCGCTGCGCGGGCGAGTGCGCCCAAGACTGCCGAGGGTGTTCGGGGGCCAGTTCTGCTGCCCGGCGATGATGGGCAGTTGCTGCATCAGGAATTGCGCACGGCTCTTGCCGAATGCGGTTTCGGGCCGGTGGTGGACGCTCTGCCGCAGCCCGTGTCTGGCATGGGCGGAGCGCAGGCAGGCCGTGAGGATGATTTTTTGCCCCGCTGGCGCGACCTCCTGCAAGGGGGGAAGCCAGCATTTCTGCTTTCAGTAAACCTGCGCGGGCTGGATGCTGACGGACGCGTTTTTGAGCTTTGCCGGGCCCTTGGGATTCCCGTTGTCCTGTGGTTTGTGGATAATCCCTGGCATGTTTTGTCTGGCCTGCGGCTGCCCTGGTGGCGGGATGCCCATATTTTTGTGACAGATGCCGGCTTTGTCGATGACCTTAAAGCATATGGCGCGGGCCGGGTTTTTCATCTGCCCCTGGCTGTTGCGCCGCACATGTGGCGCGATCTGCCGGATTTTGCTCCATCATCCATTAGTATAGGGCCGCCCCTGTTTGTGGGGCGTTCCGCCTTTCCTGAAAAAGAGCGTTTTTTTGCTGCGGCCAGTGTGCCGCAGGCTTTGGAGGCTGAGGCCGCGAGGCTGCTTGAGGCAAGCACCGGCCCGAAGGATGCGCCGCATTTTTTCTGGTGGCATGACAAACTGGGAGGCTCGCTGTGGCCTGGCTATGATGCGCGCCGTCCGGGCCTTGGGGCCGAGCGCTGCGCGCAGGCCAACAGGCGGCGCTGGCTTTTTGCCGCAGGGGCTGGCAAGGGCGGGCTGCGCATCATCGGTGACGATGGCTGGAAGCCCCTGTTGCCTGGCATGGAAATACTGCCGCCAGTGGATTACTACACGGCACTGCCCGAAGCGTATGCGCGGGCCGAAGCCGTGCTGAACGTAACCAGCCTGCTGTTGCCGCAGAGCCTGAGCCAGCGCCATTTTGACGTCTGGGCCAGCGGCGGGTTGCTGCTCAGTGATGCCACATCTGGATTGGAAATCTTCCCTGCGGAATTGACCGAACCCATGACATTGCGCGGGCCGAGCGACTTTATGGCCAGATGCGCATGGTTTCAGGCACATCCGCAAGCCGCGTATGATCTGCGCCGGGCATGGCGTGGGCACCTGCGCGAGCAGCACGGCTATGAACAACGTATTCAGCAGATTATCGAAACTTTTGCCTGACAGGTGGCGGAGGCTGGATGCGCAACTGATCAGGAGAAAGGCTTGACAAGTCGTGCGGTTTTGCCTATTGCTCATTTCCTGCGTTAAGCTTTCCATTGTGGGGAAGTAGCTCAGCTGGGAGAGCATCGCCTTCGCAAGGCGGGGGTCGAGGGTTCAAATCCCTTCTTCTCC
>NZ_DASQOG010000176.1:0-6872 GCF_035644575.1 Desulfovibrio sp. | reverse complement strand
TGGAAGGAGCATCCTACATGTCGTCCGACAGTTGCCACAGTTCCCCTTCGGAACCTGACAGTTTACGTCGCACCACTCTTTCCACGCCATTCCGTTCCCGTAGCTGAAAATCTTCCTGCGGGTAACGCGTTGCGCGTGCTCCCAGGAGGATTTTATGGTTCTGCGCTCTTTTCTGCCGCACGGCCTTGTTGTGCCGTTTGCCCGTATTTTTGGCCGCAAAGGCCACGCAGCCACTCATTCCGTCAGTACTGAACTGGTTCGCCAGGCTGCAAGCCGCCTGCTTGATGCCGCCCGCGTTGAGCCGGACGAAGCCCTGCAGACGTTCAACTCCTCGCCCGATGGCCTTTCCCGCCATCAGGTGCATGAGATGCGCCATCAGTACGGGGCCAATATCCTTGCCGCCAAGGGCAGGGACAGCCTGCCCAAACGCCTGTTCACCTCGTTTATCAATCCATTCAGCGTTGTGCTTTTGCTGCTGGCCTGCATTTCTTTCTTTACCGACTATCTGCTTGTTGCTGCCGGAGAAAAAGACCTCACCGCCGTTATTATCGTGATGGTCATGGTCTGCATCAGCGGCGTGCTGCATTTCGTGCAGGAGGCCCGCTCCGGCAATGCTGTGGCCCGGCTTGAATCGCTGGTCAAAACCACCATAGAAGTGGTGCGCGAGGGCGAGGGCAAGGAACTGCCCATCAATTCGCTGGTGGTGGGCGATGTGGTGCGCCTGGCCGCAGGCGACATGATCCCCGCCGACATGCGGATTCTGCGGGCCAAGGATCTTTTTGTCAGCCAGTCTTCCCTCACTGGCGAGAGCGAACCGGTGGAAAAGTTCCCCCATGCCCTGCCCGCCGACACTGCCGCCGCCTCGCCCCTTGATTGCGACAATCTGGCCTTCATGGGCAGCAACGTTGTCAGCGGCGCGGCCTACGGCCTCGTGCTGGCTGTGGGTGGAGCGTCTCTTTTCGGCTCTCTGGCGCGCCAGATTGCTGCCACCACCACGCCCACCAGCTTTGACAAGGGCGTGAATTCCGTTTCCTGGCTGCTTTTGCGGTTCATGATCTGCATGGCCCCGGTGGTGCTTTTTATCAACGGCTTCACAAAGGGCGACTGGGTGGAAGCCTCCTTGTTTGCCCTTTCCGTTGCCGTGGGCCTTACGCCAGAGATGCTGCCCACCGTGGTATCCGCCAATCTTGTGCGCGGGGCCGTGTTCATGGCCCGCAAAAAGGTTATTGCCCGCCGCCTCAACGCCATCCAGAACCTTGGGGCCATGGACGTGCTGTGTACCGACAAGACGGGCACCCTCACGCAGGACAGGATTGTGCTTGAGTATTCGCTCGACATCCACGGCACGGAAGACGCCCGGGTGCTGCGTCACGCCTTTTTGAACAGCTGGTTCCAGACCGGCCTCAAAAACCTGCTGGACGCCGCCATCGTCAACCACGCCGATGAACTGAGCATGCAGCCCCTGCGCAAGGAATACAGCCTTGTGGACGAAATGCCCTTTGATTTCAGCCGCCGCCGCATGAGCGTGGTGGTGGCAGACACCACGGGCAAAACCCAGATCATCACCAAGGGCGCGCTGGAAGAAATGCTCACCGTATGCGCCTTTGCCGAATATCACGGGCAGGTCGAACCGCTCACGCCCGAACTCCAGGCCGAAATACTGGAGCGCGTG
This sequence comes from Desulfovibrio sp., assembly GCF_035644575.1. Lineage (GTDB taxonomy): Bacteria > Desulfobacterota > Desulfovibrionia > Desulfovibrionales > Desulfovibrionaceae > Desulfovibrio. The sequence continues at coordinate 5,200 of NZ_DASQOG010000176.1, read as the reverse complement.
CGCCGCTACAACAACGACGGAATGCGTGTGGTGGGCGTGGCGCACAAAACCATGTCCGCGACGGGCGGCGTTTTCTCTGTGGCGGACGAAAAAGATATGGTGCTGCTGGGCTATCTGGCCTTTCTTGATCCGCCCAAGGATTCCGCATCAAAGGCCTTGGCTGCGCTCAACGAGCACGGCGTGCGCGTAAAGGTGCTGACAGGCGACAACGACGCCGTTACCCGCAGCGTGTGCCGTCAGGTGGGGCTGCCGGGGAAAAATATTCTGCTTGGCGCAGAAATTGAAGAGATGGACGATGCGGCCCTGAAAACTGCCGTTGAGGAAGCCGACATTTTCGCCAAGCTCAGCCCGCGCCAAAAAGCCCGCATAGTGACCTGCCTGCGCGGCAACGGCCATGTGGTGGGCTTTATGGGCGACGGCATCAACGATGCTCCGGCCATGAAGAACGCCGATGTGGGCATTTCCGTTGATTCCGCCGTGGACGTGGCCCGGGAATCCGCAGGCGTCATCCTGCTCGAAAAAGACCTCACCGTGCTTGAAGCCGGCGTGATGGAAGGCCGTCGCACCTATGCAAATATAATCAAATACATCAAGATTACGGTCAGTTCCAACTTCGGCAACATGTTCTCCGTGTTGGCGGCCAGTGTGTTTCTGCCGTTCTTGCCCATGACGCCCCTACAGATTCTGGTGCTCAACCTGCTCTACGATGTCTCGTGCACGGCCATGCCCTGGGACAATGTGGATGAGGACTTTTTACGCAAGCCGCGCAACTGGGATACGGACAGCATCCGGCGGTTCATGTTCTGGCTCGGGCCTACCAGCTCGGTCTTTGACCTCACAACCTACGCCCTGCTGTTCTGGGTGATCTGCCCTGCCGTGGTGCCCATGCCCGCAGGCGGCTGGCAAGCCATGAGCAGCGCCGATCAGGCGAGCTTTGCCGCCTTGTTTCAGGCGGGCTGGTTTGTGGAATCGCTGTGGACGCAGACCATGGTCATCCACATGCTGCGCACCCCGGGCATTCCCCTGCTGCACAGCCGCGCCGCATGGCAGGTAACCCTGCTCACGGGCCTTGGCGTTGCTGTGGGCACAGCCATTCCCTTCACCGCTCTGGGTCAGGGGCTGGACATGGGCGCGTTGCCCGCCAGCTACTTCCCCTGGCTGGCTGCGGTGCTTGTGGGTTATCTGACCCTGGCCACGCTGGTAAAGGGGGCCTTTATGCGCCGCTACAACACATGGTTATAACAAAAACTGCGGTCAGGGGGCTGGTTTCCAACCTCCTGGCCGCAGCACGAAAAGAAGCAGTCATCTGTTCCCGGCAAGGCTGTCTTAAACAGCCAGCGGGGGAAAAAACTGTTTAGCGTTTGCTGTCAAAAAAATCCTTCTGATCCCCCACCCCATACAAAAATGCACCCCGGTGGTCGGCGGTGTCGCCGGCATAGACGGCCTCAGCCCTGGCTCCCCCTGCGGTGATGGTGTAGCCCACGGCAAGAGTGGACACGTAGGGCGGCATGACCTCATCCACCTTGCCGTAATAGTAGCGGCAAGGCGTTGCCGAGCGCCACATGAAGGCCTGGTTATCGCGCAATCTGCGAAAAAATGTGTCCATACCCGCCGAGGATTGGGCCATGACTTCCTCTTGCACCAGGTCGGCGACCTTGGCGGGTATCTGCGGTTGCAGTTGCTCCCAGCCGATCTTGTTCTCGTAAAAATCACGGCACACAGCCTGATACTCAGGCTTGATGATGGTCTGCGGCAGGCCGGGCATGTCGTAATAATAGGCGTAGGAGTAGGTAAACAGGATGACGCTGCCCGCAAGCCACGTGGCGTCAAGCGATGAGGGGTTGTTTATCCAGCGGGTCAGCAGCAAATAAAGATCGGCTGGCGTAGCCGCCGTTGCCGCCGCCTTGACGGGCATGTTCAGGGATTCGAGCCGATGGCGGAATTGCTGGGTACTCCAGCTGCCCTGCGACCAGCCACTGAGATAGAGGCCATCCTCTTCAATACCCAGATCCGCCAGCACCGCGCGGGCGGCAAAGAGCATATCCATGCAGGCCTGCACTGTAGCCTCGCGCACCATATAGCTGTCCGGCTCGGTGGAATCTCCCTTGCCGATGTAGTCTGCGCCTATCACCACATAGCCGTTCCCCGCCAGCCGCGCGGTCACAATGCGTGTTTCGTCCGATTCCTCAGGGCGGGAAGGCACCGCCGTGCGGGTAAATACCGTGCCGTGCTGGTACGAAACCACGGGCAACTTCTTTTTGGCAATTTGCGGCACTGCCACTAGGCCGGAAGCCATGGTGGGCCGATTGCCCTGCTCCGGAATCACGGTAGAGTACTGCACCTTATAAAGGCTCACGCCATTGGCGGCTTCTGGGTACTGCATCTTGAAATTGCTGAACGCCGCCACTTCCGACGTAAGAATTTTATTCAGCCGTTCAACGCTGTAGTCGCCGATGTGCGTATAGCGCACTCCGGAGGCCACATCCTTGTAGTCTGCCGCGCTGGCAGTTACCGCCAGCAGCATGAACAAAAGAGCACTGATTATGGTCTGCCGCATGGAGCCTCCGGGTTTGCTGGTGTTTTTTCCACACTACTGATGCTCTGTTCTTTTGCAAGCCTCTGTGAGCAGCCCTGTGCCGATTTGAAAAAACAGATGAAAAGGGGGCCCTGCCATACGGCAAGGCCCCCCACATTGGTATGTACAGACAGACGGCTAATGGCCGGATTTCAAACTGCTGATAAGCCCGCGCAGTACCTGCGCCTGCTGGGCCATGTCGGAAACCGCCCCGGCAGAATGCTGCATGGCGGAACTGGTCTCGAGCGAGATACGGTTCACGTCTTCAATGGAGCGGTTGATCTCCTCGCTGGTGGAGGACTGTTCTTCCGCAGCAGTGGCGATGGATTGCACCTGCTGGGCCGTGGCGTCCACCAGATTCACAATTTCATGCAGGGCCTCGCCCGAGGTGCCCGCAAGCGTGGTGGCCGTATCAATCATATTTACAACCTGCTCCACGTTGCCCACGTTTTTGCGGGTGCCGTTCTGGATATCGCGGATGGCGTCGCCCACTTCCTTGGTAGCGGTCATGGTCTTTTCCGCCAGTTTGCGCACTTCATCGGCAACCACGGCAAACCCTCGCCCGGCTTCGCCAGCGCGCGCCGCTTCAATGGCCGCATTGAGCGCCAGCAGGTTGGTCTGGTCTGCAATGTCCGAAATAACACCCAAAATCTGCCCCGTACTCTCGGCCTGCTTGCCGAGCGTGGTCATCTCCGATTTCAGTTCCACGGCGCTGGTCTGGATGCGACTGATGTCCTTGACCACACTGGCAACCACATCTGCGCCGCTTTCAGCCTTGCTCTTGGCAGCTTTGGCGGATTCCGCCGCCTGCCCGGCGTTGCGCGCCACTTCAAGCACGGTGGCGTTCATTTCTTCCATGGCGGTGGCTGTTTCGCCCACGCGCGCAGTCTGGCTTTCAGCGCCGCGGCTGGCCTGCTCCACCTGGGCCGAGAGTTCTTCCGAAGCCGTGGTCACGGCCTCCACGACGCCTTCAAGCTCGGTGGCGGCATGCAGCATGCCATCGGCCTTGGCCTGTTCGGCGGCCATGCGGGCGGCTTCGGCTTCTTGTGTTGCGCAGGCGGCTCGCTCTGATTCTTCCTGCGCCAGACGGCTTTTTCCGTCAGCCTCGGCGATCTTGTCTTTAAGGCTGCCCACCATGCTGCGCAGGCTGTCTGCCAGATGACCAATTTCATTACGCCGCACCAGCGTCAGGCTGCGGTCAAGCTCGCCGTCCGCCACTGACCTGGCATAGGATTCCAGCTCTTGCAGGGGTTTGACGATGATCTTTTCAAGGGCCAGCAGGGTAATGCCCACTAGCAGCAGAATTGCGGCAAAGCCTGCGCCAACCATGAGGTTGCGCTGACTGTTGGCCGAGGCTTCGATCTCCGAGCGATCCATGGTGATGACGACCTTCCAGTTCCAGCCCGGAACCGGCGCCCATGCCAGCATTTTTTCCACGCCGTCGCGGGTGAAGGATTCGATGCCAGAAGGCGTGGCAAGGATACGGGCAATGCCTTCTTCCTTGGAAACATCCTTGAGCACGCGCTCGTTGTCGGGGTGCCCGACCATAACTCCCGTGGGCGCGACAATAAACGGATAGCCCGTTTTGCCCAGGTGGATATCGTTAATGTAGTTTTCCATCAGGCCGTCAATGGCATAGGCCATGCCCACGCCGCCAATGACCTTGCCGCTGTCGTCCACTATGGCATCGGCAACGCCCACAATGGCCTTGCCTGTGATCGCGCTCTTTGACGGGGTGTCGCTCAGACCGGGCTTGCCCTTGAAGGTCTCGCGAATGTACTCGCGGTGCGCGAAATTTTTGAGGCTGCCTTCCTTGCCGTGAACGCGGTTGATCAGCTGAGTTCCTTCCGTATCAAACAGAAAGAAGGAGTTTACTTCGTCTGCCGAGCGCGACATGGCCGAGAGAAAACCTGCGGCCTCGCCATTATCGTGCCGGTTGCGCAAATATTCCTTGAGGGCAGGTTGCAGTACGGCTCCGTGCAGCACCATCTGCTGCTGCTCGCCAAAGTCGCCCAGCGACTTGGCAATGGTGCCAGCCAGGAGGCGCATCTGATCAACGCTTGACGTCAGGCTGGCCTCATAACTGTAGCGGGCGACAACGACAATCAGGGCTGACTGCACCGCAAAAACCACCCCGCCCACAAGAAGCATCATTGCCATTCTGATGCTGCGTACCGACATAAACTAGCCTCCTCACTGCAAAACAGATCATTTCAATTCAGGCTGTCCACTGCGATCTTGCTAAAAACATCAAAAGTGAGGCAGATGCAATATACATTCCAATATATCAAGATATTTAATTTTATGATTATCACTTGAAATAACTGACATTTTATCATTATCTGGATATTGATTCCGTCACGTCACGTTCACATATGTCTGCATTTGTTAACACTGACATTAAAATAATTAACAGCAATACCTGCGCGTGGCCTTGTGGCTGCGGCAAAAAGAAGGTGAAATAAATATCTCCCGGCATAGCCAGGGGTTTTTCATATGCGCCTGTAAGGCTCTCTTACCAGCTGCGCCCTAGCAGGCGCATTGTACGATCTGACATTTGCATTTCTGTTACTTGCGGCCCGTAAACGGGCTTCCGGGATACGGGAGACTCAACTGATCGCCGAG
>NZ_DASQOG010000175.1:0-2414 GCF_035644575.1 Desulfovibrio sp. | reverse complement strand
CATGCCATTGTGCAGCATTGAAGAGGCCATTGCCGACATCCGGCAGGGCAAAATGATTATTCTGGTAGATGACGAAGGCCGCGAAAACGAAGGCGACCTCACCATGGCAGCCGAGCATGTGACTCCGGAAGCCATCAATTTTATGGCCAAGTTCGGCAGGGGGCTCATCTGCCTGCCTATGGCTCCCGAAATCATTGACCGTTTGCAATTGCCCCTGATGACCCAGCGCAACGGTTCGCGCTTTGGCACCAACTTCACCATTTCCATTGAAGCCCGCGAGGGCGTGACCACGGGCATTTCCGCCGCCGACCGCGCCACGACCATTCTGGCTGCCGTGGCAGACAATGTGCGGCCTGACGACATCGTCACCCCCGGCCATATCTTCCCCCTGCGGGCCAAGGCTGGCGGCGTGCTTTCACGCGCCGGGCAGACCGAAGGCGGCGTTGACCTTTCCCGTCTGGCCGGGCTCAAGCCTGCGTCTGTCATCTGCGAAATCATGCGCGACGACGGCACCATGGCACGTATGCCCGACCTCGAAATTTTTGCCGAAGAACATGGCCTCAAGATTGCCGCGGTCAAGGATCTCATCCGTTACCGCCTTGACCGGGGTCAGGTTTCGGTGCGCCGTGTGGCGCAGGCTCATCTGCCCACGCGGTTTGGCGAATTTTCGGTTATTGCCTATGAAAGCGAAAATGAACCCGGCACGCATCTGGCCCTTGTGAAGGGCGACCTTTCCACGTCGGAACCGGTGCTGACCCGTATCCACAGCGAATGCCTCACGGGCGACGCCCTGGGGTCGCTGCGCTGCGACTGCGGCGGCCAGCTGGGCGCTGCTCTGCGCCAGATTGAAAAAGAAGGACGCGGCGCGCTGCTCTACATGCGTCAGGAAGGGCGCGGCATCGGCCTTGCCAACAAGATCAAGGCCTACGCCTTGCAGGATGAAGGCTACGACACGGTCGAAGCCAACCGCAAGCTGGGCTTTCCCCCGGATTTGCGCGACTACGGCACTGGCGCGCAGATGCTGGTTGATCTGGGCATCCACAAGATCCGTCTGCTGACCAATAACCCCAAAAAGATTGTGGGGCTTTCCGGTTACGGCATCGAGATCGTGGAGCGGGTACCCATTGAAATGGAAGCCTGCCCGGAGAATGAAAATTATCTGCGCACCAAGAAGGAAAAGATGGCGCACATGCTTTCATGCTCGTGCCACCATTAGATATGCTGCGCCGTCCCTTTGGGCGGCGCTTGTTTTTTGCAGGGATTGAAGCCACAGGCGCGCCGTTGCGCCGCCGTTCTTGAATATTTGCAAAACAGGGAGCGACGCTATGGGCTTGGGTAAAATGCTGAAAACCCAGTTGGTTTTGCTGTGGAAGTTTCTTGGATTTTTTCAACCCCCGGTGCTGCGCTTTTTGCACGCGCTGGTGGTCTGCCTGATACTGGTGCAGGTGCTGACGCAACTGTTTGGCCTTGGCACTGTGCACATGATTCTGGGCCTTGTGCTGTGCGTGCTGGGATTTGGGCTTGTGGCCTGCGGGATTGGCATGCGGGGGCCGCGCCACTACTTTCCCTATCTGTGGGGCGACATGGATCAACTTGGCAAGGACGTTGCGGCCATACGCAGCGGCAAGCTGATTATCGCACCGCGCCCCAAGGGGCTTGCCTGTGTTGTGCAGGGGCTCGGCATGGGCGCCTTGAGCATGGCCTTGCTCACGGGCCTGTGGTGGTTCCGCTCATGGCAGATGGGCGATGTGTCGCACACCGCGGCAAGCCTGCACAGCATTTTTGTATGGCTTTTGATGGCCTATGCCGTAGGGCATGGCGGTATGGCTCTGGGGCATTTTTTCTTTTGGAAGCAGACCGCGGCAAAAAAGCCTCAGGCAAGCTAACAAAATCTGCCCGTTCGGGCATATCCGCTGGTATCTGCCGTTGACGGCAGCTATTGGCAGCGGTAATTTTTTTGTGGCGGCGCGTGCTGCGCCGCCACATCCTCACAAGCGCCTGATCCCGGCACGTCTGCCTGGCAATGGGCCGTCCTTTTCACGTCTCCTCTCTGGTTGAGTTTTGCTATCCGTTGGCAGAATACGGAATATTTTTTTTCATGGCAGCCGCAGAATTTTTTTATGTGTTCCTTCCCGTCAGAAGGCAGGGAACATTGTGGGCACTGCGTCTTCACAATACCGCGTATGATGCTTAACTGTTTAAAACAATTTGAATTGCAATGATGCAGATCGCATTGACCCGGTATGGGGGCAACGACAGTAGGCAAGCTTTTTGCGAGAATGTCAGACTGTGATACCAAAGTTTTTTGGCTCGTGCCCTTTGCAAACTTGTCAAACAACGCTATACGACTTCATTCTCGTAAAAAAGTTGACCGACTGTTCAAACAACCGTATGGGAATCCAAATCTGTCAGGC
>NZ_DASQOG010000174.1:0-2905 GCF_035644575.1 Desulfovibrio sp. | reverse complement strand
TGATTCTGGCCTAAGAAAAAAGCTTCCGTCCAGCTCCGCCGATCATGGAACGCGCAGGGCAAACGCGCGGAAAAACTACGGCGGTTCCGCCTCCCTAAGGAGTTTTGATACATGAATCCGCAAAAGAATCAAGGCGCAGAGGATTCCCCCCTGTTGCGCGACCTTCAGGCAGAAGTCAGCTCCGAAAGCGCCCCCATGCTCCAGTTTATGCTGCGCCACGCTGGCACCATAGCCAGCATTGTGGTGCTGTTTGTGCTGGTTCTGGCTGGTTCGGGCATCTGGCGCTGGTACAGCACGTCCAAAAACGATGAGGCGCGGCAGTCGCTTGCGCGCATTGTGCTGCAAACCAGCGGCCCCGCGCAGGTCAAGGAACTTGCCGCCCTGGCGGAAAAAGCTCCCTCTGACGTGAAGTTTTCCGCCTATCTGGCCCTGGGCCAAAGCGCCATGAGCAACGGCGACAACGCCACTGCCGCAGATGCCTTTGCCAAGGCCGCCAAGGAAAGCGAAGGCCCCCTTGCGCTGATTGCCGGCATGAACGAGGCCGGAGCCATGCTCAAGGCCGGAAAATACGCCGATGCTCTTGCCCTGCTGCAAAAGCTGCAAGCCGCGCTGCCGGGTGAAGTTACCGCTCCCCAGCTCAAGCAGATGATGGCCGAAGCCGCCGTTGCCGCCGGGCAGACAGAACAGGCCGCCCGCATCTATCTTGCCCTCTCGCGCGAGGCGCAGGGCCTCAACAGCGAATATTTCCGCGCCCGCGCAACCACGCTGGCCCCTAAAATTGTTGAAGAAGAAGCCGCCCAGACTGCGACCCCGGCAGCGCCAGACGGCGCTGGGGAAAAATCTTCCGGCAAAGCCCAGTAAACATCTCTTCGCAAGCCCGCGCATGTGCAAACAGCGCGGGCTTGCGTCATTGTAGGCGGGGCCGCATGGGCCGCGCCATTTTGCATCCAGTTGCGGTTCAGGCGATATGCCTGAGCCTGGAGGGAACATGAGCAATCATCCGCTGTTGCAGGGCGCTCGCGGCGAGCGGCACCTGCTGTTGGGAAACGAAGCCATTGTGCGCGGCGCGCTTGAAGCGGGTGTGCATATGGTCAGTTGTTACCCTGGCACTCCGTCTTCGGAAGTGCCGGACACGTTCCACCGCCTAGGCGGCGAAGGCCGCTACCGGCTGGAATATTCCGTCAATGAAAAGGTAGCCATGGAAGTGGCCGCCGGTGCCGCCCTTGGCGGCGCCATGAGCCTCGTGACCATGAAGCACGTGGGCGTCAACGTGGCCGCAGACCCGCTGTTCACCTCCGTTTACACTGGCCTGCCTGGCGGCATGGTCTTGCTGACGGCAGACGACCCCGGCTGCCACTCGAGCCAGAACGAACAGGACAACCGCACCTATGCGCGCTTTGCCCTGCTGCCCTGTTTTGAGCCTGCCTCCGCGCAGGAAGCCAAGGACATGACCCGCGAGGCCTTTCGTCTTGCCCGCGAGTTGCAACAGCCCGTGATGCTGCGCACCACCACGCGCGTCAGCCACATGCGCGGCGCAGTGGATTTTGACGACCTGCCCGCCACCCAGCCCAAGGTTGAGTTCAAGCGCGACCCGAGCCGGTTTGTGCCGGTTCCCGCTGTGGCCCGCAAGCGCCATCTGCTGCTCGACGGCATCATTGAAAAGGCCCGCCAGTTTGCGGAATCCAGCCGCTTCAATACGGTGCATGAACCCCAGACGCCCACGCGCCTCGGCATCATCACCAGCGGCGTGGCCCGCAATTATCTGGCCGATGCCCTTTCGGCTGGCGGCTGGGGAGACCGTGTACGCGTGCTTGAGCTTGGCATGACCTGGCCCCTGCCCACCGCCATGATCACCGAATTTCTGCGCGGCTGCGACCGTGTGCTGGTGCTTGAAGAAGGCGTTGACCTGCTGGAGCAGGACATCCGCGCCCTGGTGCAGAAGCAGGACATCCACGTGCGCATTGAAGGCAAGGATTCCGGCCTCACCGGTCAGGGTGAATACTCCACCACCCTTGTCATGCGCCGCCTTTCCTCCTGGCTCGACACGCCCTGTCCGGCAAAGCCCGTGCGCAGCGTTGACATGGATCTGCCGGGCCGCCCGCCGAACCTCTGCGCCGGTTGCTCGCACCGCGCCGTCTACTATGCCGCACGGCAGGTTTTTGGCGACGATGCCTTCTATTCCAGCGACATCGGCTGTTACACCCTCGGTCTGCTGCCGCCCCTGCGCGCTGCGGATTTTCTGGTGTGCATGGGTTCCTCCATATCCGCAGGCAGCGGCTTTGCCCGCGCATCGGAAAAACCCGTGGTGGCCTTTATCGGCGACTCCACGTTCTTCCACTCCGGCATGACGGGCCTTGCCAACGCGGTTTTCAACCAGCATGACATTATTCTGGTCATTCTGGACAACGGCACCACGGCCATGACCGGCCATCAGCCCAACCCCGGCATGGTGCAGGACATGCTCGGCTCCATGAGCCAGCACATGGATATCGAAGCCATTGTGCGCGCCATGGGCGTTACCCAGTGCGCCAAGGTGCGCTCTTTCAACGTCAAGGCCGTCACCAAGGCGCTGGAAGAAATGAAGGCCCAGAGCGGCGTGCGAGTGCTGATTACCGAAGAGCCCTGCGTGCTGTATGCCCGCCGTCAGCTCAAAAAGGCTCAGCCCCAGGTGGCCGAAGTGGCCCAGCAGGGACCGGAAGCCATGCGCTGCCTTGAGCAGCTGGCCTGCCCCGCCTTTTACCGCGAGGGCGACAATCTTGCTGTAGACGCCACGCTCTGCACGGGCTGCATGGTCTGTTTGCAGGTTGCGCCCACGGCCTTCAAGGCGCGGAAGCGGTAGGGAGATATTATGAAGACACAAGAAATGCAGAAGCGGATGCGTATATTCTTTACCGGCGTGGGCGGT
>NZ_DASQOG010000173.1:0-12296 GCF_035644575.1 Desulfovibrio sp. | reverse complement strand
ATTTGGTGGGCAGTACAGGACTTGAACCTGTGGCCCCCGCCTTGTAAGGGCGGTGCTCAACCAACTGAGCTAACTGCCCGAAACAGCGTAGCACAGGCAGCTATATGCCCTGTTATTCAGCACATTGCAAGCGCAATTTTGCCGTTACACAGAGCAGCCCCGGTCGCAATGCCGGGGCTGTATGAATATCAGCCTGATACTTTGCCGCGATTACAGTTATTTCATTTGGTTAAGATACGTCGCAATATCCTTCATCTGCGCGGGGGTCAGGCCCTGCACCGTCTGTTGCATTCGGGCTGCGGCACCTGTGGCATTGCTCAGGTTTTTGACCCTTTCCATGCCTGCCACCAATGCATCTACAGGTTTGCCCTTCATTGCCGCAGGGCTGGCCGAATGACAGCCAGAACACAACTTGTTGTACATCTCCTGCCCCGTACCCGCACTCTCCTGAGCCGCAACCGCAGTACCAACCAGCACCAGCCCGGCAGCCAAAAGAATTTTCACTGAGTTAGCAGAAAAGGTCATGGAACCCTCCAGTGGGTTACTCTGTTTGAACGAGCTGCCTGGCCGCACAGCAGCCAGACTTTTGGTCTTTTTCAGCATATGCTCCAAGGCCCGCACACCACAAGGGGTTTTCTGCGGCAGGCTCGCGGCTGTGTCCCAAACACGTTATCACGAAAGGCCCGCGTTGCCGCGTTGAAACGTCTGCCATTGCTGATTAAGGCAGGCAGTTCGCCTGATGTCATTAAGGGCACACCCTTGTGGAGGTCAGCACCTACAAACGTAACGCCCCAACGGCTACGAGTCGGCAACCGCTGGGGCTTGGGTAGTATGTTTTGCGCGTGCTGGCTGTGTGCGGCCTACTTGATGCCCGCCCGCATGAACGACTGCACAAACTGCCTCTGGAACAGCAAAAAGGCCACCAGCAGCGGGCCGGAGGTCATAAGCGTGGCAGCGGTAATGATTGTCCAGTCCACGCCCTGTTCCGTAGCCGAGAATATCTGCAAGCCAACGGTCAGCGGGCGGGAATTGACGGAATTGGTCACAATGAGCGGCCAGAGAAAGTTGTTCCAGTGCGTGCTGATGGAAACCAGCGCATAGGCCGCGTAGGTGGGCTTGGCCAGCGGCACGTACACATGCCAGAGCACTTGCAGGGTGTTGGCCCCCTCCACGGCGGCGGCTTCCTCCAGCTCTTTCGGCACGCTCTTGAAGGTCTGGCGCAGCAAAAAAATACCAAAGGCCGAAGCCATGTAGGGCAGGCTGATGGCAAGGGTGGAATCCAGCACGCCGATCTTGGACATGGTGGAGTAGTTCTCCACCACCAGCACATCGGGCATGATCATGAGCTGCATGAGAATAAGCGCAAAGGCGATGCCCTTGCCCTTAAAGTCGTAGCGGGCAAATGCGTAGGCCGCCAGAGTGCAGAGCACAAGCTGCATGCCCGTGGTCAGCGTAACCAGCATGATTGTGTTGACGAAATAGCGGGCAAAGGGCGCGGCCTTCCAGGCGTTGGCAAAGTTTTCAAGAGTCAGCGGCGCTGTCAGGCTGAAGCGGGTGGAAAATTCCGCCGGGTGAAAGGCTGTCCAGATGGCGTAAAAAAGCGGCAAAGCCCACAGAATGGCAAGCATCCAGGCGGCGGTGGTGTCCAGCACGCGCGAAAATCCGCGGCTGTCGTACATATTGCGCTGTTCGTTCATCTGTAGTGCACCCTTTTTTCAATGATGCCAAACTGCACAAAGGCGGCAAAACCAAGAAAGCCCAGCAGCACCATGGTCAGCGTTGCGCCGTAGCCTGTATCCCAGAATTTGAAGCTTGTTTCGTAAATGTAGTAGAGCAGCAATGAGGTGGCGTTGTTGGGGCCGCCCTGCGTGAGCACAAACAGATGATCCACCATGCGAAAGGCGTTGATGGTGGCGTTGATAAGCACAAAAAGCGTAGTGGGCATGAGCAGGGGAATGACCACGCGGCGGTAATAGTAGGCGCGCGAAGCCCCTTCAAGCATGGCCGCCTCCCCAAGGCTGGGCGGGATTTGCTGCAAGGCCGCGAGGTAAAAAATCATAAAAAATCCCGCGTCCTTCCACACTGCAACGCTGATCACGCAGAACAGGGCGGTTTGCTCGCTGCCAAGCCAGTTGATGCCTGTTGTCGCGCCCAGAAAAAAGCGCAACTGCTCAAGCAGGCCGTAATCTGGCGTGTAAAAAAACAGCCAGATGTTGGCCACGGCGATCATGGGCAGCACCGTGGGCACAAAGTAGCATAGCCGCAAAAATGCCTGTCCCTTGAGCCGCGCATTGACCAGAAAGGCCATGAGCATGGCCAGCGACATGGAGCAGGGGATGGTGCAGCAGGCAAAGATGATGTTGTTGCGCAGCGATTTGAGAAAGACCTCGTCATCCAGCAGATAGCGGTACTGCTCAAGCCCTACGAACTGGGCAGGCGCTCCCGCCCGGCCATCCATAAAAAAGCTGTGGATAAACGTGCTCACCGCAGGATAGTGCGTGAACGTCACCACCAGGGCAAAGCCGGGGAGTAAAAGCAGCCATGCGTTGATTTGCCGCATGGTTTCCGGTTTGAACATAGGGCTGCTCTCTTGCGTCTGATTGAATCGAAAAAGCTGCCAGAGGGGCAATCCCCCCTGGCAGCACAATGCTTGTTTACTTCTGGTAGCGGCGCAGAATGCGGTCAGCTTCGCGCTGGGCATCCTTGAGGGCGGCGTCAGGCTTTTTGGAGCCGTTAACGGCGGCCTGAATGGCGTCGTCCAGAGCCTTGGTCACGCGCTGGTTTTCATGAGTGGAGAGTTCCGGCACGGCGTGGGCCAGTTGATCGCGGGCCACGGCGGCATAGGGAAAGCCCTTCACGTAGGTTTCCATGCGTTCGGTCTTCCATGCATCGGGGCGCACGGCCACATAGCCGGTATCAATACCCCACTGGGCGGCGCGTTCTGCGGTGGTCATCCACTGCACAAACTTGACGGCAGCCTTGCGTTCTTCGGGCGTGGAATTTTTGAAAATGTAGAAGTTGCCGCCGCCGGTGGGCGAGCCAAGGCGGGCGTTGGCGGGCAACATGCCTACGCCGAAGGGGAACTTGGCGTTGGTGCGCACGTTGGTGAGGTTGCCGGTGGTGGTCCACATGATGGCGGTTTTGCGCTCAAAAAAATCGCGGGGCGTGGTGGACCAGTCAATGGTGCCCTTGGGCGACACTTCATACTTGTATGCCAGATCGGTGAGGAACTGAAGGGCTTCGATGTTCTTGGGATTGTCGAAGAAGACCTTGTTGCCCGCATCGTTCATCAGCTCAACGCCGTTGGTAATGGCAAGGGCCTGAAGCATCCAGTAGGCATAGCCGGTGCTGGGAATGGCAACGCCCCACTGGGTGACTTTGCCGGATTCGTCCTTCTTGGTGAGCTTTTTGCCCATTTCGACCAGTTCCTGCCAGGTGGCGGGGCCTTTTTCAGGGTCGAGGCCAGCTTCCTTGAACATCTCCTTGTTCCAGTACATCACGATGGTCGAGCGCTGGAAGGGGATGCCCCAGGTTTTGCCCTCGGTCTGGCTGTTGCGCATGAAGCCGGGAAAGTAATCCTTGGTAAAGGCCATGTTGTCCTTGCCGACAATTTCGTCGTAGGAAACGATGGCGTTTTCATCAATGAGCGTGAACATGTCGGTAGAAAGCAGCACAGCCACATGCGGCGGCTCGCCCCCGCGCTGGGCGGTGAGGGCCTTGGTGATCGTATCGCGGTAATTGCCCGAATACACAGGCGTAATTTTGATGTCAGGGTTTTCTTTCATGAACTCCTGGGTCATGCCCTCCACGATCTTGGTGATGGGCCCGCCCACGGATACGGGAAAGTAAAATGTCAGGCTGGTCTGAGCCGCCAGCGCGTTGCCAGCGCACAGGCAGATGCAGAAAATTGCCAAAAACAACGAGCGAATACGTTTCATGGATTTCTCCTCAAAGGGGTTTGGGGGCTGTATCCGTACTATCGCCTGAATGTTACCGAAAAGGGGCAAATGTGTATCAAAATTAGATGATTATGACAGTAGAGCGACAAAAGACAGCCAAACTGACGGGCCATGCGGCGTGAAGGTGCAGCCGCGCTATGCCGCGCCCATGCGCTTGCCCGATTCCGTCTCAAAAAAGTGCAGGGCATCGGCGGCAAAGTTCAGGCGCAGCTTGTGCCCGGGTTTAAAACCGGGGTTGCCCGCCATCTGCACAGCCACCTGCTGCTGGCCCAGGCTGCAAGCCAGCACGGAATCCGCACCAAGATACTCCATGCTCAGCACTTCGGCCTCCCACGGGCCGTCAGGCGTTACCTGAATATGTTCTGGGCGGATGCCCAGCGTGCATTCGGCGGCAACAGCGCCCGGCACGGGGCAGCATTCGTTGCCCTTGATGACCGCCTGCCCCTTGCACATGGCAACGCTCAGAAGGTTCATGGGCGGCGTGCCGATAAAGCTGGCCGCAAAGGTGGTGGCGGGCTGGGAATACATGGCGACAGGGGCATCGTTCTGCACGATATGCCCGTGCTGCATCAGAATGATGGTGTCGGCCATGCTCATGGCTTCTGTCTGGTCGTGGGTAACGTAGACCATGGTCATGCCCAGGCGCTGTTGCAGGTCGCGGATTTCACGGCGCATTTCGAGCCGGAGCTTGGCATCAAGATTTGAAAGCGGTTCGTCCATGAGGCACACCGCCGCTTCGGCCACAAGCGCACGGCCAAGGGCCACGCGCTGTTGCTGACCGCCGGAAAGGGCAGAGGGCTTTCTTTCCAGCAGGCCGGAAAGGCCAAGCACGTCAACGGCGTTGTCCAGCCGCCGCATCTGGTCGGCCTCCGGCACTTTGCGCACCTTGAGGCCAAAGAGGATGTTTTCCCGCACGGTGAGGTGAGGAAAAAGCGCGTAGGACTGAAACACCATGGCCAGATGGCGTTCCGCCGGGGGCAGATCGGTAACGTCCCGATCGCCAATGTAGATGCGCCCGCTGGAAACGCTCTCAAGCCCGGCAATGAGCCTCAGTGTGGTAGATTTGCCGCAGCCGGAAGGCCCGAGCAGCACAAGCAGGGAGCCTTCATTGACCTCAAAGGATACGTTTTTTACAGCGTGGGTCGCACCCCACTGTTTACATACGTTTTCAAGACGTATTGCGGACAAGTTCAGCTCCTTTCGTGGATGGCGCGCTTGTGGGCGGGGTAGGTCAGACTCCAGAGGCGTAACACAAGGGAGTGTTGCCTGCATGGAGGAAATTTGATTTTAATTACCACTGATTGCGCTTTGTGGCAAGAACGATAGCTTTCGTATTCGTTACATTACAGGCAGCTGTGTTACAGTTTTGTGACAAAGGCTGGCTTGACCGCAACATGCTGCCGTGATTAAAAATAGTGGAAAATATCGAAGGGAGGTGCTGGCATGTTTGTAGCACACATATCTGATCCGCATGTGGGCGCCGGGCGCAGCCTGGCATTCAACGTGTCTGACGGTGCGCTGCTGCTGGAAAAAACCGTGGCCCATATCGCAGCCTTGCCGCAACTGCCCGATTGCCTTGTGCTGAGCGGGGATATCTCGGTGAACGGCCAGCCCGGCGGCTACGCCATTGCGGCAGAGGCGCTCTCTGCGCTGCCCATGCCGGTGTATGTGATACCCGGCAACCATGATAAGCGTGAAAATCTTGAGGCCGAGCTTGGGCAGTACTGCCCGGCGGATGCGGCGGTTGCCCCCTACCTGTGCTATACTGTTGAAGATTTCCCCTTGCGGCTTGTGTTTTTTGACGGCACCCGCCCCGGCTCGCATTCCGGTCATTTTGACGCGCCCGTCGCGGCGTGGCTGGAAAAAACGCTGACAGCCCAGCCCGAAAGGCCCACGCTGGTGTTTACCCACCATCCGCCCTTTGTCACAGCCCTTGGCGTGATGGACGAGCCCTATGAAAATGCCGAGAGCCTTGGCCGCATACTGGAGAAATTCCCCAATGTGAGGCTCTGCTGCGGGCATCTGCACAGGTATATGTTCACCATGTGGCACGGGGTGGCGGCTTTGACGGCTCCCCCGGTGTGCATGCATATAGTGCCGGATTTCTGCGCCACCGGCGGGGATGATTTTACTGATGAAGCCCCGGCTTTTTTGCTGCATCATTTTGTTGATGGCCGGGTGAATACCCACTACTGCCGCGTACCGGGGGAGTTTGCCGAGCGCGGACCATTCAGCTTCTCCCACCCGCCGAAGCTGGGGTAGATGGAATAAATTCAGTTTTTGTATAATGAAAAAGGCCGCTTACGCGGCCTTTCAAGTTTTACTTTAACTGCTAATTCTCTAGCAATTTCAGCGACTAGAACAGAAAATCCGTGGACAGGAAGTTGGATTTTCTGTTGCGCACGATGTCCGAAATCAGTTCCTTGTTAGGTGCGGAACCCTTGGCAGCCACCAGTGTGCGGATGGAGAAGGCGCGCAGCGCATCGCTGACAGAGAGCGTGCCTTCCGCAGAGTCCTTGCGGCCTGTGAAGGGGAAGGTATCCGGCCCGCGCTGGCACTGGCTGTTTATGTTGACGCGGCACACCTGATTGACCATGGGGTCGATGAGCGCGGCCACGGCATCGGGATCAGTGCCGAAGATGCTGGCCTGCTGACCGAAGGGCGAGGCGATCACCGCCTCTGCGGCTTCCGACACGTCTTTGTACGAAACCACAGGCACCACAGGGGCAAACTGTTCTTCCGTGTGCAGGCGCATGTCTGCGGTAACGCCCGCAACCAGCGTGGGGTAATACAGGGTGCGGTCAAAGGTGCCGCCGCGCGGGTTGGCAATGCGCGCTCCTTTGGCAACAGCTTCGTCCACCAGTTCACGCAGGTCGTCTATCTTGCCGGGCACGGGCAGCGGGGTGATTTTGACCCCTGGCTTCCAGGGCAGGCCCATGGGCAGGGCGGCAATGGCCTCGCTGAATTTTGCCAGAAATTCCTCGGTGCGCGAGGCGTGGACATAAAAGATCTTCAGGGCCGTGCAGCGCTGCCCGTTAAAGCTCAGCGCACCGGTCACGGCCTCGGACACGGTCAAATCCATATCGGCGCAGGGCAGCACAATGGCGGCGTTTTTTGCGTCCAGCCCCAGCACGCAGCGCAGCCGATGGGGCGAGGGATGGTGACGGCGCAAAGCATCAGCAGCGCGGCTTGAACCGATAAAGGCCAGCACGCTGATACGGCCAGACTCCAGCGCGGGAATGGCCACGCGTCTGTCGCCAAAGAGGATGTTCACCACCCCGGCGGGGAAGCATTCGGCAAAGGCCTCAAGCAGGGGCGCATAAAGCAGTTTGCCGATGCGGGGCGTTTTGACGATGACCGGGTTGCCCATGATCAAGGCCGGAATAAGCGTGGTGAAGGTTTCGTTGAGCGGATAGTTGAACGGCCCCATGCACAGCACCGGCCCAAGCGGCGCACGGCGGATCTGGGCGTAAATGCCGCTCTCGATCACAAAGCGCGAGGAAGCGCGGTCAAGGTCTTTAAGGGCGTCCACAGTGGCGCGGATGTAGTCGATGGTGCGGTCAAATTCCGCCCGGCAATCGTTGAGCGGCTTGCAGATTTCCCACACCATCAGGCGCACCACCTGATCGCGCACAGCCAGCATGCGGCGGGCAAATTCCTCTACGCTGGCAATGCGGTCTTCCACGCGCATGGTGGGCCACGCGCCGCGTCCATTGTCCCACGCCTTGGTCACGGCTTCCACGGCCGCGAGAGATTCCGCCTCGGTCAGTTCCGGGCAGGAGCCTATGACGCGTTGCTCACCGTTCACATAAAGGGGCGAATGCACGGTGTGGACGGGGCCATTCCACTCAAGCAAGCGCCCGCCCACAAGATAGCGGCGCTCGTGAAGCGGCTCAAGAACGCAATCTTCGGGTATATTGTCCACATCCGGCGAAAAATCAGCGCCGGTCTGGGTATTGGCTTCGGTCATGTGTGCCTCCTGAACTTTCAGCAGATGAAAGCAGTGAAATAGTTGTTGTCGTGTGGAGGGTAAGAAGCCGAGCGCTCCATGTCAATGAAGTCGATCCGCAACTTACTGGTACAGTTGAATATCTTTCCACACTTCATAGACAGCGCCGTGGGGATTCGATTCCACGGTGTTGGTCTGGTCAAAAATATAGGTGAGCCGCCGCCCAGATTCGTATTGCGGCCACAGGGGCGCAACGCCGGGGCCGTTGGGATTGCCCGTTCTTGCAAAGTTCAGCCACGCCCCGTGCATGGATTGCGTAAGCTCCTTGCGGCGCGATGCAGGCGTGAGCAGCCAGAAGGGATGGTCATTGGTGGCAAGCGCGGTGGAAATTTCCGTTGAATGCGCGGCGCCCAGCAAGAACAGCTCCGGCAGCAGGGGGGCGTAGTCAAAGCGGTACACGTAGGTGTTGTTAAAGGCGCTCTGGGCATCGGCGCTTTTGACCATATCCACCACAAAGGCCCGGTCGCCCGCGAGGGTCGTCAGTTTTTTCATGCCCTTTTCATTGGCGTACAGCTCCGATACCGCAGGGATGCTGGCAGCCGCGCCGTTATCGCGCAGCATCTTTTCCACCTGTTGCCAGTCCTTGGGCAGCAGACCCAGCAGGGCAAACAGCGTGCCTTCGTTGCGGTTGGTGCCAAGAATGACCTTAACGTCGCGGGCATTGCCCTGGGCCATGGCTTCCCAGGGGTGCAGGGGCAGCAGGTCGTCCTTGACCGGCCCAGGCATGAAGATGCCGGGGTGGCGGCGCGGGCCTTCCTTGAGTGTGAACGTGGCCGCCGCAAGCATGTCCTGCGCGGGCATATCCAGTAATTTGGCCATGTCTGTGCGCGGATTGAGACCCAGCTTTTCAAAAAAGATGGCATTGTTCATCTCGACCATGCGGCGGGATTCGGTATTTCCTGTGACGCCGCTTTCCGCAATGGCCTTCTGGAACAGCCCCTTTGCGGCTGGCGATGCCAGCATGTTGTACACGCCTGTGCCGCCTGCGGATTCGCCCGCGATGGTCACGTTGTTCGGGTCGCCGCCAAATGCGGCTATGTTGTCGCGCACCCAGCGCAGGGCGGCAATCTGGTCTGAAACGCCGCAGTTGGATTCAAACCGTTTGTCGTACATGGAAAAATCATAAAAGCCCAAGGGACCGACGCGGTAGTTGAAATTGACAAATACCACGCCGTCTCTGGCAAAGGACGCGCCGTCATACATGGGGTCGCTGCCTTCGCCCATATGGTACGCGCCGCCGTATATCCATACGAATACAGGCAGCTTGGCACCTTTGGCGGCAGTCAGCGGCGCCCAGACGTTGAGGTACAGGCAGTCTTCGCTGGCGGGAACCCGCGAACGCTCAAGCCCGAACATGTTCATGTACTGGATAGGCTTGTTGCCAAAGGCCACGCATTTTTTAACGCCCTGCCAGGGTGTAGGCGGCTGGTTACGCCGAAAGCGCAGTTCGCCCACTGGCGGCGCGGCATAAGGAATGCCAAGCCATGTTTTGACGTCAGCCGCCGCAAATCCCAGCAC
Source organism: Desulfovibrio sp. (assembly GCF_035644575.1). Taxonomy (GTDB): domain Bacteria; phylum Desulfobacterota; class Desulfovibrionia; order Desulfovibrionales; family Desulfovibrionaceae; genus Desulfovibrio. The sequence goes on along the minus strand of NZ_DASQOG010000173.1, from coordinate 2,810 downwards.
CTCGCCGTACTCAGTGGCTGCAAGGGTGTCGGCGGAGGTTTCATGTCGGGATACTGGACGGGCACAGGCGCACAAGAGCAACACCACCAGGATGAGGATGCGGTTTTTCATGAATGTTCCTGAAAAGGGACGATGGGACGCTTCACAGGGTCACGGGCCTGCGCAGGGCTTGCCTCGCGCAGGCGCACTGCAACAGGCCACCTGTTGCCGAACGTTTTGCAAATGTGGCGTGTTGCGGACAAAAACGCAAGAAGCGTTTGACATTGTGCGCGTTATCAAACTTATTGCCGCCCCGTGCCATTCCACCTGCCAAACAAAAGTTCCCGGTCTGCGCCGTGCAAGCGCAAACCGGGAACTCATATGCGAGTGGGGCAAATCTAGCCCTGCTTCATCTCCTGAATAAGAGCGGCGAGTTTTTTGGCTTGCTCGGTGAGGTCGGCAACGGCAGTGGAAGCCTGTTTCATAGCTTCAGCCGTGAGCTGTGAAACCTCGTTGACCTCAACAATGCTGCGGTTGATTTCTTCACTTGCTGCCGACTGTTCTTCACTGGCGGCGGCAATGGCGTTCACCTGATCAGCCGTGGCGGTCACAACCTCCACAATGCCTTGCAGGGCTTCGCCGGATTGCCCGGCAAGATCCGTGGCAACGCCGATGGAACCCACAGCGTTTTCAACGCCCTGCATGCTCTTGGCGGTGCTGTCCTGAATGGCCTGAATGGCCTTGGCCACATCGCTTGTGGAAACCATGGTCTTTTCCGCCAGCTTGCGCACTTCGTCCGCCACAACAGCAAAGCCTCTGCCGGCATCGCCAGCACGGGCGGCCTCAATGGCCGCATTCAGCGCCAACAGGTTGGTCTGGTCGGCAATGTCTGAAATAACGCCCATAATCTGGTTAATGGCCTGGGCGTGCTCGTTCAGGCGGGTCATGTCTTCCTTGAGTGAAAGCGAGTGGGTCTGCACCTCGGTGATGCTTTCCACGGCGTTTTGCACGATCTTAGCGCCAGCAAGAGCCTTGTCGCGGGTTTCGAGCGATGCGCCCGATGCCAGGCCTGCGTTTCTGGCAACATCCTGAACCGTGGCGTTCATTTCATGCATGGCGGTGGCTGCGCCAGAAAGCATCTTGGAAGATTCTTCCGCGCCTTCATCAGAGCGTTTGATCTGGTGCGAGAGGTCAGATGAAGCGGAGGAGAGCGCCTCGGCAATGGATTCAAGCTGATGAGCGGCGGCGAGCATGCCTTCCCTGCGGGCCGATTCCGCGCGCAGCTTGGCTTCTTCGGCAGCGGCCTGCGCCACCTTGGCGTGGTCCAGAGCTTCGGCGGCCTGGCGGGTTTTGTCTGCTGCTTCCTCAATGCGGCCATGCAGATTTTCGATCATCATGCCCAGCGAACTGTTGAGCCGCCGGATTTCGAGCGGACAGGATGCCTTGAGGGTGGGCAGGGCAGCCTCTTGGCCCTGGGCGACCTTTTCCGCTTCGCCGGTGATTTGCCGCAGGGGCAGACAGATAATGCGGGTAATCAGCCATGCAAAGCCAAGAATGACAACAAGGATACCGCCGCAAATGAGCAGTTCAAGGTGATCGTAGTGGTCGTTTCGCTCGGAAACCAGGTTGGCGACACGGGTGCGCTCGGCCTCAACGCTATCAATGTACACGCCGGTGCCGATAACAACGTCTGTCCCCGGTATCATGCGGGCATAGGCCAGTTTGGGCTGTATACCCGCACCGGGTTTGTCGAAGCGGTAGGCCACAAATGCGCCGCCCTTTTTGCCAGCTTCGATCAGCTCCCGCACCATGTAGACGCCATCGCTGTCTTTAAGGTCGATAAGGTTTTTACCGTTCTGCGCCTTGTTGGTGGGCACATTTATGCGGGTGCCGTCTGTTTTGTAGGTAAACAGATAACCCTCGTCATTGGGAAAGAAACGCTGATAATCGGTGTATTTTTCAATCAGCGCGTATTGTTCCTTGGGGTCGGTGACGCCCTTGAGCCTGTCGGCAAGATCTTGCGCGGCAACATCGATAACACTTTTGAGGCCGTACTCATACTTTGACTGCAATGCAGACGAAAGCTGGGGAATGGTTACTTCCGTAAAAACAAGTGTGGACATGTGCGTGCTGGTGAAAAAGAGGGTCGCCATGCCTACGACAAACCCACAGCAAAGGGTAACAAGCCACATTCTCACATTCATCTTTTACCTCGCAGGGGGGGAATAACCACATTTTATGAAATGCGTTATCAAATTCTTTTTAAAAGGGCTTAGATTATGCCACTCTGAGTCTGATTCTAAAAAAAATATCGGACAATGCCAACATTATGTTATGGCAATATGTCAAATTTGCAAAAAAAATTGCACATCCAGAGATATTTGCAGAACTTTACGAGATTTTTCACATACAAACACCAGTTTTTGTGCATGGTATCAAAACTTAAACACTGTAACTTTTTTTTGATGCAGGGCCTCAATTTATTCTTGCCCATCGAAAAGGTTTGTAGCAAACTCAATTTCCCCCCTGCGCCAGAGGCCGAACGCAACCGCCAGTGTGGATCCGCCGGTTGGAGCGCAGAGGCTGTCTTTTGACAGTCCCATGCTTCAACTCGTGGTGCGTTTTGGTCATGTCTTCAGACTATACCAAAAGGTCAGTCAACTTTGCACCCTACGAGAGGGTTCATTCGTGTCCCTGTAGCCCAGTTTTGCGGGCTGGTCTTCAAGTGACGCATTTTCCCGAGGTTAACAGCTATGTGCAGAATTGGTTCCATCAAGAGCAAGACGCCTGTACCCCCCTCAATGGCGCTCAATCTAATGCTGCCGCAGCAG
>NZ_DASQOG010000172.1:0-53641 GCF_035644575.1 Desulfovibrio sp. | reverse complement strand
GCGCATCAAAATTTATCCGAATCACACCATTGTGCTCTGCCCGTTGGGGCGGTTCAGGATTCTCCAAGCTCATTCTATGTATGCCGGGGCTGTGTAAGGGCAGAATCCGGTGCGCACCTTGCTCATCCGTAGTTTTTGTTGTGCTGGGCCGGGCAAGCCATTGTTCCATGAACAGAGCATCCAGCCTGTCAGTAGCCTCAAAAATTTCACGGACCACGGAGCCGCATTCAACACATACGTTTAGACAGGACGCCTTGAGTTGTCTGAGGCGTGTTTTATTCAGGTAGTCCTGAATATACTGAACGTTACTGCGATCAACAGCCGCCAGAATTTCCTGTTGAATATTATGGCTGACCGAAATGATGCTCGCGGTTTTTTCAGCAAGGGCACTTAAGCGCGATGAAGGATGGGGTGTGGAGATCAAGTGCGCCTGATGGATTGCCTGCGCGTTGACCCTATCCACAGCATGAAGAATTTCCTTGATAACAGATCCGCATTCCACCAAGACTTCAGTGCTGCGCTTCTTAAGAAGTTGCACTTGGTGCTGGCGAATGCTGTGTTCAAGGCAGCGCAAGTTTGCTGCCTCAACCAGGGCATGAATATCCGCTTGAATTTTTCCGGAGGCCCTGACACAACTTTGTGTCAGGGCCTCCAGGGCCGCTAGCCGTTCTGTTTTGGTTGTAAGGGCTGCAGAAGCCGGACGTCTGTCTTCAACTGTGCATGGTCTTGCTCCAGTGCTTCCAGACGTGCCACCAGATTCTGCACCGAATGAGATGGCGGAATTGCTCCCTTGCCCATATTTTGTAGTTGAGCTTCTACCTCCAATAATTCCTTGTGAACCAAATCCACCACTGCCAAGGCCCGCCCCCAATCGTTGTTTGCTTCCTCCTTCACCAGTTTTTTCAAATAAGCTGCTATGCGGGGTTGCATATTCGTCAATTCTCGTTGAACGTTCTCTGCTACTTTCGCTTCCCAAATATCTGACATTTTCAATCTCCTCTTGTAGTTGTATGATGCTAGAATTATTGCCCTGAATAGCCCGGTTGAGTACGCCTCGCTCTGTTTTCAAACCACGTCGTGTCATTGTTGTTGCCGCAGACCCCACATGTATCTGCGGCAACAAATCAATTCCTTGGTCTTTGAAGGAGCGGTGATCGATTGTTTCTCCATAAAGTTGGAGATACTCGTTGCAGAAATCCGCCCATTTTTCACGAACGTGCAGAAGATGTGTCGTCCGCGTTTTCAGATCGTCGAGCTCTCGCGTTTTTGCGCCCAACGTCCCCTCCTGCGAATAGCGGCGAGTCGTGAACATGACGTGCAAGTGCGGATTTTCCTGCAGGTCATTTTTGTCCTTTCTGTGCATGCAGCAATCCACTGCCACCTGATATTCCTGAGCAAGCCAGCGGCAAAATTTGGCCGTAAGCTTGAACCGCTCCTCCTTGTTCAGCTCCACAGGAATGGCCATATCCATCTCTCGAGCCAGTGTGGAGTTCTTGCGTTTTTCAGTGTTCTCCGCCAACAGCCACAAGTCTTGTCTGCTTATGGGGGGACAACCTTCAGGCACAAAAACCTGTCGCGCCACCACCCCTTGCTTGCGCCGAAAATCGAACACACGGCCATCAGCAGCCGTCAGGCGAGACGCAGCCCTATAGGCAGCGGCGGCTATCGCGCTTCTGCCGTCTGCACGGCTGATGGTCTGCATGTGAAGATGATAAATCGCCACAGCCTACCCCTGGCAGCCCTTGTGCGTTTTGCATCGCGGGGTCGAGGGGCGCAGCCCCCGCGCACGCAAACCGCGAAGCGTGCCCTTGCGGGATTTTCATCAGTAAAGAAAATTTGTGGGTACAAAAAAACACTGCACGCCCTCCGTTTAGAAGAACGTACAGTCGCAGTTTTGCTAATGCACCTCTTTATGGCGTAAAGAGTAGTGCGCAAAAAAGATGAGGCCCACAGAAGCATGTATCTGCGGGCCTCACTTGAAAAATGTAGGTATGTTATATGAGCTTCAGGCGGAATGATTTTTCCGGGTCAAGAAGCTTTTTATGCGTCTGCTTGCGCTGTAAGCCCGCTGCCATGTGAAGAATGCTTTCGGCTTCATCAACGATGCCTTTCCATCCATCGCGGCCCACTACCTGTGTTTCATTTTTGATGGCTTTATCAATTCTCACAATGCCATCAAGTTCCTCGGGAAGTGTGAAGGATTGCATTGCCATCCATAAATGAGCCACGGGCTTGAAGGGTGCCCAATAGTTTTTGATCAGATTGTCAGCGGAAGGACAGGAAATATCTGCGCGCTCTTCAAGAGGCTTCATTAGAAGCGCTTGATTTAGGCTTGCCGCTACTGACTCAAGGGTTTTTTCTGTTGACAGGACGCCCTGCAGTATCTGCCCGGTTAGTATTCCCTGCCACGCACGTGACTGTAATGACCCATCACCCTTGCTGGGAAAAGATGCCTGCGTGAGTATATCGCAATAGGTGGAGTGAGTACCAAAAGTCTCTTTAATAACAACATGCATAATCTCTGGGTAATTTTTTGGATCCTGCTGTTCCAGTTCCTTGAGCGCCGTTTTTATGGCCAAAGCCTGATAGCGCAACCGGTGCCCATTCTCGTTCGCGCGCGGAAAAATCATATGGCTATAGATGAAAGAACCGCAGATAATGTCAATACCGCTCCCATAATCATTCTCGTAGAAGTATCTTGGAAATGACACCGTAAGATCTGGCGGTAGCTGTTCCATGCTTGGTCTCTCATAGAAGTTAGTGTGTTACGTGTCACGCAAATGCTTACTGCTATCTCCGGCCATTGGTGAGATCGAAGCCATTTCAGCCTCTCTTTAGGAGCATTTTGGAAACGACAAACAACGGGGGAGCTTGTCCATAAAAAACACCTCTGACCATCATTCAGAATTGTTTGTAACGTAAATATCAATACGGTGGAAATAAGGAACCACCATGCCTGAACATTTTCAAGTAAATACCATAGGTAAAGTGCTCACAGCAAGAGAAGTCGCTGTGATCTTCCGCCTTGATGTGCGAACGGTCAGGCGGTATTATACGGCATTCGGGGGTGTGCGGATTGGGCACGCTCTAAGGTTCCTTGAAAATCGCATATTGGAGATATTCAATGGCAACCTTCACGAGCAAGAAGAAGGGCTCCCCCAAGCGTTGGAAAGGACAGGTCTGGTTTCAGGGCAGAATGGCAGCGGTAAAATGGTTCGGCAGCAGCAAGGCCGACGAGAGGAATGCCATAGCGTGGGAAGTAACCACCAGAAAGCAACTGGAGGAAGAAGCCGCGACTGCGCCGGAAAAAGTGACCCCTTTGGTCTCCGAGCCCCAACGGGTGACGATTCTTGAGTGGGGAACGGCCTACCTTGAAGAATGCCAGCGGCGCAACACCCTGGCGACCTTTAAAGAAAAACGTGACGGCTTTCGGCGGTTCATCCGCTACCTTGAGCAAACCAAGGGACTGTCACCAGATGATACAGTTGAATCCTTCGACAGGAAAAAGGCCCGCAAGTATCTTGCCTGGCAGCATGACCAGCGCGGCCCCAACTGCTCCAACAAAGACCGTAAAATTCTGACTACCGCCTGGAAATGGGGCGCAGCGTACCTCGACCACTTTCCGCTGGATATGCCGGATTCGTTTCTGGCCTGCCAGCGGTATGCGGAAATACGGGTTCCTCGTTACATTCCACCGGAAGAGGATTTCTGGAAGGTCTACGAGGCGGCTCCAGAGCGTGAGAAGGCCATGCTGACCTGCTTTCTCAACCTCGCAGCGCGCAAGGGCGAGCTGCTTAAGTTGACCTGGCAGGATGTGGATTTTGAGCGCGGCACTGTTGTGCTAACAACGCGCAAAACCCGCACAGGCACGGCCAAACGTGACGAAATGCCCATGAATGAGGACGTGCGCACTACCATGCTCTGGCTGTGGCAATACCGCCAGGGCAAAGGGAACCATGTGTTCACCTGCCCGGTTGAGCCGCACGTTGGGCAACCCTATAAAACGGCAGCCCACGTGATGAAAAGGCTTTGTGCCAAGGCCAGGGTGAAACCATTTGGGTTTCATGCCATCAGGCATCTGGCTGCCACCATTCTGGCCCAGGAGGGCAAGAGCCTCTTCGCCATCCAGCACGCCCTACGACATGAAAAGCAGACAACCACGGACAGGTACCTGCACAGCCTTGGAGCTTTCGCGGAAGTTTCGGATGCCCCGAGCGCATTGGCAAGCCGTGGCCCTGCAAGTTGTCACCCCTTTCCTGCCCCTTCCGCGCTTTCGCGGAAAAAGGATTCTTTTACAAATGAAAAAGAAGAGAGGCAGGGGGGAGGGGCAAAGGCGGACGTGGTTCGCCTCAATCAGGGACTGATTTCCGGTAAACTCATCCCAACTGGCACGGAGTAGAGAACATGATTCAGGCTTTCTTATTTGGAAACGAAAAAAGGCTGCACTTAAGTGCAGCCTTTTTCAAAACTAACCCCCAGGGCTAACCCCCTGTGGGTATCTGGTGAGGTTTTGACTATAACCTCTTGGAATCAATTGGCGTCCCCAAGGGGATTTGAACCCCTGTCGACGGCGTGAAAGCCGTATAGAATGCGCTTGCCGCCATTGAATAGCAAAGTGTTAGCGTGCCCTTTGGGACACGATAATGCTCACGAATTCGCGATGCTTTGTAACCGTCAAATGTAACCGTACAACGGCCATTGGCGGTACGATCCAGCCCACTCGTGCCATAGCTATATCTCCCTTATCAGTTGCATTCAGACTGAGGCATCAGCCTGAATGTGTCTTATCACTGCCCTCCTCTATCTCCCCTTATGCCCTTTCCTCCCTGCCATGCACTCGGGCGGGAGCGCCCGCCTATATCTCATCTCAACGATTGGCCAGCGGCCTCCTCTCTCCCTCACATTCTAGCACCCAGACTGTGGGCCGTAGCTGGCCCTGTGACGGTCGCAACAGCCATATCCTAGGCGCAGTAGCGGGCGCATCCTTTATCGCCGGCGAAGCTGGCGCTCTGGGGGGCGCACCCGCGCCCTTCCCCGCTCCCCTTCTTCAAGAAAGACAGGGCAAAAGGTCATGGCCGACTGCCAGCCCACAATTGTTTCACGGGTCCTTCCATGCCCCCCGCTCGAGGGGCGGGTTACCGGCCCCGAAGTGTCGGGGATTTTTTGGGTTTTGTTCGGTGGGAATTTGGGAAGAAAACGGCGCCAGCAATAGTCTGAAAGTGTTCGTGGCCGCGCTCCCCCATGTGGTGGAGGTGCGTCATGACGGATGATAACAAGTCCGCCCTGGAGGCAATGGCGGCGGCGGTCAACGCCAAGGTCAAGGAAGAAGAGGCTACCGTCCAGGCAGACACCCCACCAGCTGAGGCAATCACGCCGGACTTTGTGGCCAAGTGCGCAGGCTTTGCGGAAAAGGGTGATGGCATACTGCACAGCGCCCTGTTTCGGGGAAAGCTTGTCTACGTTCCGGAAGTCAAAACCTGGTATCGCTGGACGGGCCAGCAGTGGGAGCCAACGCACATCCATCGTGTCGAGGCGTCTGTGGACGAAGTGGGCCTCAAGTACCGGGAGATCGCAGCTCACTACGACAAGCTTGCCCAAGATGCTGTGGACTCCGGCGATGAAGCCCTGGGAACAAAGTTTGCTGCAGCCGCCGAGCGTCTGCGCAAGCGGTCTGGCTACCTCAACTCAAGCAAGGGCGTTAACGCCTGCATCAAGTTCACGCTGGCCAATCAGGAGCCGCTGATCACCAAGCCCGATGTGTGGGACAAAGATCCGTGGCTCCTGGGTGTGACCAATGGCGTGGTGGATCTGCGCACGGGCGAACATCGCCCTGGTCGCCCATCCGACTACATGCGCCGTGCTTGCCCTGTGGAGTGGACAGGCCTGAATACTCCGGCCCCTGTTTGGGAGCAGAGCCTGTCCGAGATCCTCGGCGCTTATGACGGCGTCATCGACTACGTGCAAAAGGTGTTGGGCTACGCCATCACCGGCATGAGCACCGAACCGCTGTTCCTCATGCTTTATGGTGACCGGGGCCGTAACGGCAAAACGGTCATCATGGAAACTCTCAAAAAAGTGCTTGGGCCATACATGGGGCCAGTTCCGGCAGAAATGCTGCTGGATCGCAACGTGCCTAAAGACCCAGATTCTGCATCACCCACCATCATGAACCTGAACGGCCTGCGCGTGGTCTGGGCTTCGGAAACCAACGAAAACCGCCGCTTCAGCACCTCGCAGGTCAAGCTACTCTCCGGCTCGGACTCACTCACTGGCCGTTATCTCTGGGACAGGGAGAACACTGAATTCCGACCCACTCACACCCTGTTCCTGCTCACCAATTTCCTGCCGCGCGCGCCTGCCCACGACTCCGCTTTTTGGGAACGTCTGCGGATGATCAACTTCCCCTACCGCTTTGTGGATCAGCCAAAGGGCGAATACGACCGCCCGCGCAACCCCAAGCTGGAGGCGCTGCTGGAGGATGAGCTGCCGGGCATTCTCGCCTGGCTCGTCAACGGCTGCCTCAAGTTCCAGAAAGATGGCCTCATCCCTCCGGTGGCCATCACGCAGTGGACGGCAGACTACCGCGTCGATGAAGACACCATGCAGCTCTTCATCGACCAGTGCCTGGTACCGGCCGATAGCGAGTACAGGCTCAGCGCCACCGAGGTCTACGAACTCTACCAGGTCTGGCACAAGAAGTACGTTTCGGCCAAAACCGTGCCTTCAATGCACCTTTTTGGCCGTCAACTCTCGGCCAAAGTGGAGCGCCGTAAGGTCGGCGGGCACACCTACTACTTTGGCTACGACTTCTCTGACGATGGTGAACTCATGCGCCCTGCCTCCAAATAGGCATGCGGTCAGGAGCTTATGCTCTTGCCATGACATTTCAGAGGGCAAAGGGCCTGCGAAAATTCTTTTTTATATTAGTGGGATAGGTGCGCCATGACAAAAGGACAACTCCCTAGAGGGGCCAATGCGTTTAACACAATTGGGGTTTTGAACCCTATTCCGTGTTTTTGTCATATTGTCCTGTTCTTAAAAAAGTAAATAAAAATAGAAAGATAGAAGCAGGACTTTTTACAGGACATTAGGACTTTTTAGGAAAAACAGCATGCCAGCAGATATTGTTGACCTTTTTCGTGAGCTTGGGTTCAACCCGGCCAAAAAAACCGCCAAGGAATGGGCCTCGGCCTGCCCCTGCTGCGGTGGAAAAGACCGTTGCAGCATCTGGCCCGAGGAGCAGGAAGGGCGCGGCTACTACTGGTGCCGCCAGTGCGACGTCAAAGGCGATGGCATCCAGCTGCTGCGCGACTACGCCAGCATGAGCTACGGCGATGCCTGCAAGCGCGTTGGCGTGGCCCCGGTGGCCAATCTGAAGGCCCCGGCGATACCCAAGTCAAAAATTGTTGAACCTTTCCAGGCCGTGAGCGGTCAGCTTGGCCAGCTGGATGGTGTTGACCGCGGCAAGTGGCAGACCCACGCCGCCAAACTGGTGACCTGGGGCACAGAGTGCCTGCTGCGCGCGCCGGAGCATATGGCCTGGCTGGCGGCGCGCGGGCTGGATGCAGACGCAGTCCAGCGCTACCGCCTGGGTTTCAACCCGGGCGAACGCGGCAAGAATTGCATCATCCGGCCGCGTGAGAGCTGGGGCCTGCCCTCGGTGCTCAAGGACAACGGCAAACCCAAAAAGCTGTGGCTGCCGCGCGGCATCATAGTGCCGCAAATCATGCCTGGGCCGGACGGCGTTGACCTTATCGAGCGGGTACGCATCCGGCGTCTGGATGTCGACCGGCAAGAGTTCCGGCCGGATCACAAATACCACGTTGTCGAGGGCAGCAGCATGGATCTGCTGTGGCTGCCCTGCACGGCGCAGCACGATACGGGCGTGGTGGTGGTGCAGGAAACCGAGATGGATTCCTACATGCTCCACGCTGTTGCCGGTGACCTGACCAGCTGCCTGGCGTCCATGACCAGCAACATCCGGAATATGTCCACCGCCGTATACGAGCGGCTGAAGAATGCCAGCTGCATTCTGGTGGCGCTGGATTGCGACAAGGCCGGTGCCGAGGGCTGGCCCCGCTGGCGGGCCACATTCCCCCGTGCAAAGCGTTGGCCGGTGCCGATGGGCAAGGATGCGGGCGAAGCATTTGGCGCAGGCCTCGACCTGCGTCTGTGGGTACAGGCGGGCATTCCAGAGGGCCTCCTGCTTGCCATGCCTGCAGGACAAGCGCCTGACATGGCCTCGCAGGAAGGGGCGCGCGAAAATAGGGCGGAGTGGGTAGAGCCATGTGTGGAGCAGCCCGCGCCGCCGATCGAAGTGCCCGAATCGCAGCCAGTGGCCGCAGCCACGCCGCCTGCGCAAAAAAAGCGTAGGCCACCACGTCCGGCAGCGGGCATATCAACGTTGCTGACCACGGCAGCTGGCCCCCTGGATAGTCTGACCATACTGCGCCGCGTGGGCGTTGAGGCAGTGCCTGATGGCATTGATTTCACGCTCACAGGGCATGAGCGCTGGCCGCTGGATGACTACTGCGCGTTGTTCACCTGGCTGCGTCGCAACGGCCAGTGGGTAAAGATGGCGCTGGAAGGCGCAACGATTATGAAGGAACAGGCATGAAAATTCTCAAGACCCAGCTGGACGCCGTAAAGTTTTTGCAGGATCAGGGCTTCAAGCTTTCCAAAAGCAAGTTCGGGCGCGATGTCAACGACCGCAAGGTGGCTACAAATGCCGAGGGGCAGTTTGAAGACGGCGCGTTGTTGGCCTATGCGGCTGCGCACTTAACACCAGCTGCGCAGGCGGAAAACAGGGCACTGAGTGATGCCAACGTCAACCGCCTTGCCGCAGACGCCGACCTGAAGCGCATTACAGCAGAGCGCGCCCGCATGAAAATGGAAAAAGAGCAGGGCCTCTTGATGCCCCGCGCGCAGTACGAAGAGGATCTCGCAGCGCGGGCCATGTTCTTCAAGTCGGAGGTGGACAGCTTCGGCTTTCGTAAGGCTGGCGAAATCATCGCCCTGGTCAATGGGGATGAAAGCAAGCTGCCCGACCTCCTGAAATGGTGGGGTGCACAGACTGCGGATTGGATGGACGCCTGGGGGGCTGACCGTCAGTTTGTGGCCAACGAGGAAGAAACCGGGGATATTGGAGAAGACTGATGGCGCAGATCCGCTTTACAGATGGCGAGCGGCACGTCTTCCGTAAGCGTCCTTATGAACCGCTGTCGGAATGGGCTGCGGCCAATCTGCTCGTTAAGGATGGCCCGTATGCCGGTGGGCGCTATCGCAAGGACGTGAACCCCTACCTGGTGGAGATCATGGACACATGGTCGCACCCCGATGTGGAAGAGGTGGACGTGTGCGGCAGCGCGCAGACGGGCAAAACGCTGGTGATGCATGCGGCCCTGGCCTACAGCGTAGTCAAGCGCCCGGGGCCGCGCATGCTGGCCATGCAGGATGATGAAAGCCTGGGCAAGGTGGTTTCCAACAAGCTGCTGCCCATGTTTCGGGCCAGCCGCCCTGTGCGCGAGCTGCTGGCCAAGGAACGCTCTGGCCAGATCACGTTCAGGGATTCAACGGCCCTGTTTCTGGCCAGCGCCCAAAGCCCCAACGCCCGCGCGTCAATATCCATTCAGGATCTGATGCTGGACGAAGAAGCCCTGTACCGCCAGATCACCGGGCAGGGTGTTCCGGCGCTGGAATTTTTGGAACGTACCCGCAGCTACTCCAACACACGTAAGGTGCTGCGGGAATCAAAGCCCATTGGTGGTGAGGAGTGCAGCATCGTCCTTGCCCTGGAGGAGTGTGATGAGGTGCGCCACTACGAGGCCCGCTGCCCGGCCTGCATGCAATACAATGAGCTGGTGGAGGATAACCTGGCGGTGACGGAAAAAGGCGTTAGCCCGCAGGAAGTAGAGCGGCGCAAGCTGGGCCGTTACCGGTGCAAGTGCGGCTATCTGTGGACAGACCACATGCGTGACCGCGCCGTCAACATGGGGCGCTGGGTTGCCGCTGATCCGGTTCCCCATCCGCGCAAGGTGGGCTTTGTGCTCCCGGCGATCCTCTCCAAAAACGTCAGCCTGTCGGAGATCGTGGCTGCAAAAATGCGGGCCGAGGCCTCCGACTCTCCGGCGCTCAAGCAGCACTACATCAACGGCATGTGGGCCAAGCCCTACCGCGCCGTGGTGCAGGAAACCGAGGCCACCGCCATTTTGAAGCGGATCGACAAAAACCTGAAGGCGCGAACCGTGCCGGGCGATGTGGTGGCTCTCACGGCAGGCGTGGACAGTCAGGCGCGCGGCTTCTGGTACACGGTCTGGGGCTGGAAGCCCAACCTGGCCTCTGTGCTCGTTGATTACGGGCGGTTGCCGGATTGGGACGCCGTGCATGCCCTGCTGTTTGAAACGCGGTATGATTATGAGGAAGACGGCCCAATGTCCGGCCGCAACCTGGGCATATGGCGGGCAGGCATAGACTCTGGCGGCACCAGGTCAGACGACAAGGCCATCTCTCGTACCGAGGATGTCTACCGCTGGGTGCGCAAGTATGGTGGCAAGCGCATCTTTGCCTGCAAGGGCGCAAGCCATGAGAGCGTCACCCCCGTGCGGGCCGTGAATATCGACCGCTTCCCCAGCTCGCGCATACGCATCCAGGGAGGGCTGTGGCTCTATCTGCTGGACACGCATTATTTCAAGAGCCTGCTGTTTGCCCGTCTGGCAGAAGACGCACGGCAGCCCATCACCCTGCACAAGGATACCGACCAGATGTTTGCCGACCAGCTCTCTGCCGAGAGCCTGCAGCGTGATCGCAACGGCAAGCTGGTGTGGGTGGCCAAGCGCCGGGCCAACCACCTGCTTGACTGCTCCATGATGGCCCATGCCTGCGTGGATGGATCGTGGCTGCCCAGCCTGCACCAGCTGCTTGAGCGTGAGGCCGCGCAGAAGTCCAGGCCTGCACCAAAGCTGCACAGCAATTTGCCTGAACCGGAGTATGGTGCGGCTCCACAGCGTCATTTGCCACAGGTTGCGCCTGCCATGCGGGAGTTGCCTCAACGTGTCATGGCCGCGAGGGAGGCTCCCCAGCGCGCCGTAAACCGCCCGGGCTTCATGCGCCGGAGTTCAGATTTCTAACCGCATACCACCGGAGGCGCGCGGCCTGCCGCGCTTTTGAATGACGCCGCGCGGATGCGGTCGGGCTTGCCCCGCCGCATTGGTACCGCGCAAGGAATGGAGAAAGGAGCAACCATGGCCAGACAAAGAGTGAACTTGCCCTATGACCGCGCCGCTGACGGCGCGCGTGTGAATGTGATGCGGGCTGCGGAACTCTTGAGCTGCTCACGCTCGTGGGTTTACAAGCTGATAGAGGCCGGACACCTCAAGGCCTTCCGCATCGGTAGCCGCAAGGGCTTGCAGATTACCGTTCGGAGCCTTGAAGCGTATTTGGCGAAGCAGACGGTAAACGGCATCCAATGAACTTGTTAAGAACTTTGTACCTAAATGCTTTTCTATTTATTTAATTTGTTTTAAACAAAATAATCCGTCACTCATAGCTGACTTTACACGAAAGATGGAGGCCCTTATGGCTGTACTCTTCGTATGCGGCATTCACGGCGTCGGTAAAACCACATTCTGCCAAAAGCTATCAGAAGCTTTGGGCATACCTTCTTTTTCATCAAGTAGCCTGATTAAAGAATCCGCAAAAGATGCTATCCCTGCTCCCGGTCAAGGGAAGAGCGTCAAGGATGTGAGCGGCAATCAGCAAATACTTATCACCGCAGTTCAGAATAAACTTTCTGAACTGCCACAATTGATTTTAGACGGGCACACAACCATCATTGATTCCAATGGCGCGTGGCACCCCATCGGCACGGATGTATTTGCTGCGATTGGCACAACGGCATTGATTATGCTGGCGGCCCCCCCAGAAGTAATTCACGAGCGCATATTAAAACGCGATGGAAAAGCACCAACGCTAGATGTTATGGCGCGTCATCAAGAAGCGGAACAAGCCCAAGCACAGATCGTTGCCACGGAACTGGGTATCCGATTGTTCATTACGGGTGGGAAAGATGCTGGACTCTTGTCAGATATTCGGAGAATATTATTTTAATTGGGAGGAAATATGTCCGACGCCGCAATTATTGTAAAAAAATTTAGCGAAATTGATCTAACGGATACTTTTTTTGACAGCCTGAAGGCAGCATATAAAGAATTTTCTGACTGGTTTGCTCGAAAATCGAATGAAACCGCTTACGTATCCTATGATGATAAAGGGAAAATTCAGGCATTCCTCTATTTGAAGGTTGAAAACGGTCCGATTACCGACATCACACCACCACTAAACACAACTTGCCTCAAAGTTGGCACATTTAAGATTATTGCTCACGGGACAAAATTGGGTGAAAGATTTGTAAAAATTATTGTTGATGCAACTTTGAACCAAGGACTTAAAACAGCCTATGTAACGGTATTTTCAGAACATGAAGGTCTAATTAAAATTCTTGAGACATATGGTTTCAAAAAATATGGAACGAAAAAGACACCAAATGGTGAAGAAGATGTTTATGTAAAAGACATGAACTATTTTTCAGGTGACAAGAAGTTAGATTATCCCGTGGTGAATAGTATCAACCAACAAAAATGGCTGATGGCAATTCGTCCAGAATTTCATACGAGCTTGTTCCCAGATTCGAAATTAAAGACCGAACAGGCCTCGATTATTCAGGATGTTAGCCATACTAACAGCATACACAAAGTTTATGTAGGAAGATATAAAGATTTTAAACACTTCAAATCAGGTGATTGTATTATCATCTACCGTTGTCAAGCACCAGATTCTTTTGACTCAGCCTGGTTCAAATCGGTAGCAACGTCACTGTGCGTCGTTGATGAAGCCCGCGCTAAAAATAGTTTTAAAGATGCTGATGAGTTTGTTAAATATTGCAAAAAGTATAGCGTATTCAACGAGCAAAAGTTGCGTGGACTGTTCGCTCAAAACGGAGTATACGCCGTAAAACTTACGTATAATCTCGCTTTTCCCAAACGACCAATTTTGCGCGATTTGGTTGAAAATGAGGTTGTCCCATCACCTTCCGATGCTAGTCACCCATATTATGGATTGCTAAAACTGGAAGATGAGGCCTTTGAAAAGGCCTTGGAATTAGGAGGAATCAGTGAAGGCTTTGTTATCCATTAAGCCCGAATTCGCGGAAAAGATTTTTTCCGGTGAAAAGGGTTATGAATTCCGCAAGGCCGCGTTCTCGCAGGATGTGACGAGTGTTATCGTTTACGTCACTGCTCCAGTTGGGCGCATTGTTGGGGAGTTTGAAGTTGCCAACATATGGCAGGACACCCCCACTTCCCTTTGGCAAAAAACCAAAGAGAGTGCGGGAATTAGTGCTCAATTCTTTTTTGAGTATTTCAAAGGGCGCAACAAGGCTGTTGCCATTGAAATAGCCAAACCCAAGCGTTACAAAAAAGAAATTAACCCCTACAGTGGGGAGAAAAAGTTTACTCCGCCACAATCATTCTGCTATGTGACGGAGTGCCATCACTTACAGCTCGCCTTGTTTTAGTCGGTCAGACACATGACTACGAATAGAAGCGCGGCAGTAATTATACTGCCGCGCTTCTCTATTTACAGAGCTGCTCACGCTCATGGATATACAAGCTGATTGAAGCCGGCCACCTCAAGGCATTCCGCATCGGCAGTCGCAAGGGCTTGCAGATTACTGTGCGGAGCCTTGAGGGGTATTTGGCGGGGCAGATAGTGAATAGTAATTGAAAGAATAAAAGGTGTTTACATGCAACTAAACACTGCACCTAGCGTATGTATAATCATTACTCATACATTTGAAAAATACTCTGCTCAAATGCATAATCTTCGAATGGATCACGCCCATCTTTGCTAACATATCTAACACCATCAAAAAAATATGTTACTTCTTTAAAATTAGGACATCTCTTGTCTTTATCCTCTGTTGACACTTTGATTTCATAGTATGACAGTCCGTCTCGAACTATCTGTGCATTAGTTGTACAAGCATAAGATTTCCCATCAAATTTATTATAAATAAACGCATCAAAATTAACAAATATGTTTGTATACTTATCTTTAATCTTTGAAAGCAAACAAGTTGACACTTGTGTCACATTTCCAGGTGTCTCTTGAGATTTCACTCGCACTGCAAAAGCTCCATATCCAATACTTACTATATCTATCTTGCAATCTGCGATTCCAAATTCTCCGACCTCAAAAGCATTTATATCAGCACTCTTTATTTTCCATCGTGTACCTTCTTGAACATACTCAATAATAGAAAATTCAGGTCTACAACAATGACAATCAAAATTAACTAATTTAGTGAATCCAACACCAATAACCGAGACGGCACCATTCATTAAAACATGATAAAATCCTTGAACACCATGTGCATATCTACTACCTTTTTTACACTGATATAGTTGATCAAAATCACACTCACCATCTTCTTTTTTATATATAGGATTATTACGCGCGAAATCACTATCGGAAAAAGCAAAGGCATCATGCGATTCAGCAGCCCTTAATATCTCTAAAAATTGGGATGAGGCTTTTTTTTCATCCCATGGCCCCTCGAAAAAATGTTCTTTCGGCATGCTAGCAAGTCTCATTTCAATATAAAACGAATAGAGAAAATTTAAACCAGAAAAAATAAGTAATATAATAGTAATATAAGTACTTATAAAAGATAATTTTGAAACCTTACTCCATCGCAGATATTCTTCACGAGTGGGCCATAGTTTAAAATAATCACGTAACATAATATTCATCCGCTAATTAAAACAGCGTTAAAGCCCTACTTGCTTGCCGCTCTTGATTCGCACTGGGTAGAAAACTTCGCTTCAAAATAAGGATAACCCTCGAAGCTCGCTAAAATAGCAGTACAGTTAACAGCATCACCCTTATACTCAAGCTTCTTTCCAAGGACTATGTGCTGATTATCATGCTGTTCTGTTCCGCTTGTGTAATTTACAGTTACACCAGATTTGTCAATTTCAACCACTGAGATATAAAAATCTTGCATAATAAAACCAGTTTTATTTCTTTCAATAGTAAGTTTTTTTGTATCATCTAAAAACTTGGAAAGACTATTTTGCAGCCTTACAATTTCTTCAGATAATACATTTTTGTCTTTCGAAAGCTGATCAATTTTAAATTTAAGCTCTTTCAATTCCTCATCGCTAACCTTTGAAGAAATCAACCCTGTTATAGAATTAAGCTGGTCGGAAATTGCGGAAAGCTTGCTTACACTTTCGGGAAGATTGTGCTGCACCGCCTTTTCATAGCTTTCATTTTGTTTTTTGAGGGTTTGAATCTCATCGCTATAATTATTTCGACCCAGCACGTATGTACCGCCAGACACCGCTACTATAAATGCAATGACAGGACCAAAATCTTTGAAAAACCTTACGAGGCTTGGCAGGAACAAAGGCTTATCCGGAGAAGCCATGTGAAATCCTCACAATCAGTTCATGCTAATTTATTAGCAATAATTAGAAATTATTTTTTCCAACTCTTTGACATACAGGGATTCTTTTTGCAACGAGTTTATAAACATGTATGCGGTGTGACAAAATTGACGGCAACGGAGCCATCGGCGGTTTGGGAGCAACAGCAACAAGTCCCATCCAGCTCTCCGCCACCGCCCGCGAGTTTCCGGGGATAAAAATCAATGCGGCACTGACGCTGCTTGAAGCGGTGTAAGTGAGAATAGTGTGGCGCCGCAGAATCACATTGAGACTGCGGCGCACATAAGAAAAGCTAGCAAACCCTACACGGTTGCAACAATCTTTTTAGCTATAGATGAAAAAATTCGGCGAGAATTTTTAGCCCGTGTTATATGCGCACCAGTGAGTCCATCCTTATGGTTGCAATCAAAGATTGGTTTTCGCGCACGCTGTGAGTAAGGAATCAGGCTGTTGAGGTTTGGGATTTGACCCATCAGCCAATGATCATCCATATCGTCTTGTTGTTCAACAATACCTAACTTGTCAATAATATTATCTTTGATTGATTTTTGAATTATATCCCGAAATTGGCTCCATCCACGTGTCATACCTGTTGGAGAACGTTTTCGTAGATTGTATTGTTGTGTAATATATCCCATAAATTGAGGATGGGCCAAGGGAAGGTTAAGATCGATGTTTTCAGCACGTGTCCGCGCAAGATCCCAATCACTCGCCCATGTAACCAATTTTTTCCCAAGGTTTTCAGTACCCTTTATTGAAAAGAGGTCAGGTGCCATGGGCACAATAAAATAATCACTCGCGACTAGTGCACAACGATTTATTGAGCCAAGATTGGGGCCTAGATCGAGCATAACAATATCTGCTCCAATAGATTGTGCAGCTGATAAAATATACCTGTAAAATGCTGTTTGCGCACGTATTGACCTTTCATCACCACCAATTGCTCGTGTCCAGCTTTCGCCGAGCGCATCCTCAAAATCACTTAATAAAATATGCCCAGGCGTTATATATAAATTTTGATATCTTTGCGATGTGAGGCAAGGCCTAAGCGTGTCTCTAATATCACCAAGCCCCCTAAAAACAGGAGAAACAACATTCCATATGGAATTTCCATTTTCATTTTCCCAACAGTTCTTCAAGAATGTTTCCGACAGCGCATAAGATGATAAATTGCACTGGCTATCAAGATCAACCATTAGTACTTTTTTTCGAAAATCGGTCGCTAAAATATGTGCAACTTGATATAAACAAGTTGTTTTACCAACACCGCCTTTATTGTTGAAAATACTAATAATCTTCATCTGTTCTCCTTTTTCAGTAAAAGATTATTCCCAGCTAGCGAACAAGATAGCTATGCAATTCGCATGTATTTTTTATGATTAAATTCCATTAAAATATTCAAAATATTCTTTTGCAGTTATTTTTTAAAGTTGCAAGCTTTTTTAAATATCCTGATCAAAATTTTGTATCAACGTACAGTTGACACCCCTTCTTTCTTTTGGCAAGCAACACCTAGGTGCTAACAACGCCTAAAACGCCAGCGGTGGCCGCGTTCCGTCAACAACGTGGTTTTTTTGCGCCCGTGGTCTATCCACTGAGGGGCTTGATTCGGAGTTATCTCCGGGTGTGGACGATATACAATACCCGCAAGGGAAAGTAGTCCGCTGACTGGCGTCAGTTGTTAGCACCCGGAGTTTTTGCGTTTTGCGAACTCCAATAACAACCTACGCCAGAGGTTATCATGTCTACCCATTCCCTTGCTTCGGCCCCAGCGCCAGATGTTATCCAGCAGGAAATTCCCAATTTTTCTGAACGGCTCAACCCTCTGATCGGTCGTTTACGGCTTGTCAGCGAGTACATTGAGTACCCGGTTAACCACTTTGACGCAGCTGCAGACATTTGCGGCGAGTGCGCCGATGTGCTTGAGCAGGTGCTGCAAGAGATTGAATCCGCGCAGGAGGAGATACGCAGCCGCTACTGCGTGGGCGGTCGCGTGGTGGTGCGCTTCAGCGCCGGGGAGGTGGAAAATGCCTAGCCCTAGCGTTGTCCTCCCTGCTTTGTCGAAAGAGGCAGAAATTTTTTTTGGAAGCAAAGGTCCTGCTGTTTTCAGCAAGGATGTCGAGCTATTGATGCAAACAGGACCATTTAAAAAATTAACTTGCAAATTGTCCTGGTAGTTGACGCAATTGCAGCAATCCGACATACGCTGAAAGAAAAAGGAGACATGTTATGCCCGATAACAAGAACAGCAAGATCATTCCCTTTGCATTTGATGAAAACCTCATTCGCACTGTTACAGACGAATCCGGCAATATCTGGTTCGTGGCAAAGGATGTCTGCAAAATTTTGGAGATAATAAATCACCGAGACGCGACTTCCCAACTCGATGAAGACGAAAAAAATGGAGTCGGTATTACCGACGCCATGGGAAGAACCCAACAAGTCACCGTTATTTCCGAATCCGGTCTTTATGCACTGGTCTTCCGTAGCCGCAAGCAAGAAGCGCGGGCTTTTTCAAAATGGGTGCGGGCAGAGGTGTTACCCACGCTTCGCAAAACTGGCAGCTACAGCATGCCGGGAGCGGCGCAAGGTGTGGGGGCACCCACCAGCCATGCCATGCCCGATGTGCCGGAGATGTACCACCTGCGTCCCGGCCTGCGGCAAAGGCTGTGGCAAGATGCCCTGCAAACCGCGCGGCTGGATAACGCAGGGTCAGACGTTGCTGCGCAGTGGTTCGCAGGCTTGTGCCGCATGATGGTGGTGGGGCACGCCCCGCGTGGGGGTGTGGACGAAACCACGCGGCGCATCCTTCAATTTGCCGAAGAAAAATGCCGTTCAGCTGACCACGACACACGAGTCACCGCCAGCGCCTTGTACGAAGCCTTTACACTTTGGTGGTGCTCCCGCTATGGCGATCCTGTGCCAAGCCAACAGATGTTTGGCCGGGTCATGAGTGGCCGCTACATGCAGCGTAACAGAGGCGGCAAAAGTTATTACTGGGGGCTGCGGCTGGCTGCCTAGGGGGTGCGATGAAAAACGAGATCGCGCTCGATACCACCCTTGCCGCAGACCTTATCACCCCCCTGCTCGCCTATGCCGAATTGCTCAAACAGGGCGGGGCCTATGGGCAGAGCCGCCTACTGCTCACGCTGGTGGAAGACCTTGACCGCAAACTGGCAGGCGTATTTGAGCAAATTAACGCTCAGGCCCCCGCCGTGCGGGTCACCCTGCCCTCGTTGGGTTAACCCCCGCAGCCTCTAATCATCAGCCCGCAGCCTCCTGAGGTTGCGGGCCTTTTTTATGTGCTACTTTAAGTTTTTTTGCATCATACTAAAATAACAGAATAAATTTCTTAAAGTTCTGTCTCCATTTTCTTCATCCTCCCTACCCTGCACTGACTCTCCCCCACTCCGGGTTTACAGCCTCGCAAAAGTGACCTGCAAAATTGCGTCAGCCGTTGCCGCCTTCGCGGCCTGCCGATGCCAACAGCAGAAAGCGAGGATGTATGCCCATTTTTACACGCGCCCAAAAAGAGGAACAGAAAGCCGCATGGAACAAGGCTCTGCTCGCGTGCTCGGGTGGGCAGGAATACACCATCGGCTCGCGGCGGTTGCGGCGCGCCGACTTGCCTGAGATCCGCAAGACTCTTGAGTGGCTGGATAGCCAGCCCACGGTGGAGGATGTGCAGTCAGGCCGTGCCCAGCCGTGCTTCACCCAGCTTTTGCCGGGCCGTGGCGGCAAAGGGGGCTACTGATGGCCAAGCCGCCAGCGATCTTTGCGCCCACATGGCTTGACCGAGCCATCAGCTATGTAGCCCCAACGTGGGGCGCGCACCGCATGCAGTCGCGCATGGCCATCGCCGTTGCGCAGTCCGTAGCCTCCGGCATGGTTCCCGGTGTGCGGCGTTTGTCAGGGTCGCGCGAGGGTACGCTGGGCAACTGGTCGCCGCGCCGGGAAGAACATCTCTCCGAAGCCAGAGCCATAGATACCATTATGGCCCGGGCCGAGAGCCTTGCGGCCAATGACGGCAACGCCACCAGCGCCATTGATTCTCTGGCGCTCAACGTGGCTGGCCCCGGCTTGCGCCCGCAATCGTACCCTGACGCTTCAGCCCTGGGCATCTCAGAAGAGGAGGCGCAGATCTTCGCGGATTCGGCTGAAGCCGCCTGGGGCATCTGGAGCAAAGAGGCCCACGCTGGCGACATCATGGGCTTTGATGATCTCCAGTATCAGGCCGTGCGCAGCATGTTCATTACTGGCGAATTTCTGCATCTCCCGGTCTGGCCAGATGAACCAGGCCGCACCTTTGGGCTGGCGCTGCAGGATCTGCATCCCGCCCGTCTGCGCACACCTTCTGACCTGCAGGGCCGGGCCGAGGTGAGCAACGGCGTCCACCTGGGGCGATACAACCGCCCGATCGGCTACTTCATCGCCTGTCCGCCCGCTAACACGCCGTTAGCTGGGCTTTCTTCCGCAAATTTCATCTACGTTCCCCGCAAGATTGGGCACCGTTACGCTTGCCTGCATTGCTTTCATTCCGGCATGCCGGAGCAGACACGCGGCACCAGCATCCTCTCGCCAGCCATGAAAATGTTCCGCGACCTGTCCGACTACGTGGACTACGAGTTGGTGGGAGCGCTCATCGCTGCCAGCTTTACAGTTTTTCTGGAGGCGGCTCCGGAGGCCCTTGGGGGGGTTGGCGGCAACCTTGATGGCTCTGTATCCTCATCGGTTGCGCAGTATCTGTCGCAGATACAGCCGGGCACACTCATTACCGGCCAGCCCGGACACAAGCCGCACATCCTTTCTTCCAATCGGCCCGGCCCGCAGTTTGATCCATTTTATGAGCGGATATTGCGGGTTGCCGCTGCCAGCACTGGCCAGCCTTACGAGATGGTCGCCAAGGACTTTTCCAAAACCAACTATTCCAGCGCCCGCGCGGCCCTGCTGGAAGTGTGGAAAATGCACACCTTGTACCAGGAATGGTTTGTGCGCCGCTACCTCAACATCCTCTGGGCCATGGTGATTGAAGAGGCCTGGATACGCGGCCTGCTGGTGGTGCCCGAGGGCGCGCCCTCGCTCTACGAGTCGCCTCTGATCGCGCAGGCCTGGCTCTCCAACGTGTGGACGCGGCCCCCGCGCGGCCAGATCGACCCCACCAAGGAACGCGAAGCCGAACAGCTGGGTCTGGATGCCCTTACGGAGACCCGCACCAGCATTTGCCATGCGCGCGGTTTGGATTGGGAAACGGTAGCCAAAACCCGCGCTCGGGAGAATCACCTCATGGATAAGCTTGGCATCGCTCCTGCGCCAGCCAAGCCAAAGCCCAAGCAGGAGCCTGATCAGGAAGACAGCGGGCAAAATGAGGGTGGTTCGGAGAATGAAAACGGGGAGGATGAGGAATGAACCTGAGTACGTTGATGGCGCAGCTGGCCGGGCTGTGGGCGGTGACGCCGGAAGCCCTTACCTCATTTGTGGACAACCTGGCTTTAGCCGTTTCGACGAAGGAAGTTACGGATAAAGACAGCAACTTGTTACGCGGAACAAGTGCCGAAGAACCGCTGTCGCTATCCGTAAGCGGAGGAACCGCCAACGGCTACCGCCGCCAGATGTTTTCCGGATCTGCTCCGGAAGCCCGCATCGCGGCAAAAAGCAAATCTACCACGCCTGCCTACGAAATGGACGGCCCTGTGGCAATCATCCCCGTCAAGGGCACCCTGGCCAAGAATGGCCTGGAGTTTTTTGGTTTCCAGCTGCTCACCTCCATGCGTGATATCGGCGCGAGCCTGCGGCAAGCAGCAGCCGACCCCGCCGTGCGCGCCATCATGCTTGATGTGGAGTCACCCGGCGGCACCGTGGACGGCATCGAGGAGCTGGCCGCTTCCGTGGCTGCCGCCGGGCAGTCCAAGCCCCTGTATGCCTACGCCGATGGCTTGATGGCCTCGGCGGCGTACTGGGCCTCCTGCGGCGCTCGCAGCATTGGCGCTTCCTCAACTGCCCAGGTGGGCAGCATCGGCGTGGTGCTGATGCACCGGGAGGTTTCAAAGGCGCTGGATAACGCCGGTATCAAGGTCAACTTTTTGACCGCTGGCCGGTACAAGGCGGCGGGCAATCAGGCTGAGCCGCTGACGGACGAAATGCGCGCCTACATACAGTCCAACATTGACGATGTGTACGGCATGTTTTTGTCCGCTGTTGAGGCTGGCCGTGGTGTCAGCCGCGAAAAGGCCCTGAGCATGGCCGACGGCAAAATATTTCTCGCGGGGCAGGCCCAAACCCTGGGCCTTATCGACCGGGTGTGCTCCAGGTCGGATTTCATCAACCAAATAAAAGGAGATTGTGCAATGGATCTCACCGAACTGAAGGCGCAGCACCCCGAGGCCGTGCAGGCTCTGCGTGACGAATTGCGGGTGGCTGTATCCGCCGAGGTGGCGGG
Organism: Desulfovibrio sp.; assembly: GCF_035644575.1. Taxonomy (GTDB): domain Bacteria; phylum Desulfobacterota; class Desulfovibrionia; order Desulfovibrionales; family Desulfovibrionaceae; genus Desulfovibrio. Next base: position 31,699 of record NZ_DASQOG010000172.1, on the reverse strand, counting down.
CGAACACGAGCAAGCCCTTGGGGCAGCCAGGGCAGAAGCCTCTGCCGCGCAGGCCAATGTGATTGCGCTTGCGAGCGCCATTTTTGGCAAGGCCGCTGGCGAGCAGCTGCAGGCCATTGCCGCCACTGGCGTGTCCGCAGAAATGCTGGGCACCCTGCAGGGCGTGCTGGGGCAGGCAAAGCCTGAAGGCAAAGTTGATGCACAGCAGCAGGCGCTTGATGCCCTCAAGGCCGCAGCCGCCAAAGTGCCTGCAAACGCGCTTGATGCGGTCGCGGGCACTTTGGCGCAGGGGCAGGAAGAACAGGATTTTGAGGCCCTGCTGCAGGCGCACATGGATAAGCATTCGTGCTCCAAGGGTGCCGCCATGGCAGCTGTGGCCAAGGCCAATCCCGAAGCCCACCAAAAATGGATCGCGGCCAGAAATGCCGCGCGTAAGGAGGGGTAACCGTGGCCGCTTTTGAAAATTCCCGCAGAACGTTTTCGGCTGTAGCTCTTATCGGGGCAGACAGTCTTGTCAAGTTGTCTGGCGATGGTGTCGCCCCCTGCGGCGCTGGAGAAATTCCCCTCGGCATCACTGAGATTGGTGCCCGCATGGCCGAACAGCCGGTGTCCGTGCGCATGCTCAACACCCCCGGCAGCGTGGAGGTTAATGCTTCGGCTGCGATCACCGTCGGGCAGATGCTTACAAGCGGTGCCGATGGCAGCGTTGTGCCGCACAGCGGCGCAAATCCTGTTGTGGGTATGGCGCTCACGGCGGCGGCTTCTGGCGGCGTTGTGGAAATGATGCCCGCGTTTGTTCCCCATATTTCGGCGTAAGGAGTAACCCATGCCCAGAACTTCAAGTGAAGCCCTGCTGCGTCCTGATCTCGGCTGCCTGGCTTTTGAGTACAGCATGAATGCTGCGAGCCAGGGCTTTATTGGCCGTCAGGTGCTGCCCATCTTCCCAACTGCTTTGCAGTCGGCTGTGTACCCGGTCATTGAGGCCGAAACTTTTCTGGAGTTGCCCGAAACCGCGCGCGCAGCCCGCACTGCGTATGCGCGCGGCGATTGGCAGTTTGGTGACGATCACTACTACTGCAAGGAAAACGGCTGGGAAGAACCTGTTGACGACAGCGAAGCCGCGCTGTTCCGCAATTATTTTGATGCGGAAGTTGTTGCAGTCAAGCGCGCCACGCTCATGGTGCTGCGCAGTCAGGAGCGCCGTGTTGCCCGCAAGGTCATGGATACCGAAAAGATCACCAACGCTCCGGTTACCAAGGCCTGGAATGATTACGCCAACGCCGATCCGCTGGCCGATGTGGTCAAGGCCAAAGAAGTTTTCCGTTTTTCGGTGGGCCTCAAACCCAACGCTCTTGTGCTGGATGAAGATGTGCTGCGGCACATCAGCATGTGCGAGGCTGTGCTGGATCGCGTCAAATACACCAGCCCCAATGCCATACGCGGCGAACTGACGCTTGAGCAGCTCAAGGCCTACTTTGGCGTGGATAACATCCTTGTGGCCGGTGCCGTCTACAACAACGCCCCCCGCAAGAAAGACAAGAAAATTGAAACGGTCTGGCCGCTCGACAAAGTGCTGCTGGCCTGCATCTCCAGCGGTGGGCAGGATCTTAAGGAACCGGCCTTGGGCCGCACGTTTGTGTGGGAAGAAGACGCCCCCGGCGAGCTGGTTACGGAGCAGTACCGCGAAGAACAGACTCGCGGCGATGTCTACCGGGTGCGCCAGAACACCGATGAATGCCTCCAGTTCCCCGGCGCGGGCTACATCCTCACGGGCGTGACCACCGGCCACTCGGCCAACGACGGCTTTGTTCTGCCGTAAGGGGGCACCATGGCAGAATTTGAGCAGGCATACGGCCCTTTGAAGGGATTTGAAGGTGATTGGTGCAACGTGCCCGGTGATCCCGGTGAAGAAACGTATGGCGGCATTGCCCGTGCGTATTTTTCGCAGTGGAAGGGCTGGACGATCATTGATGCAGCCAAGTCCCACTCCTCCTTCCGCCAGGGGCCAACGGCCTTTTCTCGCCATCTGGCGAGCATTCCCGGCCTCGCCGACCTGGTGACCGAATGGTACCGGGTCGAGTGGTGGAACCGCATGGGGCTGGCCCGCTTTCCGCAGTCTGTGGCCAACGAGATATTTGAGCAGAGCGTGAACCTTGGTCGCGGCGGCGCTGGCAAGTACCTGCAGCGGCTGTGCAACGCGCTCAACTACACCAAAGCCAAGGGCGAGCGCCTCTTCACCGACCTGGTGGAGGACGGGGCCGTTGGCAACAAAACTCTGGATGCCCTGTCCGCAATACTTGCCAGACGTTCTGGGGAGGCCGACGTGGTGCATGCCCTCAATTGTATGCAGGGCGCGCACTATGTCGGGCTTGCGGCAAATAACTTCCAGCGCCGCCAGTTCATGGATGGCTGGATGCAACGTACCTACTGAGGAGCTTGAGATGAAAACCCGTTTTCTGTTTCAGCTGGTGATGCTGGTTGCCCTGTCGGTTTTTGCTTTTGCCGTGCCCGCTCTGGCCGAGGATGCCGCCGCATCCGCCACGGGCATCATGTCCCTTTTGGAAGGGATGCTGCCCGAGAGCGCGCTTACCTGGGTGACCTTTGCCGTGACCATCTGCGCCGCTCTGGCCGTGGCCATGCCCGCGCCCAAGGACGGCGGCAACGCCATCTATAAGTGGATTTACACCGCAGTGCAGTGGATCGCGCTGAATGTGGGGCGGGCCAAGAACGCCTCCCGTGGCTAGGCTCTGCCTGCTGGCCGCACAGGTGCTGTATGCGATCGTTAACTGGTGGAAATCGCGAAACAACGCCGAGCGTACTGCTGCTGTGCGCGCTGCTCCTGGTTCTTCCTGGCTGTCAAAATTCGGGGGGGCTGACAAGCGCGAGCCTCAGCCCGGCCCCGACGACACCGGGGGCGCTGGTGACAAATAGCTGGGCATACGAGAGCGGCGGCAAGCTGGTGACGGTAGGTGGTGAGTGGGTGCATCTGCCTGCAGGTCAGGCCGGAGAACTGCTGTTGTGGGTGGAACACGCGGAGGCCACATGTCCGTAGAAAAAATGTTGAACTATGCCTTTACGGCAATCGGGACACTGCTGCTCATGCTTTTTGGCCTAGTGACCTACGAATTCCAATCTTTGAGCACGGATGTGAAGGGGCTGCAAACGGTCATAACCGATCGTTTGGAAAAACATGAGAGCAAGCTCAGTGACCACGATTCGCGCATCGTGCGGCTCGAAACGCGGATGGACGGGCGGAAATAATGGGCACTTTCCAAGACGACCTGGCGGCCGATGTCGCTCTCACCTTCCTGAACCCTTCTGAGTTCGGGCGGGAGATCGTCTTTAACGGGGTGGCTGTGACCGCAGTGGTGGAAGATGGCGGTCACAGTGCCCTGGATACCGGGGCCGCTGGCGGCTTTGAAAACGCCTCCGGCATCACGGTGCTGGAATCAGTGCGGACAGTGTACCTGGCAGCTGATGCCCTCCACGATCTGCCAGTACCGGAGCAGGAAGTGGATCTCGACGGCGAGGTCTGGGCCGTCTGCACAGACAGCAACAGCGTGCGCGTGGAAGACGGCATGCTGATCATTAAGCTCACAAGGAGCTATGCATGATAGATTTGCAGTTTGATACCAAGAAGTTGCAGCAGATTCTCGGCCCCCTGCATGGCTTCCCCAAGCAGGTGGATAAGGCCGCGCGCTCGGCGATCCGGCGCGCAGCTCCTGCCATGGCCAAGGAGGCCGGGGTGCAGATCAAGGGGCACAGTTTCCTTCAGGGCGGCGCGATCCGAGCCGCCATCACCAAGCCTCTGTACCGTGCAGAGGGCGCAGGATTAAGTGCCGAGGTTCGGGTGGCCAGCAAGCCGCTGGCCATGGACAGGTTCCGGCTTTTGCCCCGCAAGGTCACGGCCCGCAAGGGGGTGCGCAGCACCAACTGGCAGGTGCCCGGCTACCAGATCGGCCCCAACGAGCCTGTCCGTACCATTAAGGCGCACGGCGGCAAGTCAAAGGGCTTTGTTATCCGGCGCGGCGGCAAGCTGTACCTCATGCAACGTCGCGGCAAGCACCTTAACCGGGTGTTTGGTTATGCGGTGCAGTATTTTGCGGCTTTCGGCGTTACCCACCGGGCGGTGGAAGCCCGGGCGCGGGAGATCTTTGAAAAACGTCTTGAGCACGAAGTGCATTACCAGCTGGGGAAACTGGCATGAACCTGTACCTGCTGCAAACCGCCCTGCGGGCCATGCTTGAACCTTTGCTTGAAACTTTGCCTCTGCCCACCAGGCCGAGGCAAACCCGGCCCGAACCCGGGCAGGTACCAACGCGCCCGGCAAGGGTCTGCGTGGGGAGCCTGCCAGCGAAAAAGGAGGGCGGTGAATACGACGCCCCCTTGGTGCTGATCCAGATGATGTCAGGCCATGACGAAGACGGATGCAGCTGCGCGGTTGTCGCGCTGCGCCTTGTCGTCTGGAACGAGGATGGAGAGGCCGGGGAAAATGATTTGCTCAATTTGATGGGGTTGCTGCGCCGGGCTGTGATGGCCTGTCAGCAGACTCCGCTGGCAGATAAATATGTACTGGAGCCGGACGAACGTGGCCACTTGGCCCCGTGGGTGCGGCCGGATGAGCAGCCCCCGCATTTTCTGGAAGCCTATGTGCTCACCAACTGGAAAATGCAGGGTTTTGAGTAGGAGTTTGTATGGCTTATCAGCATGGCGTTTATATCCAGGAGCAGGCCACCAGCCTGGTCACTCCGGTGGAGGTGAATTCGGCCCTGCCCGTCATCGTGGGCGCGGGCCCGGTGCATAATCTTGGGGTTGGTGTAACCCGCCCGGTCAATGTGCCCAAGCTCATCTACAGTATGAGCGATTTTGTCACCGCTTTTGGCGCACCGGCGGACGGGGAGTCTGCCGCCGACTATCCCCTCTACGAAGCGGCCAATCTGTACCTTGCCCGGTACAAGGTTGCCCCCATTGTGGCCATCAATGTTTTTGACCCGGCTGTGCATGTTGCCGGGCCGGATGCCGCTGTGCCTGGCGCACCTGATGTCAGCAAGGTTACTGCTGCGGACATCATTGGCGGCGTTGACCCGGTGACTAAGGCCCGCGAAGGCCTGGCGCTGGTGGATGAAGTTTATCCGCGTTTCCGGCTTACCCCCGGGCAGATTCTTGCCCCGGGTTTTTCGGGTACTCCCTCGGTGGCGCTGGCCATTGGTGCCGCCAGCAGCAATATCTGCGGGCACTTCCGCGCCACGGGCATTATCGACGTGCCCGCCGAGGTCAAGCTGTACACCGAAGTGCCTGCCTGGCTTAACGACAACAACCTTACCGACATCAATCTGCTCTGCATGTTTGGCAGCCCGGTCTACGGCGGCGTGGCGGAGCGCGGCTCCAGCCACCTTGCCGGGGTGATTGGCCAGCGCGATGCGGAAAACGACGGCATCCCGTTTTGGTCGCCGTCCAACAAGCGCCTCCTGTGCGAGGGCATGGTACATGCCGGGCGCGAGCTGCACCTTACGGCCCCCGAGGGGGCTTACCTCAACGGCAACGGCATCGTGACCGGCCTCAACATGGTCGGCGGGCTTGTTGCCTGGGGCGATCAGACTGCCGGTTACCCCGGCATCACCGACGTCAAGGACACCAGCATCCCGATCCGCCGCATGTTCAACTGGGTGGGCAATACGCTCGTGCTTACCTGCTGGCAATATGTGAGCAATCCGCTGCGCCGCCGCATGATCGAAACCGTGCAGGATACCTTCAACGTGTGGCTCAACGGCCTTGTGGGTCGTGAGTATCTGCTGGGCGCTCGCGTGACTTTTGAACCCGTGGACAATCCCACCAGCGATCTCATGGGCGGCAAGGTACGCTGGCATGTGTACCTCACGCCTCCCCAGGCAGCGCGCGAGCTGACCTTCATTCTGGAATACGATCCCAAGTACCTTGAAACCCTTTACGGCCTGACGGCGTAAGGAGCCGATATGAGCCAGATACTCCCCTCCACCAACCTCATCCCTGCCGTTCTGACCAACGCCAAAGTCTACAAAGACGGCGTGGATCAGCTGGGCGTGGCCACGGTGGAAGCTCCGGATTTCGAATACCTCACCGAATCTCTCACCGGCCTGGGCATCGCTGGCGAAATGGATGTGCCTGTCGCTGGTCACTTCAAGGCTCAGACCCTCAAAATCAAGTGGAACACGGTCAACGACAAGGCCGTGGTGCTGATGCAGCCCATTGCCCATCACATAGAAGTGCGCGCCAACATCCAGCAGCTGGACACCGGCAGCGGCAAGTTTGTCAACAAGGCCGTGAAGATTGTGGCCAAGTCCATGCCCAAGAAAATCGGCATCGGCAAGTTTGAGCCTGGCAAGAAAATGGATTCTGAGACGGAGCTTGAAATTTACTACTACAAGCTCTGGATCGGCGGCAAGGAACTGGTGGAGCTGGATAAGCTCAACTTCATTTTTGTGCTCAACGGCGTGGATCAGCTCGCGGAAGTGCGAGCCAACCTCGGAATGTAGGAGTCAGTCATGGCAAAGGAAAAATGCGTTACCATTCCCCTGGATTTCCCCCTGGAGCTTGCCGACCGCAAGCTCGACGCGGTCACCATTCAGCGGCCCACCATGGGCGACCTTGAAGATTATCCCGTCAATGCCAGCACCGGGCTGAAAGAAGAAATGGCCTTGGTGGCGCACCTTTGTGGCCTGCATGCAGAAGATCTGCGGCAGATGGATGCGGAGGACTACGGCAAGCTGCAGACGCAGCTTCTCCAATTTCGGGGCATTACCCTCGACAAAGGAAATAAGGCGTAGCGCCTTATTGCTGCGGCGTTTCGGTGGCTTTCGGCAAAATGAAGTGATGCGGATGACTTGGGCCGAAGCGTGTGAGGAGCTTCAGGAAGCCCTGGAGCTGGAACGCGAACTTAACCGCGCTTCATGAGGCGGAAAAATCCGCCCAGGGCATTGAAAAGATCCATGAGTCCTTGGCTGGCAACGTAGAAGATGTTGGCCGTTATGGCCAATACAACGCTCGCGCAGAGGAAGAGACCGATTATGACAAGCATGGTTTCCATAAATAACCTTCTGGGGACGCGCCATGTCTAATACTTTCGGTATCGGTTTCACCATTGGCGCGGCGCTTTCGTCCACCTTTGGTTCTGCATTTAGCACAGTCGAGCAAAAAATCAAGCAGACATCCGGTCAGCTGGATGCCCTGAAACGCAAAGAAAAAGCTGCCGCCCATGCGGACTCCATGCAGAAGCGCACCATGGAGCTGCAAAAGCAGTATTCGGCAGGTGGCGGCAAGGACAAAATCCTTGCCGCCGAGCTGCAGCGCAGTATTGGTTTATACCGGGATGCTCAGACCGAAGCGGCCAAGTATGGTGTGAAGGTGGGGGAATACGCCACTGCACACGCCCGGGCTTCCAAGGAATTGGCCAAGGCCAACTCTGCCATGGAGCGGTATGCCCGGCAAAAAGCCGGGGCAGAAAAACGAACCGAGCTGCGCGGGCGTATGATGGACACCATCGGCCCCGTTCTTGCGGTGGGTGCGCCCGTCAAGTGGGCAGTGGACTTTGAATCTGCCATGGCTGATGCGGCCAAAACCATTGACGGTATGCGCGACAGCGCTGGCAAACTAACGCCGCAATATTACGCCATGGAGGCGGCCATCAAGCAGATGGGCCGCACCTTGCCCCTTACCCACACCGAGCTGGCGTCACTGTTTGCCGCCGGTGGGCAGCAGGGGCTGAGCACTTTGTCTGAGCTGCAGGAATTTACGGAGATGTCCGCGCATATGAGCGTGGCCTTTGGCATGAGCACCGAGGAGGCTGCTGACTCTATCGGCGGCTACCGTAGCGCCATGCATCTGACCATGGCCGAGGCCAGATCCATGCTGGATCTCATGAACCAGTTTGCGAACACAACCAGCGCATCGGAGAAAGGCATTGCCGACATCGTGCGGCGCATAGGCCCCTTGGGTGCCGTGGGTGGTATTGCGGCAAAGCCCATGACAGCCCTGGCCGCAACCCTCGACAGTATGAAGATTGCGCCGGAAGTAGCGGCCACAGGTATTAAAAACCTCATCCTGGCTTTGACCTCCGGATCTGCTGCCACAAAAGCCCAAAAAGAGGCATTTGCATCGTTGGGCATCAGCCCCGTGCAATTGGCAAAACAGATGCAAAAGGATGGCCCAGCCGCCATTATCAAGGTGCTTGAGCAGATACGCAAGCTGCCCAAAGACCAGCAGCTCTCCATCATGCAGGAAATATTCGGCAAGGAATCCTTGGGGGCGATCACGCCGCTGATGGACTCCCTGGACGAAGTCAAAAAGAACCTGATCATTGCTGCCGACGAAACAAAGTACGCCGGGGCCATGCAGCAGGAATTTTCCAACCGAAGCAAAACCACGGCCAACAATCTGATTCTCATGGGCAACAGGGTTAAAGAGGCCGGTATCAACATTGGCAGCGTTCTGCTGCCGCCAATTAACACCCTGTTGGGTCTGATTGGCCCGCTGGTTTCTGGTGTTGCCGATTTCGCCCAGCAGCATCAGGGCCTCACGACTGTGGTTGTTGGCGCTGCTGCGGGGCTGATCGGCTTCCGCCTTGCCGCCATAGGCGTCGCCTATGCTGGCTCTTTCATGGGCGGTGGCCTCCTCAATATTTCAAAAATACTTGGCATTTTTGTGCCCAGCCTGGCTTCAGCCACAACGGCCAGTCAGGTGCTTGCCATAGGTGTGCGTGGCATTGGCACAGCCCTGCGCTTTGCTTTCGGCCCGGTGGGGCTGTTGATCGGCGCGGCAGCGATTGGTTTCGGCTACCTCTGGGAAAAATGCGACTGGTTCCGCGAGGGCTTTTTGGCCATGTGGGAAAGTCTGAAAAGTGTGCCAGGTCAACTGGCTGAGGCCTTCTCTGGTGCGATGGGTGAGCTAGGCGAAAGCATCGGCCAGTTCTTTTCAAACATCCCCGGATTCAGCCAGGTTCGCGACTTTTTTAAAGATTCATTTAGCGGGTTGAAAAACTTCATAGGCCTAGGCGATGAAGAAAAAGCCAAGGTCGAGGCCAAGCCTGTGGTGAATCAGGCGGCCTCCTCTCAGGCCGCTGCATCATCCACATCCGCATCCACGCCTCCAGCTGCCAACGCTGGCGCACCTGGCGCAACCCCTGCTTCAGCCTCGGCATCAAGTGCGCCTGCGCTTCCTGCCCTGAGCGGTGGTGGAGGAACTGCCGTGAGCATGAGCTTTACGCTCAACGGCATGAGCGACTCCGGTTTTGCCAAGCGCGTTGTTGCGGCTCTTGAGAGCAACCGTGGCGCGTTTGAGCGCATGATATCCGACATCGTCCACGATCAGGAGCGTTTGGCCTATGGCAGGTAAATATCGAACCATCCAGGGCGATGCCTGGGACGCCATCGCCTATCGGCTGTGGGGCAAGGAGCACCTGATGCACTTCCTTTTGGCCGCAAATCCCGCGCACATGGACGTGCTGACCTTTCCGGCTGGGGTGGAGCTGACTGTTCCAGATCTGCCTGCCTCAGCATCCGCAACAGCAACCGCAGAGCTGCCGCCATGGATGTAACCACGGGTACCAAGGATGCGCGCCGCGTCACGCTTGCGGTCTTCATCGGCGGGCATGATGCGTCCAGCTATGTTGATCCGCATCTGCTGGATTTCAGCTTCAAGGACAATGCCGGCGGCAAGGCGGATGAGGTGCAGCTGACCCTGCATGACCGCGACGGAAAGTGGATCGGCCCCTGGCGTCCGAAAAAAGGCACAGCCATCACAGCCAGCATCACGGTGCACGATTGGGAGTATGAGGGCCACACCGTCACGCTCCCCTGCGGCACCTTCAAAGCGGACGAAATCGAATTTAGCGGCCCGCCTGACAAGGTTAAAATTAAGGCCGTGACCTCTGCCCTGACCACGGGCCTGCGCGATGAAGACAAAACGCGCGCCTGGGAGAACTTCTCTCTCAAAAATCTTGCGGGTCAGCTGGCAACGGAAAACGGGTTGGAGCTGATGTACGAGGGGCCGGAGCACGGTTTTGCCCGGCAGGATCAGCGGGAGGAAAGCGACCTGGGCTTCCTCCAGCGCCTGGCCAGTGAGCGGGGCATGGTCTGCAAGGTGCACGACGGCAAGCTCGTGGTTTACAGCGCCGTCGGTGCGGATGCTGGCAAGGCCGTAGTCACCATCCCCAAAAAGGGCGGCATGTATTCGCCGACCAACTACAGTTTTAAAGAGTCATCCTCGAAGACCGGCTACAAAAAGGCCAAGGTTGCCTACACCGACCCCACCACCGGCACCACGCACACTGCGGAGGTCGACGCCAAGGATGCCGATGAGGCGGACGAAAAAACGCTCCAGCTCAACAAGCGCGTTGAGTCTGCGGGCGAGGCCATGCGCCTTGGCGCATCGGAGCTGCGGGACAAAAACAAGGACAAGAACAAGGCCACGCTGGAATTCATGGGGAACCCGGCTGTGGTCGCTGGCGTGGTCATCGCCGTTACTGGTTTCGGCGGTTTCGACGGTAGCTGGTTTGTGGAGTCGTGCGAGCACAAGGTCGGCTCCGGCTATAAGACGTCTGTCGAGATCCGCAAAACGCTCAAGTATTGAGGAGGCGCCATGAAATTTGATTACGCAGCACTTGAGCGGCGCATCGCGGCGCTGGAGGCGAACCGGGGCGCAAGCCTGCGTTTCGGCAAGGTTGTTGGCGTTTCCGGTGGCGCTGCCCGGGTGCAGCTGGAGGATGGCCAGGGCATGGTCACCGCGCCCCTCCCTACGCTCCAGCGCCGGGTGCTCAAGGATCAGGAGATCAAGCTGCCCGATGATGGCGAGCCTGTGGCTTGCCTCTTTGCCGGGCAGGGCATGGAAGCCGGGGTGATGCTCGGGGCTGTGTACTCGCAGGCCACACCAGACCCGGAGCAGGAACGTCAGGTGGAGTTCAGCCGCTACAGCGATGGCACGGTCATTTTTTATGACCGTGAGGCCCACAAATTTTATGCCGACATCAAAGGCGATGTGGATCTGAAAACAACCGGCACGGCAACGGTCAAGGCAGAAAAGGAGATCCTCGCCGAAAGCCTGGTCAACATCACGCTGCGCGCGCCCACGATCACCCTGGCCGGGCTGCTGCGCTGCACAGACAAGGACGGCAAGCCCGGCAGCGGAACTCTCCTGGGCGACTACCGCATCGAGCAGGGCAGCCTGGAGGTGCCTGATGGTGATGTTATCGCGGGCCTCATTTCCTTGCTGCAGCATTTGCACAAAGGGGTGCAGCCCGGCAGCAGTACAACGCAAGAACCGGTCGGGGGTTAACCATGCGCATCGGCAGCCTTGGCGACATCATATTTGAGGTGAGCCCTTTCGGCGGGCGCACAGTCACGCCTGGCCAGATATCCCGCGAGCGCAAGGCCCGCTTTGAGGAGCACAAGGTTGTTGGCGCTCTGCCGTGTCTGGAGTTCCTTTCCCCCGAATTGGCCACAGTCGGCATGCCCATCAAGCTGCGCGCGGACATGGGCGTCAACCCCATCCGCGAGGCCGATCGGCTGAGTGCCTTGTGCAAAAACGGCAAAGTGTACCGGCTCATCATTGCCGGGTGGAATTGGGGCTACTACGCCGTTGAATCCGTGCAGCAGGAAATGCGCTACACGGTCGGCGACAAAATTTTTGCGGTCGACGTCAAGTTGGCCCTGCGGGAGTACCACTGATGCCCGTCCTTGAGCTTGCCGAAACATCCCTGCCCCTGACCATCGGGGCCACCGGCATTGCGGCGATCGAGCAAAATATCCGCATCATCGTCACCACGCTGGCCTATAGCGTGGCCATGGATCGCGGTTTCGCCCATGTGGGCGCGTTTATCGACGCCCCCACGCCCTACGAAGTTGCGCGCCGCATCGCCGACATTACCGAGGCCATTGAAGACAAAGAACCGCGCGTAGCGGTGGAGCGCATCTCCCTGAAGCCGTCTGCTGATGAGGCCATGCAGGGGCGCTTGTACCCGCGCATCGTCTGGCATCTGCGCGAGGGGGTATCGTTGTGAGCGACATTACCTTTGCGGATCTTGACCCTGCCAGCGTCGAGGCTTCCGTCATATCCGTCTACGAGGGGCTGACGAAAACAACGTTGTACGATGGAGATCCCGTGCGTCTGTTCCTCTGCGCCCTGGCATATGTGATCGCCACGCAGAATCAGGTCATCAATCTGGCTGGCCAGCAGATGCTGGTGCGCTATGCAACCGGGCAGCACCTGGATGAGCTTGGCAAGGGTGTGGGCACAACCAGGCTGGGAGTTGCCAAGTCCCAGGCTGCGCAGCAGTTTACGCTCGGGGGTGCTCAGGCTTTTGCGGTTATCATACCCGCTGGCACCCGCGTGACCACCGCCGACCGCAAGATGGTCTTTGCCCTGCAGGCCGACGTGGTGATCCCTGCTGGCAAACTGACAGGATCTGGCACAAGCGTGGCCGAGACTGCGGGCACGTCTTGCAACGGCCTGGTGCCCGGGCAGATTTGCCAGCTGGTTGACCCTCTGCCCTATGTCAAAAGCACTGCAAATACCACCACTAGCGCCATGGGTGCGGATGTTGAGCTGGACGATGCCTTCCGCGAGCGCATTCAGCTCGCGCCCGAGGCATTCAGCTGCGCTGGCCCGACAGGGGCCTATCGCTCCCTGGCCAGATCTGCGCACCAGGATATTGCAGACGTCGCTGTGTGGTCGCCGGAGCCAGGGACTGTAGACCTGCGGCCCGTGGCCGTGGGCGGGGAGCTGCCCAGCGATGAGGTGCTCGCGGCCGTGCGCGCCAAGATGTCCGCCGATGATGCTGTGCCCTTGACCGACACGGTAACGGTTGCCGCGCCGGAGCTGGTGCCTTTTGCCCTGGAGGTTTCGTGGTGGCTGTCGCGGTCGGCATCGGCCATGGCCAGCACGGTCAGCGCCGCAGTGGATGCCGCAGTGGAAAGCTACAGGATCTGGCAACGGACTGTGCCCGGTCGCGACATCAACCCCACGCGGCTGATCAGCCTCATGGAACAGGCCGGTGCGCGCCGGGTGGTTGTTAAGAGTCCTGTGTACACGCCGCTCGTATCCCGCCAGCTCGCCCGCGAAACCTCCGTTACGGTGACGTTTGCGGGGGTAGATGATGAATAGTTTAGGCAGCCTGAATTTTCTGGATCTGTTGCCGGGCAGCATCTCCACCGATCCCACCTTGCAGGCCGCAGCTGGGGCGCTCAACGGAGTGTTGCGCAGCACCAGCCGGAGCATACCCAACCTTCTGCTGCAGGCGCGCTTGTGGCAGCAGCCAGCGTCCACCATGCTGCCTCCCCTTGGCAACCTGACGGAAGCCCGGGGAGGGCTGAAGGATTTGTCGCTGGCCGAGCTGGAGCTGCTCGCCTGGCAGATGCATGTGGATTTTCGCGATGTGGCCACAACGCGGGAGCAGCTCGCGGAAATGGTGCGTCAGAGCATCCCCTGGCACCGCATCAAGGGCACTCCGGCCAGTGTGCGCAAGGCTCTGGCCCTCTTTGGCTACTCGGCAACCATCGAACCAAACGGCCCCGGCCGCTGGTGGGCTACCTACCAGCTGGGCCTGCCGGATCTGGTGAGTCTGGATGATGTGCGCCGCATCGTCTCCGTCTGCAAGGAGATGGCCCCGGCGCGCAGTCGCCTGTGGCGCGTCTACGCCGGATTTGACCGACGGCCCATCGTGCTGACCAGGGGGCCAGCGCTCAGCAACGGCTGGCTGACCTACTATTCTGGCACCCATGTGCCCATTGGCGATGATGACGTCATGGTGTCGTTTGGCAGCCGCCGTGGGCTGCAGGCCGAGCAGGCCTACCCGGGCGACCAGGCTGCGAGCATGCAGACCTCTCTGCATTTCGGCTCGCTGTGCCCCTATGTTGACCGCTTTATCCTTGGGCGCTCGCGCCTCACATCCGACCACTACCCCCGCAACCACAGCTTTGTGGTTGGGCAGTTGGTGAGCCTCATGTGGGCATCGCCGCAAACAACATCAAATGCATGGGGTGGCCCGTGGACATCGCAGCCCTGGCAAACAGCCTTTGGCTGGGATCGCCCATTGCCGACCTGGCGCATAGACCGCTTACGGCGTGTGGCCAGATCGCAGATTGTCCCGTCCAACCCGGCTGACGCCTCCGGCACAGGCACCTTGGGCGACAGCAACGCGCGGCTGGGCCGCACGTTTGCCACCACCTTTGACGGCTGGGGGCGGTTGTCGAGCATGCGCCTGTCGCAGTCTGTGCGGCGCAACGAGCAAGAGCTGACGCACATGACGTGCCAGCGTCATGCCTTTGCCTTGGCTCCGGTTGTGGAGGCCGACAGCCCGCGCCCCTGTGCGATGATTTATGGCCATACGGCGCTTGGCACCGACCCTCTGTACGACCAGCGCTGGCGCGGCCCCTGGATTTCGCGCCGATGGTGGCCCCACGCAATAACGAATGCAACCCCGATGGAGGATTAACCATGGCCCTTGCCACTCTTACCAAGACCGGCCGCGCCGCCATTGCGGCCGCCATCACCAACGAAAAACTGTACCTCGCCTGGGGCAGCGGCAACGAGGCCTGGGACGCTCCAGACGCGGTTTTGCCCTCGCTCATTGATGCAACGGGGCTGGTTGCCGAGGTTGGCCGACGTATCGTTTCCAGCGTTGGCTTTGTCACGCCGGATGATTCCGGCGGCATCGTGATCCCGGTCAGCCAGGGAGCCAACGGCGAGGTGCAGGAGGCGCGCTACAGCCCTTCCGCCACGCCAACGCCGTATCTGTATGTGCTGACCAACTTTGACTTTGCCGACGCCGCCAATGCAGTCATCCGCGAAATGGGCATTTTTATGGGTGGTTCTCCCGTTGAGGGCCTCCCCCCAGGGCAGCGGTATTTTCTGCCCGCCGAAATTGCCAATCCCGGTCTGCTGATGGCAGCCCAGATCATCCTGCCGTCCATCAACCGCTCTCCCAGCGTGCGGCAGAGCGTAGAATTTGTCCTGCCCATATAAGGAGCGCATCATGGCCAATGGTATCAAGGATTGTTACGACCAGTTTGACCCCAAGAAGCATTACACTCGGGTGCTGTACCGCGACGGCTACGCCCTTCAGGGGGCAGAGCTTAACGAGATGCAGAGCATCTCCGCCGCCCGGGACAGACGCCTGGCAGACGCCCTGTTTGCCGATGGCGATATCGTCAGCGATGCGGGTATCGTGGTGGATGCGGCAACCGGCGCGGTCACCTGCCTGGCCGGACGCATCTACATCAAGGGCGAGGTGCGGGATGTGGAGTCCGCGACATTTACCGTGCCCACCACCGGCACTGTAACCGTGGGTGTGCGCCTGGTGGAAACGGCCATCTCGGAACTGGACGATCCTGCGCTCTACAATCCTGCCTTGGGAAGCCGGGGCGAGGGCGAGGCCGGAGCCTGGCGGCTGAAGGTCACGGCCTCCTGGGGCCTTTCGACCGATGCTGGCGGGGAGTTTTATCCCGTCCACGCCATTGACGATGGCGTACCCCGGGCCAAGGAAACGCCGCCCAACCTTGACAGTTTCAACCAGGGGCTGGCCCGATATGACCGCGATTCGACTGGCGGCGGCACCTATGTCAGCTCCGGAATGCTGCTGCGCGCAGCGGACAGCGCAGGCGGCGCGCAGGTGTATACGGTCTCGGAGGGCCGTTGCCGCGTCAACGGTTACGGCGTGGAGCTGCCCACCTCGCGCCGGATCACCTATGCGGCCGTGCCGGATCTGCGCTTTGTGGATACCGAGGTTATTGAGGCCCTAGGCAGCGCCAGCCAGCGGGTAACGGTGGCCCATCCCCCCATTGCGGAAATCAAAGCGCTGCGCGTGACGCTGAAAAAAACAGTAGACCTTGTGCATGGTGCGTATGCTGGCGTGTCTGATGCCTTGCCCGACACCTCAGTCATGACGCTGGTGGAGGTCAAACAGGGGGATACTGTTTATGAGGCGGGCACAGACTACAAAAAAACCGGGGACAAGGTGGATTGGTCGCCCGGCGGCGCGGAGCCTGCCCCCGGCTCCACCTACAGCGTGACGTACACCTATCTGGACAAGAGCCTGACCCCTGAAAATGCGGATTATGACGGCTTCAGCGTCAGTGGCGCAGTGGCAGGCACGGGCATCATGGTGTCGTACAATCAGGCGCTGCCGCGTGTTGATCGCTTGTGCATCAGCGCGGACGGCGTCTTCAGCTGGGTGCGGGGCGTGGCATCGGAAAGTAATGCCCAGGCCCCAGCTGTGCCCGCCACCTTGCTTGCCTTGGCCAGCGTCAACCAGACCTGGCGCGGAACTCCCTCCGTCATCAATGACGGGGTGCATGTGGTGCCGTGGGACAAAATGGAAGGCCTGTTTCGTGGGTATGATTACCTGCTTCAGGAGATTGCCCGGCAGCGGCTGGAAGCCGATGTGGCCACGCGCGAAGCAGGCGCGCGCGTGGGTCTGTTTGTTGACCCGCTGCGTGACGACAGCATGCGCGATCAGGGCATTACCCAAAGCGCCGCTGTGGTGGACGGTGTGCTGACTCTGCCCATTGCCGCCAAGGTGTACAGTCTTTCGGCTGACATCGCCGCGCCCCGCGCCCGCAGCTTCAGCCCGCGAGTGTTGCTTGCCCAGCCGTACAAAACGGGCAGCATGCTTGTTAATCCCTATCAGTCATTTGACCCGCTTCCTGGCGTTATGACCCTTGACCCTGCTCTGGATCACTGGACTGATATTGCCACTGATTGGACTAGTGGTATCACCCAGGCGTTTAACCAGGATGCCCATAGGTGGGGTGGTACTGGCAACGGGCAGTTGTCTGGAGTGAGCACAAGTACATCGGTTGAAAATCTCAGATCTACGACAGTTGCATTAGAATATCTGCGGCAAATTGAGGTGGCATTCACTATCAACGGATTCGGCCCGGGTGAAAAATTGGGCCGTCTGACATTCGATGGTATTGACGTGACACCTGCAACCACACTGACGGCCGATAGCGCTGGCGTTCTGGCAGGCACGTTTACGATCCCCGCGAACGTGCCCTCCGGCGCAAAGACCGTGACGGCTACGGGGCAGGGCGGCAGCACGGCAACTGCCACATTTGTCGGGCAGGGAGCGCTTACAACCCAGACACTGCGAAAGGTGTCTACAGTCATTTATACCTACGTTGATCCATTGGCGCAGACGTTCATTTTGGATGCAGACACGCAGCTGGCTGGCGTGGATCTGTGGTTTTTGGCCAAAGGGGCCAACGGAGTGCGTGTCCAGATCCGTGAGGTAAGCGGTGGATACCCGACTCGCACAACGCTGGCCGAGGCTATTGTGCCAGCGGCGCAAATTGTTGTTTCCGGCGGCGGGCACACGCGAGTGCTGTTTGATGCTCCGGTGCCGTTGGCTGCCTCCACTGATTACGCCGTGGTGGTTCTCTGCAATGACGCCACCACGGCCCTGGCTATCGCCGAGCTGGGTCAGTTTGATGAAGCCCAGCAGCAATGGGTGAGCGTCCAGCCCTACAGCGTAGGCGTGTTGCTTTCTTCCAGCAACGCCATCACCTGGACGGCGCACCAGACCCGCGACCTGACCTTCCGGCTGCTGGAGGCCGTGTACGCGGATGGCGTGGCCAGCGTTGACCTGGGCGACGCCTCCGTCTCCACCGCCGCCACGGATCTGGTGCTGCTGGCGCTGGCGGAAACGCCGACCTCCAAGACCCGCGTGGAGTACGCCCTGGAGCTGCCAAGCGGCACTTCCCTCACCGTTGCCGAGGGGCAGCCGGTGCGCCTTGCCGAGCCAGTAACCGGCGCGGTGCAGGTTTCCGCCAAGCTGGTGGGCGATGCCAAGGGGTCGCCCGTGCTCTGGCCCGGTTCGCAACTGCTCGCTGGCACGGTGCAGGAATCGGCAGACTATTACAGCCGCAGCATCCCCGCCACAGGGGCCGCCCGGGCCGTGCTGATCTACAACGCAGTTATCCCTTCCGGAGCGACCGTAACGCCGGAGATCCAGATCGACAGCGGCGCGTGGGAAGCAATGACGGCAGGCGCGACCGTTAACCAGGGCGATGGTCTGGTCGAGTTCCGCTTTACCCATGCCCTTGCTGGCGCGCAGCTCATCAAGGTGAGGCTCACCCTCACCGGCACAATATCGGCCCGGCCGCAGGTGCAGGACGTGCGGCTCATGGCAGTCGCTTAGGAGGCAACATGGTAGACAACAAGACAGCCCATCTGGCCCTGCCGTTGCCTGATCTGAGCAATATGCAGGATGAGGACGTGCCCCGCATTGGAGGGGCGCTGAGCATGCTGGATGCACACGCGCAGCAGGTGGACAGCGCCTTGCGTGGGGTGGACGCGGCCCTGGAATCGCAAGGTCGAGAGGTGGAGGGACTCAAGACAGGAAGCAAGACGCAGGCCGGGAGCCTTGATGCATTGTCCCGCGCGCTGGAAACGGAAAAAGCTGAACGCTCTGATGCTGATGAGGCAGCAGCGGCCAAGCTGCAAGAGCTTACGACCGGGCAGGATGACCTTGGCGAGCGCGTGGACACTCTGGGCGAAACGTCCGCCGATCATGCCGCGCGGCTGGAGGCTGCGGAGCAAGGCATCACCGCCATCAGCACAACCCTGATCGGCGGCATTATGAGTATCACGGCGGCAGAGGGCTACGTGCCAAATGGTACTGTACCGGCTGACGCTGCGGAGTACACGCGTGAGCAGTTCAGGGAGTTTTACGACACGTATCTTGTGGGCGGCAAACTGATCACCTGCACCTATGCCGCCTTTGCCGCCCAAGTGGCTTTGACAGGCAACTGCACCAAGTTCGCATTGGATAAAGACGCCCAAAAGTTCAAGGTGCCGCTGTACAAAGACGGCGATTCCATCACGCAGGCCTTAAGCGCCTCTGAGATTGGCAAGAGCGTCAAAGCCGGGTTGCCGAACTTCGCAGGCTGGACGGGTGTTGTTTCTGCCGATGGCACTCTTACAGGCCCGTTTTACAAGAGTTCCGCAGTTTGGGGTGTTCGAGGAGGGGATTACTTCACAGCGCCCGGAATATACTTCGATCCCAGCCGTGTAAACGGCATTTTCGGCAACTCCGCTACAGTCACCGATGAGCAGGTACGGCTGCGGCATTTTGTGATTCTGGCATCCGCGCAGAACAGCGCCAGCGTATTCGACTGGTCGAACTACATGGCAGGCCTTGCGGGCAAGGCCAATACGGATTTTAGCAACCTTGCTCCTGCAGCTGTACAGGTCATAAAAAATAGCAATACGGCTTCAGCACTCTCGACGTGCACAACCTCCGGCGACTGGACAATCACGGGATGCAAAATAGGCGTTGCGATGGATATTATTTGCGATGTCCTTTCTGTGGACGGCAACGGTGATAACCGGGTGAACATGTACACAAAATCCGGCGCAATCGGGGGTACGGGTGGAGCTGCGGTCTTCGGCCTTGTTCGGGCTAACGGATGGTATTCCACCAACGTATTTAGGTGCTACCCCACAAGTGCGTCTGTTGTTATTGGTGTGGAGAGGTGCAACGGCGTCAGACTGACAGCCATGCAATAAGGAGCCTTTATGTATGGAATATTTATAAACAATGACAATGATGTTTTGCGGGCAACGAGCGCCAGTGACAGGGATATATTTGTGGGCCGAGGCTGGCGCGAGCTGACACCCGGAGAAATAACCGCAGCGGGTATGGTGGGGTATGAACAGTACGTCAGCCCCCTAACCGCGATGGTCAGTCCAGATGGCAATGTCAAATTTACACCGCCAGATGCGGCTGAGGTGTCCGCCCAGCGATTGATGTCTCTGCTCGCCGCCATCGATGCGGACACATCGGCGGCCATAACTGCCGGGTTTGAGTATACCGTGGATGGCGTGATCTACCATTTCAGCTATGACGCCTTTGACCAGCAGAATTTTGCCGACACAGCCAACGTGGCCCTGCTCGCCCAGATGGGCGGCAAGGGCCTGCCGGAATCAGTGGCCTGGAACGCCTATAAAAACTGGAAGGACGGCCAGGGCGATCTGGTGCGCCTGACGTTTACTGCGGAATCCTTCCTTGCCCTGTACACGGGGGGCGCTGTGGCCCACAAGGCGGCGCGCATGGCAGAGGGTGGCGCGCGCAAGGCGGCGCTGGCCGAGGCTGTGGCCCGTGGTGCAACCGCCGAGGAACTGGAGGCCATATGACCGTTTCACGCAAGGCAGAGCTTGCGCACAACACCAAGCAGTTGCTGATCGCGCTGGATCAGGCTGCCAATGCCGCTATGGGCTTTGTGGCGGCATTGGTGGCCCTGTGGCCACGCTGCCGACAGGCTGGCCTCTGGTGGGCGGATGAAACCATCAGCGCCCACTGCTGGCGCTGGCACATTCACGGAGTGCGCAGCTGGCCCCGCCGCCTGGTGGATGGCGTAGCGCTCATCTTGGGCGATGAGAACCACTGCCTGGAAAGCTACAAGAGCGAGGTTGAGGGGCGGCAGTTGCCGCCCGAGATGCGGGAGTAACTTCAGGCTTATCTTTATTATGCTCCACTAGTTTTGCAAGAAACGCCTTAAACTCAGGAGCGTCGCGCAACATAGAAAGGTCTTTATCTTGTTCTAGCTCAGAGACTGGTGGAAGCTCTCCCTCCTTTTCACATTCCCAAAGAATTCGTAAACATTCTTCTATATTATGGCGGTGTGCAGCACAACATGCAAGATTATATCTAGAGCCATAGTCTCCAAGAATAGCATCACAGGCTCTACGGCATATTTCTTCTGCTTTTTCCAAAAATTTTTCTTTATCAGCATCTTTAGCAGAAGCCCTAATACGTGATAACAGCATATACTCCCAACTATTCCAAAGAGTCACATCAGTATTATGATGAATTACCGCTTGAGAAAAATGTTTGTCGGCTAAATCCCAATAATTATTTTTGTCAACGACTTCAGGAAAGGCGTCAACCAGTTCTAACAGTATAATTCCGCGTAGTTGCCAAATATTAACATTAGATGGATCACACGCTATTACGCGCTCCAATTTCTCTTCTGCCTGTTTTAGCAAGGAAATTTTTTCATGCTGATCAACTACAGCTTCTGCTCTATTGCTAAGTAATAAACTTAATTTTATTAGTGAAATAATATTATCCTGATCATACTGAAGAGCTTCTGAATACTTGTCACCGGCATTTTCTAAATATTCTAATTTTTTATCATTATCATTCTCATTTTCTGCCTTCATTTCATATAGTCTAGCCCAATTGTATAAAATCTTTATGGGATTTTTCTCGTATTCGCATGCAATTTGATATTTTTCTTCAGCCAAATCCCAAAAAAAATTTTTGTCTACGGGGTTGCTTGCCTTTTGCGCTTGTTTGCACAACAAAAACCCCCAGTTATTCCACGTAGCTGAATTTTCTGGATTGCATTCTGTAGCACGCCTGTATTTTTCCGTTGCTAATTCCCAAAATTTCTTTTTGTTGATATTATCGTCTTCACTGTCGCCACGCTTTGAAAGCATAAGACCCCAGTTTGTCCAAGCTCTTGAGTTAGAAGGGTTGCGCGCCACGGCAATGAGAAATTTATCATTTGCAGCTTCCCAGAATTCATTTCTTTTATCTATTTCAGTACAGTCCTCTGCTCGCTGGGAAAGAAGAGTACCCCAGCTGTTCCATGCCCCAGATTTCATAGAGTCAAGGTTAGCTGCATACTGAAATTTTTCTTCAGCCAAGTCCCAGAATCTATTTCTTTCGTCCGGTTCTGTTGCTGCGCTAGCCCTATCCTTTAATAAATTACCCCAACTATCAAATATTGATACGTTATTTTTATTATGCTTCGCAGCTTGGGAAAATTTTTCGTCTGCTAGATTCCAAAATTTGCTTTTTTCTTCGTTCACAACGACACTGGCTGCCCGCCTCGAAAGCAAGAGTCCCCAGTTATACCATGCCGAACTTCCTGACATATCAAGTTTTGTTGCAGCCTGAAATTTTTCTTCAGCGCTATCCCAGCACCTGCATCTTTCATCAGGGTTTGGAACGATTTCAGCTCGTTCCGCAAGGGAAAGCCCCCAATTATACCATGGCGTTGCATCAGAATTTGAGCATTTCGTCGCGTTGCAATATTTTTCTTCAGAAAGATCGTAATAAGAATTTTTTTCAACGATATTTGATGCTAATTTCGCCTTTAGTTGAAGCGTATTTCCCCAGTTTACCCATGCTGTTGCATCATTAGAATTTTTGTTTAAAGCGGATTTAAACTTTTCTTCAGCTAAATTGATAAGTTTGTTCTTTTCAGAAACATCTGACACACACGTTACCATATTTGCTAATAGAAGTCCCCAGTTGTTTAATACAGCAGAATTCCATTGTTTTTCAGGAATATTTGATAAATGTTCTATGCCTTCTTTAAGCAAAGAAATATTATTTACTTTAGATCCTTGTTTAATATACAATTGTGCGCAAGAAAGTGCTGCGCCAAAAAGAGCAACAACATTGCTGGGTTCGTTTTCAAGAATCGAAGTCCAGAAAGTGTAGGCCTTTTCCCATTTTTCTTGCTCTTGAGCTAGAATTGCCTCACCCCATAGGACTTCTAAGCCAGAACCTGTTTGAATTTTATTCTTTGCTTCCGCTATAACATCTTTTGCAAATGTTTCTGTTGCACCGTGCTGGCTTACCATGTCGCTGAGGGTCTGGTAGTGCTCCTTTCCCTTGGCGAGTAAGCCTTTAAGTTCCTTTTCGTATTTTTCAAAAGACATTTTTTTTTCTTTAATCTCAGCTCGGTATGTTTTGGACGTAAACCAGCTGATGCCAAAAGCGGAGAGTGCAAGAATGGCGGTAAAAAGGCCCAATCCAGTAAGGCCATTGCTGATTATAGCCGTGTTCAGTGCGGCGTAATCTTTAGTATCCTGTTTGATCTGACTCAAATAGACATCAAGTGGCACGGTTGCTTGCGGGGAAGGAGTGTTGCCTGTATCCGGCATAAGTTGAGGCAAATCAACATTCTGTGGCACAGATTCCTGCGGGATTTCGGGAGTGGCAGCCCCCGTGGCAAAGGGCGCGGCAGCCGTTGAGATGAGGACAACAAGTAAGGCTGACAGAAAAATTCGCATAGATACGGCCTTCAATAATATATTTCCAAATCCCTACAGTACGCTCATCGTCTCAAACCCACACGCGCACAAAACAACTTGCAAGGGTTCCCCCTTGAAGTATTCTGCCCTTGGGGAACCGCATCTCCGCCGGCTCGCTCCATACCCGCAGAGCATGGGCCTAACGTGGTGGCAGCATCTTTTTCAGTGAATAAGCCTGCTTCATCCTTATTCGCTTCAGGTTCCTTATTGATACCCAGGCTATTTCAATAATTTCGCCGTTGTCATCAACATCTATGCCCACGGCCTTCATTTCTTTCGTGCCTTCCTTGGCCAAGGTAATTAGTGTCCCCACGGGAAGGCGACGAATAATTGCGGAGTTTGGGTTGCCTGTCTTACGCACAGGCACATCTTTTCCATCGGAGGCAACGACTTTGGCCAGTGGCGGCGGGCCGGAACCGCATTGCCAATATTGAAGAGTAATGGAAGCTTGCACGCCTGCTAATATGGGACAGATGATGCCAACAAAATTCCACCATAATTTAGCGGCAAAAGTTTGCGCATCAGATGCCATGGTCATTCCGCCTGCGCCAGCGGCTAGTAAAGCAAGAAAAAAAGCAGCCCAAATAAACCGAATAATCTGCCCGCGATTTTGCTCTGGCGCTTCAAGCACATCAGCGACTGTGGCCAGATCTTGCGCAGAACCATCAGTATGGGATTCACGGGCGGCTTCTTCCCACTCGGCTTCCGTCAGGGGATTAGCTCGCAAATAATCTGCAACAGTTCTGGGGAACAGCCCGGCAGTCAATGACGTAATGTCATTAACCTTAAAACTGGAAGCTAAATCTCTTATTTGTGTCAGTTGAGCTGCGTGGCTTTCGGCATAGCCAGCTACAGTATGCATGGCAACATGCGCTTTCAAGATGGATTCCGGTATACCCAAAAAGCCCGTCATTTCGGCTGACTTAAAACTTTCTAGCCACTGTCGGGAATAATTAGAATATGCATCCTGCATCATGCGATTCGTCATCATGCGATTCGCTTCAGCAAACGAGTCTAGTGGTTGCTTCCACCCTTCCAACATTGAATGAATTTTTGTATTCAAATCAGAGTGATATGCTTTAGCCTGCGAATATATATCCTCTAAAAAGTGGGAATAGCCAAGCATTTGGGGGGGGCACGCTGCTGCCAAGTAGTCCGCACGAAGAGCGCGCATATCCGCTTCAAGTGATGCAAGAGAGCTAGAAATGGTAGGATTGATAACAGGCGACATTTGCTGATTAAGCTTGTCTAGCATAGACATGGTGGAGCCAGTTGTGACCGCGCTCATCAGTTTTGCCGCTTTTCCAGCTCTGTCAGCCATGTTGGTTCCTTGCTTATTTCAGAGGTGCGCTGCCTTCAACCACATCCGCCAGCTCTGCCGGGGCTTTTTCAAGCGACAGATAGATAGTGCCCGGCTTTTCCGCCTTCAGCTCGGCATCGCTAGGACCAGACGCGGCTGCTGAGAACATATTCCAGCGCCAGTTATCCTTGCCGGAAACACCTTTGCCGTCCGGCGCATAATCCACAATGGCCAGCCTGGCCGCGCCGTGGTTGGAAAAATATTGCGTTTGCAGGGCCACGCCAACCATCTGTGCGCTGGTGGCCTGCGCGTGGTACTTGGCAGCGGCAACCACGGTGGCGGCAAGTTGTTCCTTGGTGAGTTTATCCTGATTATACATGGGCAGCAGCTTACCATCCTTGCCCTTAACCACTGGCACAATGCGCAGCAAAAGTTTGGTGCGACCAGTGGTGGCACGGTGATCCTTCTGCGCCTGCACCACGGCATAGGGCACTGGCTTGGCCTTGGTCATATCCCAAGGCGCAGCGGCTTGCTCTTTTGGAGCTTCTGGCGTGTTTTTTTCGGAGGGATCAAGAGCCATTGCGGCTCCAGCCGCCGCTATGCGCTCTTCCATGGTGGCAGCAGTCGCGGCGGTTTGGAGTGTGAACAGTGTGCAGAGTATCCAGATAATGCAGTGGAGTCCTTTCACAACATTCCCCTTTCAGCAGTTCTTGACCGTCAAATCTGTAAAGGCTCGCCTAATCCCCCGGTCAGTTCCTTGATGCTACGAGTGGGCAGCAGTATGGCCAGTGTGGGCAGCGCGCCCTACAGACTCCTCAGCCGAGGATTTCTCTGCCCTCTTCTCCCGCTCAGCCTTCTCTGCCTTGTGTACGTTCAAAAGCTCATCCTGAAGCTCAACCGTTCTGGTGAGCAGCATTTCCGTTTTCTTTTGCAGGCGGGCAATCTCTGCTTTGGCTTCAGCAAGCTCTTTGCTCACTTCGGGTGAAGCACTTTGCTGTTCCAGTTCTTCGCGCGCACCATCTACGATCATGCGCAGCACCTGACCCCACGAACCGTGGCAGTCCGCCGCAATGCCTTCTGCCGTTCGCATAAGTTCTTGCAAGGGAACAGGCTGATCGAGGGGCACACCCTGCCCTATCAGCATTGGCCCCTCTCCAAAATATAGCCAGTGGCGGGAAAGGCGAGGAAAAGCCTCAAGAATCTGAGGCAACAGGGGCCAGAGGTTATGCTGGCGCTGTTCGTTCAGGTAGCCTGAAAATGTGCTTTGCTTCATCCCGATGGCAGAAGCAATCGCAGAATCTGATGTGGCAACAACCTTGCCGACCTTTTTAATGCGCTCAAATAATTCCATAAGCTGAGCTATCTCATTTTTTAACGAGATTCATGTTGACAGTTAACTAGATTCTCGTTAGTTTTGCTAAAAATTAGGAAGCCGTTAAGTGGGAATTAAAAACTCGAAAAAAATTTATCAGGGAGGCAGAAGCATGGCAACAGAGCGATATCATCGGCTTTTGGACTGGATGGGTGAGCACAACATCACCTTTGCCGCACTTGGACAGCAGCTTGGCAAAGGCCCGGCCTCTGCCCGCTATGCTGTTTTTAACGACACCGTATCCCCTGAAATTCACGAAACCCTACTGAAGCTGGGCTTTCCTGAAGATCTCTTGCCTCTGCCCAGCAGGAAGCGCCGAGGCCCTGCCCCAAGGCAGCCCCATTTCCCCGGTCTTGCCCAAGCCTAAATTCGCGTTTTCAATTCAGCCCATTTTCTCGTTTATGACCACGCAATAGTCGGAGGCGCAATCGCATGGCCGGAAATATCGTCCTCAAACCCTACCCTTCTCTGGTTGCCGTGGCGCACCAGATGGTCAAAACCGCGCCATCTGGCCTTACACCGCGCAGCATTGCCGAATTTTCTGGCTACACCAATTACAACACCATGATGTCTGAACTGTCGCGCCAGCCCGGCCACAAGCTTGGGGCCGACATGCTGCTGCCGCTTATGGATGTGTGCAACTCTGACGCCCCGGTCGCCTTTATGGCCCGCGAGCGCGAGGGCATCTTTTTAAAGCTGCAACAGCCCGCAGAGAGCGGTGGCGAGCTTGTGCAAAGCCTGGCGAATACCGTGAAAAATTTTGGCGAGTATGTGGCGGCTGCGGCAGAGCGCATTGCCGATGGCGATGTGGACCCGGAAGAAATGGTCCGAATCAATGGAGAGACCAATGACGTGGTCGAGGCCATTTTGAGCTTTCGCAAGCTGGCGCAAGCCACCCACGATGCAAAATACGGCCGCAAATAAAAACGCCCCGACGTGCTGGAACCACGGCGGGGCAAAACTCCATAGGAGCTACTGATGAAGAGAATTTATTTCGACAGAGGGCGATCTGTCAAGCCTGATGCCACCAAACAGGCACCTGTTGCAAGCACCTACCACATCACCCTGGGCGGACAGCGCCTTTCTGTGCGCGCCACGCATCACGATCTGCTCGATATGCTGCCCGGCATCATGAGCGAAGGCGGACGCGTTGAGCCGGAGTTACGCTCATGATCGACGCAGATGCCTTCAAGGTCTACACGGTTGCCTCATACCGCCATCTGCATGCCGTGCGGCTTATTCAGACCCGCATGCGGCGGCTTCAGGGCCTTGCAGTGCTGGACTGGACGCGCGAGGCCCCATCTCTGAGTGCTCCCCTGGCCGAACGCCGCCGCTTGCTGCGCGTGGGGCGCAACTGCGTAAGCGCCGAACAGCGCGAGGCTGCCTGCGCGGCCGCAGACCTCATGCTCTACCTGGGCGATTCCGGCAAGGATTGCGCCGTGCAGGTCGGCATGGCCAAGGCCATCGGCACGCCCGTAATGGGCATAGCCGGGCCGCTGGAAGAAACCGGCCTCATGCTGCACAACGCCGTGGCCTTGTGGGTGCCTGGGCCGTTTGAGGCCATTTCGCGCATCAGGCGCATGCTCCGCTGCCGTAATCAGGCAGAAATTGAGCATGACTGCCGCAAATGCCCTGCCGAGCGCGTTTGCACTCTGGCGCAGTAGATTTTCTACACCCTCCAACGGGGGCCGCGCATCCGTTAACCACACGCGGAAGGTTTGCAAGCAATGCACGCCCCGGATTCCATCTTGACGCTGGCAGAAGTTGCCCAGGCTCTGCGCCTTGACCCTCGCACCGTTAAACGCGTAGCAGGGGAACTTGGCGGCAAGCGCATAGGTAACCGCTGGCGTTTTCAGTGGGGGCGCGTTTTGGAGTATTTCCATGCCGACACTGAGAAAAGATCGAGGAAACATGTGGATGGCGCGGATCGTTGTGAACGGGAAGCAGATTGCCTCCCGGATGTTCCCGCCTGGCAAGAAAGGTGGCCCGGAATGGAGGGCCGCGAAAGAATGGGAGGAAGACGAAACCCTGCGAGCCAGGGAGCAGCAGGATCGCCAGACCCTTACGGGCTGCGAGCTGCTTTTGGAGTGGGGCGAGCAGTATCTGGCGCATGTGGAGCGCAGCATGAGTAAGCAGACGCTTGTTGAGAAAAAATCCGTCATGCGGACCTTTTTTGAGTTTTGCGCCAGCAATGGCGTGAACAAGCTGACTCTGCTCTCGGCTGCCAAAGCATATGCCCTGCTTGCCCAGGTGGCAGACGAACGCGGCCCGCTGCGGGCCAATGTCTACCGCAAAAACCTGCTGGCCGCCTGGAACTGGGGCAAGGTCTATATTGAGGGCTTTCCCCAGAGCGTTTCACCGTTTGAGATTGTGCAGCCGTTTCAGGCTACGCATTCGGAACGCTATGTTCCGCCGGAAGAAGACGTGGTCAAGGTGCTCGAATCTGCCAGCGGACAGGATATGGTCATGCTGCTCACGTTCTTTTTCACGGGAGCGCGCCGGGGCGAGGTGTTCCGGCTCTCGTGGAGCAGGGATGTGAATCTGGAAGAGGGGCGCATCAGGCTCACCGACCACAAGGGCAAGAATGGCCAGGAGCGGGTGCGCTGGTGCGACATCCATCCGGAGCTGCGCAAGGCTCTTGAGTGGTGGCGTGAGGCGCGGCCCTGCAAGGTGGATAACGTCTTCATGCAGATACACTGCGACGGCATGCTGGGCGAGCCCTTTCAGCAGCGCAGCAAGCTTATGGGCACGCTCTGCAAACGGGCTGGAGTGAAGCCATTCGGCTTTCATGCCATCAGGCATTGCTCGGCGGCGGTGACATTCAAGGCTATGGGCCTCAACGGCGCACAGATATTCCTTGGGCACAGCCGGGCAACCACCACCGACCGCTATGTGCGGTCTGCGGGCCTGTATGGAAGTCAGGATGGAATCTTGGCGGCATTGGGCCAGAGCCTGATCGGCTATGCGGCAGAGAACCTGCTGGAAAAAGTAATGCCCCACGAGGGTCAAGCTCGTGAGGCATTTTGTAACCAAGGCATTGTAACCAATGCCATACAGTAATAGGGCAACTACGTTAACCCTTTGAATTCAATTGGCGTCCCCAAGGGGATTTGAACCCCTGTCGACGGCGTGAAAGGCCGTTGTCCTGGGCCGGCTAGACGATGGGGACGCGCTGTGAAGGGTGTATCTACGGCAATAGGGGGAAAGTGTCAAGCGACTTTTTAAAATTGGCATAAAATTCAGCGGTCAGGGGCTTCCCAGTGGTCATATTAAAGAACGGGGAGTTCCGTAATCCTGTCACGCCTCTTAATCAATATCAATTGGCTGCTATCCCGCGCACCAGGGCCTTTATTGGTATCGTAGCCTGTTGCGTCGGCAGATCAGTTAGGCCGCTATCGGGTCAGCTCTCCTTCCTCCACAAAATCCGTCCTCCCACTCCCCCACTATCTTCAACCCTGGCCCCAGCTCGCCCGCTCAAGTACCATCACCCCGACAGTCCTTTCTTGCGGCCCGTAACCCGCTGACGGATTGCATGTTTGCCCCGGCCTGGGGTATAAGCACGGCATGCAAAAATCCAGCAATACATCTCCCCGTCCCGGCACCGTGTCGCGCTCTCCCGCCAACGCAGACAGTCACCGCGAAGAGCAGCTGCGCCTTTTGTTGGATCTTTCCAATGTGGTCAACTCCGCCACAGATGTGGGGGTTGCCCTGAACAAGGCGCTCCAGCTCATGGCAGAGCATCTGCACATGATGCGCGGCGCGATCACGCTTATTTCGCCCAACAGCGGCGAAATCCGCATTGAGGCTGCCTACGGCCTCAAACCTGCCGAGGCCCGCCGGGGCCGTTACGTGCGCGGCGAGGGCATCACCGGGCGCGTGATCGAAACCGGGCGCTCCATGTACATATCTAATGTATCTGAAGAGCCCCTGTTTCTGAACCGCACTCGCTCGCGCGATCTGGGCAAGGAGGGCATTTCCTTCATCTGCGTGCCTATCTGCCTTAACGACCAGGTTGTGGGCGCGCTGTCGGTTGACCATCTGCTGGTGGACGATGCCACGCTTGAAGACGAAATGCGCCTGCTCACCATTATATCAACCCTGCTTGGGCATGCGGCCCTTGAATCGCAGGGCCGCATGGATGAAGAAGCTTCCTCGCCCCTGAGGCCACGCGGCTTTGTGGGCAACTCTGAAGTGATGCAAAAGGTCTACGCGCAGATTGCGCAGGTTGCCCCGTCCGGCACCACAGTTTTTCTACAGGGCGAATCCGGCACGGGCAAAGAACTTGCCGCGCGCTCCATCCATTCGGGCAGCACACGCGCCAACAAGCCCTTTATTTCGCTCAACTGCGCCGCATTGCCAGAAAACCTCATTGAAAGCGAACTTTTCGGCCATGAGCGCGGGGCTTTTACCGGCGCAAACGCAACTCGCAAAGGGCGCTTTGAGCTTGCCAACGGCGGCACGCTGTTTTTGGACGAAGTAGGCGAGCTTTCGCTCATGACCCAGGCAAAATTGCTGCGCGTCTTACAGGAAAGAGCCTTTGAGCGCCTTGGCGGCATGGAGACGCATTATGTTGATGTGCGTTTTATCACCGCCACCAACCGCGATCTGGAAAAAATGGTAGAAGAAGAAACCTTCCGACGTGATCTGTTCTACCGCCTCAATGTCTTCCCCATTTTCCTGCCGCCCCTGAGTTTCCGGCCAGAGGACATTCTGCCGCTGGCAAACCACTTTATCAAAAAATACGCGCTGGCCAACGGGCGTAATAATGTGCGCCTCTCCCTTTCTGTCATGGATATGCTGCAACGATATACCTGGCCGGGCAACATCCGCGAACTCGAAAACGTCATGGAACGCGCAGTGTTGCTGCTGGGGCGCGAGGGCCTTGTGTTGCCCCAGCACTTGCCCCCTGCCCTGCACGGCAGCCGCGTTGCTGCCAGTTCCGGCCTCACGCCCGGGCTGATCCGCCAGGGGCTTTCCGGCAGCTTGCAGGAGCAACTGGACGAGCTGGAACGCGCATCCATCACCGAAGCGCTTGAGTTCAGCCAGGGCCAGATGGGCAAAGCCGCCGCAAGCCTTGGATTGACGGAAAGAATCATGGCCCTGCGCATGAAAAAGTACGGCATAACCTACAAGGCTTTTCGCCCCGTGTACCGTAAGGATGAAACCGAGTAGATATGCAGTTTCTACAAAATGGTATTTTGAAAAAAGGCCGGAATTTGCTCAAAAAATGAATTTTTTATTATAAATTTTAGCATGTTATTTAATAATCCCGCGCTCATTACAAAGATGTACCAATAATTTCTACATTTTTGCAATTTTTTGATTTTTTCACATAACACACTAAAATAGCACATCTATTAAAGAGGCTCCCCAGGCGCTACGAAACGGCGCACCGGGGGGCTTCTTTTTTTCTACAACAACGTAGAAATATTCTATAGACGCCAACCCCCTGCAATTCTTCCTGTCTGCCTTCAAAAATAAAAATATTTATAAAATCATATTGTTACAGAATTAAACCCCACAACGAAACACATTTGGCACACTTCATGCCTAAGCAGGGTATTGCTGCGGCATTGTGCCGCAGTGTGGGCATGGCGCCAGCCCACGAGGATGAGGTTCTATTAAACGCGGAACGGAACGACGGAAACCAGCCTGCCGCACTGTGCGGCACCCTGCCTCCCTCGCCGGTCCGAACTACGCTGAAGGATGTCCGTATGAACGCCTCGGATACTGCATTTATTTTGATCTGCGCCTCCATGGTCATGCTGATGACCCCGGCGCTGGCCCTCTTCTACGGTGGCCTGGTCCGCTCCCGCAATATCCTGTCCACCCACATGCACAGCTACGGCGCGCTGGCTCTCATCTCTGTATTATGGGCCGTTGTGGGTTACACACTGGCCTTTGGCGAAGATGTGGGCGGCATAATCGGCGATCTTTCTTACCTCTTC
>NZ_DASQOG010000171.1:0-5543 GCF_035644575.1 Desulfovibrio sp. | reverse complement strand
AAATTGATGGCTTCCGGAGTCACATGCTCGGCTGCCATGGTGAGGTCGCCTTCGTTTTCGCGGCCTTCGTCATCTACCAGAATAATCATTTTGCCCTGCCGGATGTCGGCAATGGCCTCTTCAATGCTGCACAATGGCATGTTGCTTCCTTCATTGCCCGCCTGGGGGCGTGATTTTTTTACTTTCATCAAAGGTTAGGTACGGAGGCCTGTTCTGTCAACCGCAGGCGGGGCAAACGGCCCAGCGCCTTTCTGACCGCAAAAGGTGCAGGGCCGCCACGCAGGGGCAAATCGCCCGCACCCTGGGCTAACTGCGCGAAACGGGCTTGAGACCCACCTCTGCCAGCAGATCCTTGACCGACCTGCCAAACAAAAAGGGCAGCATGGCGCGGGGTACACCGGCGCGCTCAACGCATAGCTCACGAAAGGCCGCGTCCATGCGGGCGGCTTCGCCCAGTTCCGCCACGGCGGCTTCCCGCTCGCTGCCCTCCAGCGGGCCTTGCTCCGCATAACGCTCCACCGTCAGGCCTTGCGCCTGCTGCGGAAAAAATCCCAGCCTGTCGGCCAGTTCAAGCACTGCCCGCACAGAAACCTGCTCTTCATGCGCGCTCACAAGGTCAGGCAGCAATGCCCTGCTGGCAGCGCTCAGAGTGGAAAATCCGGGGATCCCATCGGCCAGCGCGTTCAGAGCCGCATAGCGCCCAAGGTGCGAGGCTTTGGCAAGCAGCATTTCCAGCGGCCCGGTATCCATGCAGAACAAGGCCGTGCATTGCGCAGGGCGCTGTTCATAGATGCCGCAGCCCGCGCCTTCACGATAATAGCGGCAGCGCCAGGGATGCACCCTGCCGCCGGGCCCGGCAATCTTGATACGTTCCCCTTCCAGTGGCCGCAATGCCTTGCGCGAGTCGTCCCGCGCCCACTCCCCGGCGCGCAGGCACACCAGAGCTTCAAGAGTCAAGGTGCCGGAAACCAGCAAGGCTGCGTCGCTGAGCATCAGGGTCGGCCCGCCCAGCAGGCAGCAGGTGCCGCAGCGTCTGCACACAGGCGCACCGCCGGAATCCGCGGGCATGGATGAAAAAGGGGAATTCTGCATACTCATAGGTTCTCCAGGGCAGGATCAATGCGAAGGCGGAAAGGCTTGCCCATTCTCCGCATGTTCCTGCCGGTTCTGCTTGAAACGCCCGCCCCAGAGGCGTCCCAGCCTGCGGGAGAGTTTTTCCATATAATAGTAGTACACTGGCGTGATGTAGAGCGTGACCAGCTGCGAAAAGCACAGCCCGCCCACCACGGCCAGACCCAGCGCGCGGCGGGCATCTGCCCCTGCGCCAATGCCCACGGCAATGGGCAGCGCGCCCATAAGCGCGGCCACAGTGGTCATCATGATAGGCCGAAAGCGCACATGACAGCCCTGGGTAATGGCCGCCAGCGGGTCAAGGGACGGATCATTCTTCTGCGCTTCCAGTGCGAAATCGAGCATCATGATGGCGTTCTTCTTCACGATGCCGAGCAGCATGATGATGCCCACAAAACCGTACAGATCAAGCTCCATGCCGAACAGCCACAGGGTCGCCAGCGCGCCAAAACCCGCCGACGGCAAGCCGGAAAGGATGGTGAACGGGTGGATGAAGCTCTCGTACAAAATGCCCAGCACAAGATAAATGACCACAATGGCCAGCACAAGCAGCCAGCCCATACCCTTGAGAGAACTCTGGAAGGCCTGCGCCGTGCCCTGCGATTCTGCGGTCACCGTATCGGGCAGCAGCGGACGCGCCACAGCTTCCACCGCGCCCACGCCCTGACTGAGCGAAATACCGGGGCGAAGGTTATAGGAAATGGTCACGGACGGGAACTGCCCGTTGTGGTTGACCGCAATGGGGCCAACCCCTGTGGAAAGCTGGGCCAGGGTATCCAGCGGCACAAGGTCGCCGCTCTTGGAGCGCACATAGAGCCGCGAAAGGGCTGAGCGGTCTTTCTGGAAGGGCTTTTGCAATTCCACAAAAACCGAATAGTCATCCGTGGGCGCGTAAATTGTCGAAACCTCACGCGAGCCGTAGGCCGACTGCAGGGCCAGTTCTATCTGCTGCGGGGTCACGCCCAGAGCTGCGGCGCGGTTACGGTCAATGGTCACGCGCAGCTCAGGATTCTTGAGTTGCAGATCGCTGTTGACGTCCTGCAATTCCGGCAGCTTGCGCAGGGCATCCTCAATGCGTTGGGCGCTTTCAAAAAGCGAACCCATATCCGGGCCAAACAATGTATACTGATACAGGGCCTTGGAGGCGCGGCCGCCAATGCTGATGGTGGGCGGCACACGCACAAATACGCGCATGGAAGGCGAGGTGTTGAGATCCTTGCGCAGCTTCTGGGCCACGGCCTCAATGCCGGGGCGTTTGTCGTGCTCCGCCAGCCGCATGAGCAGAATGCCGTTGTTCATGCTCTGGCTGCCGCCCACAATACCCACAATGGAGTTGTAGGCCGCCACATGGGAGGAAGATTCCAGCATGGGATCAAGGCTGTGCTGCGCCCGTACCATGCCCTCAAAGGACACGCCCTGCTCCGCCTCGGTGCTGGCCTGCAACAGGCCCATATCTTCCGTGGGCAAAAATCCCTTGGGAATAATCATGCCCAGCCATACTGTCAGGGCCAACAGGCCAAACGAGGCCAGCAGGGTAATGCGCCGATGGCGCAGGGCCACATCCAGCGAACGGGCGTACAGGTCGGCCAGCCTGTCAAAACATCGTTCAAGCGCGCCGTACAGCCCGCTCACGGCGGGCTTGTGCCCGGCCATGTTCCGCCCCTGCGCCTTCAAAAAATAGGCGCAGAGCATGGGCGTGAGCGTGAGCGAAACCACGCCCGAGCTCAAGATCGCGGCAATGATGACCACCGCGAATTCGCGGAACAGCCGCCCCACGATGCCGCCCATGAACAGCACGGGAATGAACACCGCCGCCAGAGAGAGCGTCATGGAAACAATGGTGAAGCCGATCTCCGCCGAGCCGTCAAAGGCCGCAGTCTGCGGGTCCTTGCCCATTTCCTGATGCCGCACGATATTTTCAAGCATGACGATGGCATCGTCCACAACAAAGCCCACGGCAAGGGTCAGGGCCATGAGCGAGAGGTTGTCCAGGCTGTAGCCCAGCACGGACATGACGGCAAAGGTCGAAATGACCGACATGGGCAGGGCAAGGCTGGGAATGATTGTGGCGGGCAGATTGCGCAAAAAGATAAAGATGACCAGCACCACCAGAAATACCGTGAGCACCAGTGTGAACTTCACGTCCGACACGGATTCGCGGATGGACTCCGAGCGGTCGTAAAAAACCTCCACCTTTGCGGAAGGCGGCAACTGCTTTTCCAGCGCGGGCAGCAGGGCGCGGATGGAATCCACCACCTGCACTGTATTGGTGCCGGGCTGGCGCTCCACGGCCAGCATGATGCTGGGCGCGCCGCCGTTGCTCCAGGTGAGCTGTTTGTCCTGCTTGAAGCTGTCCACCACTTCGCCCAGATCGCGCAGGCGCACGGGCGCGCCGTTGCGGTAGGCCACCACCGCGTCGCTGAAGGCGCGGGCGTTCATAAGCTGGCCCGAAGATTTGATGGAATCAGCCCGGTGCGACCCTTCCAGCGAGCCTGTGGGCAGCATGCTGTTGGCTGCGGCAACAGCCTCTGCCACCTCGTCAATGCCAAGGCCTCGCGTGGCCAGCTCGTCCGGATTCAGCTGCACGCGCACTGCGTACTGCTTCTGCCCGTAAATGACCACCTGAGCCACGCCGTCCACCATGGAAAGGCGCTGGCCTATGAGCGTATCCGCGTATTCATTAAGCACATAGAGCGGCAAGGTGGCAGATGATACGCGCAGTTGCAGGATGGGCAGATCCGCGGGGTTCACCTTGCGGAAGCTCGGCGGCACGGTCATGTTGGAGGGCAAACGGCGCTGGGCAAGGCCGATGGCCGACTGCACGTCCAGAGCCGCCGCATCGATATTGCGGTCAAGGGCAAACTGGATGGTGATGCGTGTGCGGCCCGTAGAATTGACAGATGAAATGGAGTCGATGCCCGCAATGGTGAAAAATTCTTTTTCCAGCGGCGTAGCCACGGATGAGGCCATGGTTTCCGGATCGGCCCCGGCAAGTTCGGCCTGCACCTGAATGGTGGGAAAATCCACGGTGGGCAACTGGTTTACGGGCAGGTTGCGATACCCCGACACGCCAAAAAACAGCATGCCCAGCATTATCAGCACAGTGGCCACAGGGCGGCGGATAAAAAGCGCGGCGATATTCATGCGGCCCCCTCGGGGAATGCAATGGACGGCACACTTGCCTTGCGGCAAGAGGGGCTGCCCGGATCAAGTCTGCCCATGTAAAATAATCAACGTCCGGGGCACTCGCCTTGTGGCGGTCAAAGCCCGCCCATGCCTGCTTTGGACAAATCCATTCCATCAATTCAAAAAATACTGCTCCAGCTCCCGCACCAGCAGGAACAGGCCCAGCAAACAGCACACGCCGCCAATGAGGGTGCGCAGCATGCCTGTGGGCGTGCGTTTTGCCAGAACCACGCCGCCAGCAAACCCTGCGACTTCAAGAATGCATATTATCGGCAGCAGGGCAAAATCCACATGCCCGTCAGCTATATTGCCCACCGTGCCAAACAGGGCTGTAACCACCTGATACGGCATGGCAAGGCCCACAGCCGTCATGGGGGCAACCCCAGCGGCTATCATCCACGGGATGGTCAGCACCGGGCCGCCAGCGCCAGTCATGCCCGCCAGAAAGCCCGTGCTCGCCCCGATGAAGAAAAACCCCGCCCTGCTCTGCCAAAAAACGCTGCCGCCAGCCTTGGGGGGGCGCAATACGCAAAAGCCTGCAAACAGGATGATGCCCGCCAGCAAAATTACCAGCGGCTTTGCGTTGATGC
This sequence comes from Desulfovibrio sp., assembly GCF_035644575.1. Classification (GTDB taxonomy): domain Bacteria; phylum Desulfobacterota; class Desulfovibrionia; order Desulfovibrionales; family Desulfovibrionaceae; genus Desulfovibrio. Next base: position 636 of record NZ_DASQOG010000171.1, on the reverse strand, counting down.
TGGCGTTGAGCACGGCCCCGGGCAGAGCCGCGAGGCCGCCGATCATAAAGGGCGTGGCCCGCGACCAGTCCACATGGCCCAAACGGCGATACATGACGGTTCCCACCAGCCCAATGGGCAAAAAGGACGCCAGCGCCGTCCCCATGGCCTCGTGCGGCTCAAGCCCGCTCAGCAGGATCAGGCCCGGAGGAACAAGAATACCGCCCACGCCCGTAAGCCCGACCAGAATACCCACCAGCAGGCATACAGCGCCCAGAACTATTAACAGCATATCTTCCTCAAAAATTAGGCAGACTGACCACCATGAAGCACAGCCAGAGCGTCAGTCCCCCACACAAGGCGCTATAGCGCAAGAGTTCACAAAGCGCCAGCAAGCGCTTGCGATCCCAGGGCGCGGCCTCGTCCTGTTCCGGCCCGAGCCAGGGTTTTGGCGTCAGCGTGCCGAAGTACACGGACGGCCCGCCCATGCGCGCGCCGCACAACCATGCGCAGACCGTCATGGACCAGCCGGAATTGGGGCTTGGCATACCTACGGCCTGTCGGGCCACAATCCGGAAACCGGGCCAGCGGCCTTGCCACACGCGCACGGGCCGCAGCCGACCGGGCAAAAACCGCAGATGCTGCTCGCAGATGGCT
>NZ_DASQOG010000170.1:0-3122 GCF_035644575.1 Desulfovibrio sp. | reverse complement strand
TGATCTCGTCCATGCCCATAAATGTGGAGAGCAATACCGGATGCGGCAAACCACCTGCCATGAGCCATGCCTCCTGGTGAGTACGCGCCAAAGCGCGGCGTTAATGTTAGACCCGTGCGGGCCATTCCCCAAAATTTGCGGTCGAGGGCATTTGCCCTGCCGTGCTGCGGCTGTAGTGCCCCGGTTCGGCGGTCAGGCCCTTCCGGTTTAGTCTGCCCGGCGTCGCGGTCCACGCGCTGCCAGGGCATAACTTGCCAGAGCGCAAGCTCCAGCTGCGGCCATGCCGCCTACTATGGCGAAAACAGGGGCTTGATACACAATCAGCGAAACATAAAGAAGCGCGCCAATTATAACCAGCCGACCCATCCAGCGCACCAGCACTATGCGCAAAAAGGCCGTGCTGTAATCCCCCAGGCCCTTGCGCAGAAAGAAGCGCGCCAAACCCCAAAAAGTCCAGGCCATGATGGTCAGGCCCACTCCAAACCAGAAAAACCAGGGTGTGGCCGTAAAGGCCAGCCCGCCGATCAAAAGACTGCACGCGGCGAGCAAAATTTCGTTGCGCAGCAAAACACGGATAGCCGGGTGATCTATGCCGCGCCGCCAAAGCCAGGCGTCAAGGCTGTGTATCATCTGTTTCAGACTGCGCACGGCTGTTTGTTTTGCCTTGCCCCGCTGGGGGCGTTTCGCTTTGCTGTTCCGGCACAAGGCCTTTCCGGCGGGCGTCCTGCGCCGCCATTTTGCGCAGCAGGGCCTGAGTGTCGCGGTACACGTTCAAAAAACCCGCCGCAATGCCGATGAACAGAAAAATCAGCTTGCCCCATGGGCTGGTGCCAAACCAGTGGTCAATGCCGTACCCTATGGCAAAACCCACTGCGGGGCCGCTCACCAGATGCAGGCCAATGACCCCTGTGTTGGCCATAGCTTCCATACCGGTTTGCTGCTGCTTAAGAAAATCCTTGAACGACATAAGGCCTCCGCGCACGTGGCTGGAACCTGTAAGCGTCCTGGTCCCCTTAACGCTGTTCAAATTATCACAGGCGACCCGACGCGTCAATGACTTTGGGCGGAAACTTGTGATTACGCTGCATTCCTTAAGGGCCACAGGCGCGGAAAACTGGCTGTTGATACCAAAAATCGGCACTTGCAACTATGCAAAAAAATGCCTGTCCAAGGGCTCAGTCGAGCCTGCGCCAGAGGCTCAGACACTCAAGGTGCGGCGTGTGGGGAAAAAGATCAACGGCTTCAAGCCGCTCCAGGGAGTACTTGTGGCGTAGCTGGGCGGCGTCTCGCGCAAGCGTAGCAGGGTTGCACGATATATAAAGGATTCTGTCTGGCGCGATCTGCATGAGCGCATCCAGCGCGCGGGGCGAAAGCCCGGCCCTGGGCGGGTCTGCCAGAGCATCTGCTGTCTGCGGGATGCTGGCTGACTCGTCAAAGCCAGCTGTCTGCCAGCGGTTGGCAGGTTCCAAGGGCGCAAGGCGCTCAAGGCGGTGCACCGCATCCCCTGTCTCGTACTGGCAGTAATTGATGTCATTGGTTCTGGCATTTATGGCGGCGAGCTTCACGGCCCGGCTGTCCTGCTCCAGACCCAGCAGGGCGGAATAGCGGCGCGCCAGTAAAAGGCCCGGTGCGCCAACGCCACAATAAAGATCAAGCAGCCCTCGGGGGCAGGTATCTTGTTGGCTCTCTGCCGGGCTGTCGGGCAAAAGCATGCGCTGGGCCGCGTGGGCAAGCGCTTGCGCCCCGCCGGTGTTCACCTGAAAGAAGGAAGACGCATCCAGGGTAAAGTTCATGCCAGCAAGAGGCAGAAACAACCGTGCGGCTGAGGGGTTTTCCCGGCCAGTATCGTCCAGAGTCTGCACGCGCTTTTCGCCAAAGGCAAAGGCATCGGCGCTGGAGCGTTCTTCATGGATAAATGCCGCCAGTTGGGGGAATGCAGCCAGCACCTCCCTGCCGAGCAGCCGCACGGCAGCGCGTTGCGCGGTATCGCCAGGGCTTGTGATGCACAAAGCCCACCAGCGTGGTGTGCGCATGTCTGCCGCAAGGCCGCGCCGCAGCACAAAAAAACGCCAGAATCCATTGTCTGCGGCATCGTGAACCGGGATGGCGTGGTCGCGCGGGGCGCGCCGGGCAAAGCCGCCACGGCGTCCCTGCTTTTGTTGGTCGTGCGCGGGGCGAATGGGCTGGCTCTGTCGGGTATCGGGCGCTGCGTAGGCGGCAAAGCCGCTTTCCGCCGCGAGCTTGCCCACCATACTCACTATCTGTAGCGCCTCGGGCGGCATGAGGGCGCAGTGCGGCACGGCCGCCACATCGCGGCCATTGCGGCGGCGCAGGCCGAGTTTCAAATCGGCCTTGTTGTCCGTGTCATGCCCGAAGGCAAATTCCATTTTATTGCGAAACCGCGTCAGCGCGGGTGAGCCTGTGACGGGCGGTAAAAGTGATTCAATCTGGTCGCGGTCAAATTTTCCAATGCGCGTGAGGGCGTCCACTGCCAGAGTGCGCTTCCAGTAAAGCTGCTGCGCATAGGGCATGGTTTGCAGGGGGCAGCCGCCGCACTCGGCATGGTGAGGGCAGATGGGATCGACGGCGTCCGGCGGCTGGCTGAGCAGGGTCGCAGCGTCCGCTTCTATAAAGGAAGGCTTGCGCCGCAGCACCCGTGCGTTCACCCGCTGTCCTGGCAAGGCATTTGCCACAAATACAACCGTGCCCTTGCCGGTTCGGCCGTCCTCGGGGGCAAGGCGTGCGATGCCGCGCCCATCGTGCGAAAGGGCGGTGATATCAAGCGTGAGGTGTGTGAGTGCTGTGTTCATGGGGGCCAGAGATAGCAGCAGGCTTGCAGCTGCGCAAGTGCGGCTGGGAGATGCGGGATTGCTCTGGGCGGCGAAGAAAGGCATTGCTCCTTGGTTTGAAGTTGTGTATTCTCGCCCCTCGCGCAAGTCGCGGACTGTTGTAGCGAGTTTTGCAAAAATTTCTGCAAAACACGCTTGACATTTGTCGGCCTGTGGGGCAAATATGCCTTTCTCTTTTTGGAGGTTGATATGTACGCGATTATCGAGACCGGCGGAAAACAGTACCGCGTCGAAGAAGGTTCTAAAGTAGTTGTGGAAAAGCTTGCGGTTCAG
>NZ_DASQOG010000169.1:0-23299 GCF_035644575.1 Desulfovibrio sp. | reverse complement strand
GGTGCGGTGCGGCGCGCCCGCATGTTTTTTGCCCAGTACCTGACGGATCTTGCTCAGCTCCTCCATCAGGTTGACCTTGGTCTGCAAGCGGCCAGCGGTGTCCACATAGAGCACATCCACGCCTTCCTGAAGCGCGCGATCCATAGCCTCGTAGGCCACGGCGGCAGGGTCGGAACCAGCGGTGCGCGCATGGAACAGCGCCCCCACGCGCCCTGCCCAGACCTGTAACTGCTCAATGGCGGCGGCGCGGAAGGTATCGGCGGCGGCAATCATGACCTTTTTGCCCTGCATGCGGTCGCGATGGGCCAGCTTGGCAATGGTGGTGGTCTTGCCCACGCCGTTGACGCCGATCATCAGCACAACTTCGGGCTGGTTAACGGCTGCGATGCGGCGCGGCGCGCGAAAGATTTCTTCCACTTCGGCCATGAGCAGTTGGCGCACTTTGGTGGATTCCGTAACCTTTTCCTTGCGGGCGCGCTCTTTCAGACGCTCCACCAGTTCAATGGAGGGTTCGTAGCCAAGGTCGGCCATGATAAAAAGTTCTTCCAGTTCTTCCCAGAAGGCATCGTCCAGTTCGCCATGCCCGGCAAACAACGCGTCCAGCCCCTTGGAAAACTGCTCGCGGGTACGCGAAAGCCCCTGGCTGATCTTGAGAAACAGGCGGTTGCGCTCGTCCTCTTCGTCTTCCATATCAAGGGCGAGAGCCAGACGATACTGCAATTCAGAACGGAATTCCTCCACCTGCCGATAATCCATGCGGGCGAGCCATTCCTGAAAATCACGCACAAAGTTCTGCGCTTCGGCCTCCGGGGCATCAAGGGCCCGCAGCAAAAAAAACAGACGCTGCCACAGCAGGTTGCCCGCCTCATCCACGCCCTCAAGCACGATGCCAAGCCATACGGAAAGCCGTGGCTCGGCCTCGCGCAGCCGCAGGGTCAGGGCCTCATCAGCGGCAGATGCCGCAATGGGCTGGGCAGTGGCTTCTGCCGCAGGTTTCGCAGCAGGTTCTGCAAGAGCTTCAGTTGCGGCAGCACCAGCTGCGCCTGCATCTGCGCTAATTTCTGCGGGCGCTTCCTGCGCCGCATTGGCCGCATCTTCCGCACCGCCGAACATTTTTTTTATGGCAGAGAAAAAACCCATATGATCTCCTTATCTTCCGCCCTCATGCACCGAGGGTTTGCTTTCCTTGCGGGCCGTTTGTGTTTCCAGCGCGCCCAGCACTTCGCGCAACGCCAGCACGCATTCTTCCACGGCCAGAGCCGCAGAAGCGGCGTCTGTATCATTCACGGCCCACTGCATTGCATGCGCGGTTGAGGCCAGCCGCTCAGCACCCACGCAGGGCGCTGCTTTTTCAAGAATCCGCCCAAGGCGGCACAGGTTATCGGCATCTTCCAGCGCATAAAGGCGCAGCAGCAGATCAGGGGCAGGGGCAAACGTTCTGCCGAACATGCCCGCCGTAACGCGCCAGGCTTCGGGGCGGCGCAACAAAAAGGCCCGCCCAAGCTCGGCGCTCACAACAGCCCCGGCTGCGATATCTTCGCTCAGGGGCGCGGCGCTTCCGCCCTGCGCCTCTGCGGCTGGCTGCGGTGATGCCTCATGACTGCGGGCTGTATTATCACCAGCGGAGCCTGATTCAAAAATATCTGCAAGGCCGGGTTCCGGCGATGCCCCAGAAGCCGAATCAACATCAGGTTCGCCGGACGCCGCAGTGCCGCGCGGCGCAGTACGCTCCAGCAACAAGGCTTTCAGGCGCGCCAGATCGCCCCAGTGCCAGAGCAGGGCCAGCAATACCAGGGTTGAAAACAGGGCGGAAAGGCAAAAGCGCGCCACTTCCCGCCGGGCCTTCTGGGCCAGATCTTCATCAGTAATGCGGGGCGAAAGGTACACCTCCACCGAACCCACGGGGCGGCCTTCCATCTTGAGCGGATTCATGCCCTGCACGCTGTTTTCCGCAATTTCATCGTCCCAGGGAATGGGCTCCCACTGGTAGTTGCGCCGCTGCCCTTCCAGCATGCCACGCGGCGTCTGCACCTTGATGGCGTAAATGGATTCATCGGTCATGGCCGCCATGACGATTGTGCGCGCGGTCAGTTCGTCCAGCTCCCAGGCTGGCAGGGAAAGCAGGGCCGCCAGTTGCGCTGCGGTACGTCCGGCCTCGCTGCCAAGGCGGTTTTCCGCCTCCTGCCTGTCCTCGTTGACGTTCCAGACGCCAAGCAGCAGGAACAGCAGCAATGCCGCCACCCAAACAGCCAGGGCAAGCCTGCGGCGCAGAACGTGTGAGATATTGGGCATATGCTTTGCCGCGAGAAACACGCTCCCGCGCTCCTTACTGTTAGTGTGGCCTGCCATGCAGACGGTGCGCCAGTGCGCGGGCAGCCGCAAGGGCGTCAGCATCGCGCAGAACAAACAGACAAACAGCCCAGGCAGTTGCGCCGCCAATGATGGCAAGGGCAAGCCCAAGCCATAGGCTGCGCCCGTGCAGCAGTTCCAGCAATTGCCATGCGGCAAGGGCCGTGGCCGCAGCAGCGGCGCATTGCCGCAGCACCGCCCCCGCCGGGGGCAGGCAAACGCTGGCAGATGCCGCGCCAGCGGAACTTTTTTTCAACGCCCTGCCCAGAATACACAGCAACAGGCCGCATTGCAGCCACAGGCCAAGGCTCACGGCCAGTGCTGGAGCCATGACGCCAAGACTGCCCGAAAGACTATGGACCAGTGCGGCCCCGACCGCAAGCGTAGCAACCACGGCCCATACGGCGCTGACTGCCGTACGCCGCACCTCGCCCAGCGCGTTGCAGGCTGCCAGCAGGGGACGGTTGACGGCAAAGGCGGGCAGCCCCGGCAAATAGGCCCACAGGGCAAGGCCAGTTTCGTAGGCGGCATTGTCGCCAAAGGCTCCGTGCCGCAGCAGGCCTTCCACCAAGCGCGGCCCCACGGCCCACAATCCTGCGGCGGCGGGCAGGCTCAACAGCAGGGTCAAACGCAGGGCCGTGCGCAACTGATCTGCAAAGAGCGAAAATTCTCTGGCAGCGGCAAGGCGGCTCAAAGTGGGCAGGCTTGCCATGCCCAGACACACGCCCACCAGTCCAAGGGGCAGTTCAAGCAGCCGTTCGGCATAGTAAAGGGCAGCCACCTGCCCCCGGCCAAGGCTGGACGCCAGAGACATGGCGGCCAGCATGGCAAGCTGCGGTGCGGATGCCCCAAGCAGGCCCGCGGGCAGACGGCCAATGCAGTTCCAGGCGAGGGATGCCGCGCGGCTGTGCAGCGTGGATGCATCCCTGCTCTCGCTGCCCGGCGCTGCACCCAGCCTATCGGCAGGCCCGGCTTTATGCAGCGGCAACAAACGGCGCACGGCCAGCCACTGCGCCAACCACTGTGCGACTCCACCGCAAAGCATGCCCACGGCCAGAGCCGGAGCCGCAGGCAGCAGGCCCAGAGCAGCCGCCCCTGCAAAACACAGAATGACAATATTGAACAGGGCAGGAGAAACAGCGGGCAGCCAGAATACGCCAAGGCTGTGCAAAAGAGCCATGCCCAGAGCCGCCATACCAGCCGCCAGCGTATAGGGCAGGCAGATGCGCAGCAGGTATATGGCCTCCTGCCGTTCCGTCCCATAAAAACCGGGAGCCAGAACATCCGTAAGCCACGGGGTGGCCACCAGCCCAAGCACTGTGAGCAGGGTCAGCACAAGGCCAAGCCTCACAGCCAGGGCACGGGCCAGCAGGCGCATGCTGCGGCTGCGCTCCGCCGCCGAGGCATGACCGGGCGATGCGCCCATGCGCTCCAGATGCACAAGGCTTGCCGTCAGCGTCATGGAAAGCGAGCCTTCGCCCAGCATGCGCCGCAGCACATGGGGCAGCCGCATGGCAGCCACGAGCGCATCAGCGGCAGCGCCGCCGCCCACAAGCCAGGCCATGCTCATGTCGCGCAAAAGACCAAGCACACGCGAAACAAGGGCAAAGCCGCCCAAAAGGGCCGCCGTGCGCGCAATGCCACCCGAATGCCGGGGGTCATGCTCGGCAGGGCCGGACGCGCCAGTCAAGGAGGATTCACCACCTTTGCCGTGCGCGCAGCCGCTTTCAGAAGCGATCATTATTCCTCGTTTCAGCCTTGCAAAAAATCAGGGCAGCGCGCCACTGGGCAGTTCTGGGGGGCGCTTGTCAAAACACGTGAAAGCAAACTGCCTGCAACAAAAATTTTCCACTCCCGGCGGCTTTGCATTGTTAACAAAACTGCCGGGAGCAAATGAGTCGTAACTACGGGCGGTGCGGATCGGGTTCGGACTTCCACGCAGCCACAGCTTCACGCACAAGGCGGTTCTGCTCTTCGGGCATGGTGTCCTTGAAAGTTTCGGCAAACACGTGGATGCGCGTGCCGCCGCGCGGCGCAAACAGGCCCTTGACCCGGCACCAGCAGGGATTGAGCAGGGTGCGCAGGTCTTCCAGCACGTTGTTGGTGATGGTTTCCATAAACGACTGGTGATTGCGGAAGGCGAACATATAGAGCTTGAAGCTCTTGGATTCCACGCACAGCTCGTCAGGAATGTACTCCACCGTGATGGTGCCGCAGTCGGGCTGGCCGGTCACGGGGCAGAGCGAGGTAAATTCGGGAAAGCTGATGCTGATCACATAGGGGCGCTGGGGAAAGCAGTTGGGAAAGGCCTCCAGCAGGGCTACGCTGGGGCCGCCCTCCGGGGACTGAAGGCGGCCTGTGCCAAGAACCTTCAGGTCCTGGGTCTGATCCTGGCTGCGGGTACTCATGGGGATACTCCTTAAAATACACGGAAATGACGCTGCCGTGCAGCGTTGGGGGGCCGCCGGGGCGGCGGACGCGGCATGCGCGGGCGAAAGGCCTCACTGGCTGCGCAAACGCAGACGCGTATCGGACTTGTAACCCATTGCGCTTGCGGCTACAATAATCTATTGCCCACTCCAATCCGATACCATCCATCGGCCAGTTCCCCGGAGCAACGTATGAACATCCTGCTGCATGTACACGCCTGCAAGCGGGGCCAATGTCTGCCCCTGCTGCCTGTTGCCGCCACGGATACCGATTTTTGCCGCAGTCACGGCCTCATGACGCCCGAGCCGTGGGCAATGCCTCACCTGCGGGTGGGCACATGCTTTTGCGGGGCCTGCGGCACAGCCCTGCTCAAGGTTACGGGGCGCGCCTGGATGCCCCTGCCGCCCAACGTGGCAAACCCCGGCGGCAACGGAGAGGAACCATGGCAGGCAAGCCACGCGGTGCAATGCCTGTTTTTGACAGCCCTGACGGATCTGCCCGAAGGCCCGCTGGAAGTGACCGCCAGAAAAACCGGTTACAGCCTTGCATGGATAACCCTGTCGGACAAAGGCGCGCGCGGCCAGCGGCTGGATTTGAGCGGCCCCGCCATTGCCGAAATGGTCGGCTCCGCCATGCCGCTGAGCCACAGCCAGGGATTTTTGCTGCCGGATGAAGCCGCCCAACTGCGCGCCCTGCTGACGGAGCTTGCCCTGAGCCAGGGTTTTGACCTTATATGCACCACCGGTGGCACCGGGCTTTCGGCGCGAGATATCACGCCGCAAACCACTGCCGCCCTGCTCGATACGCCCTTGCCGGGCTTTACTCAGGCCATGCTGGCCGCCAGCCTTGCCAAAACGCCCCACGCGGTTATTTCGCGGGCGGCTGCGGGCGCGCTGGGGCAAAGCATCATCATCAACCTGCCGGGCAGCCGCAAGGCCGTTGTGGAAAACCTTGCCGCCGTACTGCCCGCCCTGCCCCACGCCCTTGCCAAATTGCAGGGCGACCCCGCCGACTGCGGCGGTTAAGGAGAACACATGGGCTTTTTTCCGCGTTCCGGCATGAGGCTTTCCACGCCTTTTGGCCAGTTTGGCGACATTTGCCGGATGATCAAGATTGAGCATTCCATTTTTGCGCTGCCCTACGCCTGGGCAGGGGCGGTATTGGCAGCACGCGGCTTGCCCTCTGCGCGCAGCCTGATTTTTCTGACCATCGGCATGATCGCGGCGCGCTCATTCGCCATGGCCTTCAACCGGCTGGCCGATCTGCCCTTTGACCGCGACAACCCGCGCACACAGGGCCGCCCCCTGGTCACGGGCGTTATCAGCAAGGGGCAGACATGGGCCTTCTGCGCGCTCATGGCAGCTATCTTTATTGCCTCCTGCGGGGCGCTGAACACAGTCTGCCTGTGGCTTTCCGTGCCTGCGCTGCTGTTTGCGGCCATCTACAGCCTGCTCAAGCGCTTTACGGCCCTGTGCCACTTCTGGCTGGGCGCGACGCTGGGTCTGGCCCCGCTGGCTGGCTGGCTCTCGGTCAATCCCGCAAGCCTTGGCCTTGCGCCTGTGCTGCTGTTCTGGGCTGTTACCTTTTGGGTAGCGGCATTTGACATCTATTATGCGTTTCAGGACATGGATTTTGACGTGGCCTTTGAGCTGCATTCCGTGCCCGCTTCTTTCGGGCCGGATACGGCCCTGACGCTGGCCGCGTTTTCGCATGCCATGACGTCCATTTTCTTGTTGCTGGCGGGTTTTGCCGCCGGGCTTTCCTGGCCCTGGTACGTGGTGTGGTTCGGCATCAGCGTCATGCTGCTTGTGGAGCACAGGCTCATGAAGCCGCAGGATCTGCGCCATGTGAACACGGCCTTTTTTACCATCAACGGCATCATTTCGCCGGTCGTACTGGCTGGCGTGTTGCTGGGCATCTATATCTGACGGAGAGGCAATGCCGCGCAAAAAACAGTACCAATGGAAATCCAGCGATGAGGCGGAAGGCTTTGACTTGCCGCCCAGCCGCTCTGAAAAAAAACGCCAGAGCCTTGCTCTGCAAAACATGGGCGAAGAACTGACGCGCCTTGGCCCGCAGGAAGTCAAAAGCCTTGACCTGCCCGCAGACCTCAGGGAAGCGCTGCAGCTATACGCCCGCATTGGCGACCACGAAGGCCGCCGCCGCCAGATGCAGTTTATAGGCCGCGTCATGCGCGAGATTGACCCCGCGCCCATCCGCGCCATGCTGGATGCCCGGCGCGAGGTTTCCGCAGCCGCCACCGCAGCCCTGCATCAGGCAGAACAGTGGCGCGACCGACTGCTGACAGCTGACCAGAGCGAACTTGCGGGCCTGGTGGAAACCCTGCTGACCGCGCGGGCACAGCCGGAGCAGGACGCAGAAGAGCCGGAGGCCGCAGGCAAGGCAACTCTGCCCAGTCAGGAGGAACTCCTGACCATGACCCTTGCCGCCCGCAAGGAAGCTGCGGAGAACGCCCCCCCGCAGGCGCGGCGAGCGCTTTTCCGCGCCATCCACGGCATGCTGAAAGCGTAACCCCGGTATGAGAGTTGGCACCCAACCCTGTGCTTTTTCATAAAAATAAAAAAATTGCGCAGGAATGCTTGACGATCACCCACGGTTAGGATAGAAGCTTTCTTCGTTGCTACGCCCTTGTAGCTCAGTCGGTAGAGTGCATCCTTGGTAAGGATGAGGTCAGCAGTTCAATCCTGCTCAAGGGCTCCACAAAGAATCAAAGGACTTACGGAGAAATCCGCAAGTCCTTTTTTTGTATCCCTGCACTACGGAGATTCCAGACAAAAAAGCCGCCCCTACGGGCGGCCAAAAGCTGTGTGCATCTGCACGTCAGGGAAGTTGCGGCGGTTGCGGCATCAAGGCCCGGTACGGGCCGCGCATGCTGAACACAAAATTTGCCATGCGCGCATCGCCGCTGACCACAAGCATGAGCAAGAGCTTGGACTGCGCATCTTCACGCACGATGCCGTAGCCTTTCACGCCATTTTGCTCAAAGGTAAACTCCCACTGGCCATTGCTGCGAAGAACAGGCGTTGAGCCCTGCAAGCGTTTGGCATTACCCTTGGCGGCCTGCTCGGCCTCGCCCGCATTGGCAGGCCCAACAATAATGAGCGCAGAACTTTTGTGATCCTTCTGCCCCATCACCACCTGTACGGCGTCCTGCACCTTGGTAGGGCCGTTCACCACCACCCAGTCTCCGGGCAGATCAAGGCTGTAATATTTTGTGGTCAGGGGCGCGGCCTGCGCCTGCGCTGCAAGCAGAACCATCAGTACAAACAGGGGCAAGCCCCGCATAACAAGCCGGACAAAATTCTGGGGCATGGCAGTCTCCGTTACATTCCAAGGATGCCGGAGTGTACGGCTCTCCTGCCTGCCTGTCCACACGCCATGCTGCGGATGCATGGACGCGGATATCTGCGCGATAAGAGCCCGCGCCCCCTTGCCGGGGAAGATTCATGCCTGTAGTATGCCCGAAATGAGGATAGTATGCTGAAACTACGAGCACTACGCGCCCGGCTTTACGAAAATCGCTTTGAACTGCTCATGCTCTCGCTGTGGTGCGTGTTCATCCTGAACATCATTTTTCCAGAAAACATCTACCGGGGCACGGCGCAGGCAATATATCTGCCCATCCAGCTGCTGGCGGCTCTTGTACTCTTTGAATTCAAACCCCGCATCCTGCGGCTAGTCCTGTTCTTCGGCACATTGCTGCTTGTGGGCCGGGCCATGGATCTGTTTTTTATCAAGAGCCTGAAAGAGGAAATGCTGCTGCTCTATCTGTGTTTTTTCGGCAGCATCATGTTTGAGGTATTCCGGCAGATATCCCACGCGCAAATGTTTACGACCAAAATTGTTTACGCTGCGGTGTGCGGCCTGCTGCTTATCGGCTATTGCGGCTATTTTCTGTTTCTGGCCATCGAGTTCCATCAACCGGGTTCTTTCATAGGTCTGGGGCCGGGCGATCAAGCTGTCAACGACCTGTTCTACTTCAGCTACGTGACCATCCTCACCATCGGCTACGGAGACATCACGCCAAAAACCTGGATTGCCAAAAACGCCACGGTGCTGGTTGGCTTTACGGGCTATCTCTATTCCATCGTTGTTATTGCCCTTATCGTGGGCAGGGCCCACCGCACGCCGCGCAACGCCGTTGCCCCCACAAAAAAACCTGCTCCGCTGCCTGCGCGCTCTCCGCAGTCATCTTCCGCAAAAAAACCGCCGGAAGCCTGAGCCGCATCCTGATTCTGCACAGCTTCACGCCAGCAGCCAGCAGCACACGGCCAGCCTGATCCGTCCCCGCCATGAGGGGTGCTCAGAACGCCCGCTCAGGCCTTGCGCTTGAACATCCACACGGCAACGCTCACCGCCACCGCGCTGATGCAGGCAATCTTGCCGAGGCTCACCGCTGCTGCCGCCACGGTGATATCTTTAAGAAAAACACCCTGCACGATGGTGGTAAAATGCCGCATGGGGTTCAGCTGGCTGGCGTATTGCAAAAATGGCGGCATGTTGATGACGGGCGTAACCGCGCCGGAAATAAGAATGCACGGCACCCCTACGGTAAAAGCCCCCAGAAAGGCCTGCTGCTGCGTGGCGGATAACGACGACACCATCAGCCCCACCCCGCCAGAAGCCATGGCAAAAACCAGCATGGCCACGTAGAGCAGCACCAGCGAGCCGCTAAACGGCACCCCGAAACCAAATACGGATATGAGCAAAAAGATGGTGCCGTGCACCAGCCCCACCAGACAACCCGGCACCAGTTTGGCAAGGGCGATCTCCGTAGGTGTAGCCGGAGAAACCAGCAATTGGTCAAAGGTGCCCACCTCGCGCTCCCGCGCAACGGAAAGCCCCGTCACCACCAGCCCCAGCATAAAGCCCAGCATGCCTATAAGGTTGGGCAAGAAGAACCACTGAAATTCCAGATTGGGGTTGAACCAGCAGCGCACGCGCACATCCAGCCTGGGCGCGCCACCTGCTGCGCCAGTTGCAGCGCCGAGCGCCACTTGCCCACGTGGTGTGGATTCCCCGATGCCGCGCACAATGGTTTCAAGATAGTAGGAGGCAATCTGCGCCGCATTGGAACGCCTGCCGTCAAGTATCACCTGCATCTGCGCTGGCGTACCCGCATCGACCCTGCGAGAAAATTCATCATCAAACACCATGACAAACAGCGCCTTTTGCCGCTCGATGGTCGGGCGGATATCCGCCTCGCCATCCAGAAATGTCACGCTGCGGAAGGTGTGCGACCCCTGTAGCCTGCGCACGATCTCGCGGCTCCAGTTGCCGCTGTCCTGATTGAGCACGGCCACATCCACATTGCGCACTTCCATGGTGGCCGCCCAGCCAAACACCACTATCTGCATGAGCGGCGGCACGATAATAAGCATGCGCGAAACCTTGTTGCACAGCAGAACCAGCAGTTCCTTGCGCACAATGGTCGCCATGCGCCGCAGGTTCAGACGGGGCAGCGTTATTCTTGCCATCACGCGTCCAGCCTTTTGACAAGGTTGCGGTACACCAGCCCCAGCAACACCGAGGCCAGCAGCCCCATGAACAGCAGGCTGGGGCCAAACACGCCCCACACGTCCCCGGTCAGAAAAATGGTGCGCAGACAGGTATTGAAGTAGCTTGCGGGCAAAAGCCGCGTCAGGGCCTGAAGCACGGGCGGCATGCTGTTGATGTCAAATACGAAGCCCGAGAGCAGCAGTGCGGGCAAAAAGCCGGAGAAAAGCCCCGCCTCAGCCGCCACCAGTTGCCCGCGCAGAGTCACGGAAATCAGCAGCCCCTGCCCCAGCGCGCTCAGCATGAATACGGACGACAATAACACAAGTACCCACAGGGAACCGCGAAAGGGCACAGCAAAGAGCGTCACCGCCGCCACCGCGCACAGGGCCATGCTGAACATGCCCATGCAGAAATATGGAATCAGCTTGCCCAGCAGCAGTTGGATGCGGCTCACGGGCGTGGCGAACATGGCCTCCATGGTGCCTCGCTCCCACTCGCGGGCAAACACCAGAGAGGTCAGCAGCGTGCCGATAAGGGTCATGATGACCGTGATGGCACCCGGCACAAGAAACTGCACGCTCTTGGCCGCAGGGTTGTACCAGAAACGGGGCTGAATATTGATGGGCAGCGCTGCTGCAACGCCATCCGGCAAGGCCGTGCGCTGCCAGGACATAATCAGCCCCTGGCTGTAGTTCTGGATATACTGGGCGGTATTGGGTTCCGAGCCGTCCACAAGCACCTGCACGGCCCCGGCGCTGTCCCGCTCAAGCTGCTCGTCAAAATCCTGCTGGATCACCAGAATGCCCTGCACCACAGAATCGCGCATCATGCGCCCGGCATCGGCCATGGTGCCCACAGGGCGCGTGGCAAACCAAGGGGAATGGGCAAAATCCGCCGCAAGGCTCAGCGAATGCCGCCCGCCGCTCTGATTCAGCACGCCCAGCCGCAGCACGCCCGCATCCAGCGTGATGCCGTAGCCAAAGAGCAGCAGAAAGATAAACGGCAAAACCCCGGCCACAAGATAGGACGAGGGATCGCGCACGATCTGCTGAAATTCCTTGCCCACAAGGGCAAATAGCTGTCGTAACCAGATGTTGCGTTGCATACGGCCTGATTCTTGGTTGTATATCCCGGCAGCGGCGTCTTGCAAAAAATCCTTCGCGCAAGGCGGCTACTGCGGATGCTCCCTGTCGTATTTTTCAATGCTGGCGATAAAGGCTTCTTCCAGCGTGGGATCTTCCACCTCGGTGCAGGATGCCTTGAGTTCGTCCGGCGTTCCCATGCTGATCATGGCCCCGCGATAGATCAGCGCGATGCGGTCGCAGTATTCGGCTTCTTCCATGAAGTGGGTCGTCACCAGCACGGCTGCCCCGGCTGTGGTCATGGCGGAAAT
Source organism: Desulfovibrio sp. (assembly GCF_035644575.1). Taxonomy (GTDB): domain Bacteria; phylum Desulfobacterota; class Desulfovibrionia; order Desulfovibrionales; family Desulfovibrionaceae; genus Desulfovibrio. Next base: position 11,607 of record NZ_DASQOG010000169.1, on the reverse strand, counting down.
GTGCTTCCAGAAATCCCGACGGGTGCGCGCGTCCACACCAGAGGTCGGCTCGTCAAGAAACAGCACGGGCGGCTCGTGCAGGGTGGCGCACAGCAGGGCCAGACGCTGCTTTTGCCCCAGCGGCAACGAGCCTGTGCGGCTGCGCAGATAGGGCTGCAATTCCAGCGCCTCGGCCAGTTCGGGCAAAAGGGCGTTGCGCCGCTCCCTGGACAAACCGTACAGCTCGGCAAAAATGGTGATGTTTTCGCGCACGGGAATATCCGGATACAGCGAAAATTTCTGCGCCATGTAGCCCAGGCGCGAGCGGGCCTCGCTGCCCGCGCGCAGCAGATCTACCCCGTCCACGGCGCAATTGCCGGATGTGGGGCGCGAAAGCCCGCAGAGCATGCGGAAGGTGGTGGACTTGCCCGCCCCGTTGGGCCCGAGCAGACCAAAAATCTCACCGGGGCGCACATCAAAGGAAATATCGCGCGCCGCCACAAATGCACCGAAGCGTTTGGTGAGATTGCGGGCCGAGATGGAAAAAATCGGGCCGGAATCGGCGGGAGCAGCGGGCAAATCTACAGCTGGCGAAGTTGCAGCAGAGGGCGCAAGACCAATACGACCATCATCGCTGCCCTGAATGCCGGAGTGGTTGCCGCCGTTGTGGGCTACATGCAGTTTGCCGTAGGGCGAAGGACTCTGGTTGATGCCGCCCACGGCGCTCATGTAAGCATCTTCCAGCCGTGGGGCAACGGCCTCGCCGCCACGGGCCAGCACCTCGCGCCGCAGGTCGTCAGGAGCATCTGCCGCCAGCACCAGCCGGATGCGGCTGCCCTGAATAAGGGCATCTTCAATGCCGGGGCGCATGGTCCAGAGGGCCAGCTCCTTTTTATGCGTCCCCGCATCGGCACGCAGCAAAAAAACCCGCCCTTGGGCCCGCGCGGTGAGTTCCTCCGGCGACCCGGCAAACAGCACTCGGCCATTGTCCAGCATGATCACGCCGGGGCAGCGCTCGGCCTCGTCCAGATAGGCGGTGGACCATACAACCGTCATGCCGTCCTGACTCAGATCCTGCACCATGCGCCAGAGTTCGCGGCGCGACTGCGGGTCAACGCCCACGCCTGGTTCGTCAAGCAGCAGCAGACGCGGCGACCCGAGCAGAGCGCAGGCAATGCCCAGTTTCTGCTTCATGCCGCCAGACAATCTGCCTGCAAGGCGCTCGGTAAAAGGGGCCAGGCTGGTGAACCCCAGCAGCTTTTCAAACACGCGGTCGCGCTCCGCCCCTTCAAGCCCGCGCAGGCTGGCATGCAGCCGCATGTTGGCCATGACGGAAATATCCTCGTACAGGCCAAAGCGCTGCGGCATGTAGCCGATGCTGTTGGGCTGGCTGCGCATGAGCTCTGCCGGGCTTTGCCCAAAGAGGTTTGCGCGCCCCTCGCTCGGCGGCATGAGGCCCGCCATGATGCGCATGAGCGTGGTTTTGCCCGCCGCGTCAGGCCCCACCAGCCCGGTGATGCGCCCGGCGGGGATGACTGCGTTCACGCCGTCCAGAGCGGTGACGGCCTCGCGCCCCTTGCCAAAGCGCATGACCAGCCCCTCCAGACAGACGGCCTGGGCATCGGCGGCGCTGCCGCTCATGGCGCGGGCGTATCCTGCAAGATGATGGTCACGGGCATGCCCTGCCGCATGACGTTTTCCGGATCCTGCGCCTGCACGCGCAGCCGGTAGACCAGCGCAGTGCGCACCTCGCGCGTTTCAACGGTCTTGGGGGTAAATTCCGCCGTGGGCGAAATAAAGCCCACCGTGCCGGGAAAGCTCTTGCCTGGTGCTGCGTCCACCAAAATCTTCACGGGCATGCCGGGTTTGACGCGCCCCAAGTTAGGTTCGTCCACGTAGGCCCGCAGCCACAGGGGGTCGGTGAGGGTGAGGGTGTACACGGTCTGCCCTGCCTGCACTATGGCCCCGGCCTCGCGTGCGCGGGTGAGCACAATGCCCTTTTGCGGCGCGGCAAGCACGGCGTCGCGCAACTGGATTTCCGCATGATTGAGGGCTGCGGCGGCAGCGGCAACAGCCGCCTTTTGCGCCAGCACTTCCTCTTCCCGGTAGCCGGAGAGCAGCATGTCGAGCTGATCCTGATTGGAACGCAGCTTGGCGCTGGCCTCACGGTACTGGGCGCGGGCGTTGTCCAGATCTTTTTGTGAAATGGCGTTGGAAACGCGCATGGCCGCCACGCGGTTCAGGTTGATCTGCGCGTTTTCTGCCAGAGCGGCAGAGCCGCTCACCGCCGCGCGGGCCTGAGCGATTTCTTCCACGCGGTAGCCGCGCTCAAGACGCAACAGGGAGGCCTGCTGCCGTTCAAATTCTGCGGCGGCCTGATCGCGCTGCTGGGTCAGCAGATCATCGTCAATGCGGGCCAGAGCCTGACCGGGGGCAACGGCATCGCCTTCGTCAACAAGTACACTTGCAATGCGCCCGTTAACGCGAAAACTCAGGTCAACCTGCCGTATGTCCACATTGCCGTACAGCACAAGCTGCTCGCCATCGTGCCGCAGCCACTGCCACAACAGAAAAACAGCCAGCAGCACAGCCAAAGCCGCGCCAAGGCCCAAAACCTTACGGGGGACAGCCATATTCCTCCCTGCGTGCAACCGCCGCAAGCGTTTGCCGCGCCAGACAGTTTTATGCCGGGGCCTTGCGCCCCGCTGCCTGTCAGAATAGCCAGTGGAGGGGGCCTTGTCCATGCTGCGCGTCACATGCAATAGAATAGTTGATTTCGGCGGCTTTGTGGGGCAAGCAAAAAGAGCGGAATTGCAATACGGCGCTCAGGCCTTTAACTATACCGGGGGCATCATGACAATCTTTTCGCCTGTTTTCGGCATCGCCAAAGTTACGAGGGTTACGGCGGCGCTCGCACTTACCTTGATTCTTTGCGCCCCGGTCAGCCACGCCGCGCAACAGCCGAAGGAATTTCCCGATGCCGCTACGGTAGAACACATTGCCGCGCAAGGCTTTGTTTACGGCCTGCCCATAGTGATGCACTACGCAGTCACCTACGAATACTCCGTTGACACAAAGTCCCCGCAGTACAAAGCGCCCTTCAACGCTCTGCGCAACGGGGCACGGGTGTTCACCTACAAGGACACCGTGGTCATCACGCCCAACAGCGACACCCCCTACTCCTTTGCCTGTCTTGACCTCCGGGCCGAACCGGTGGTCATTACCGTGCCGAAGGATACGGACGGACGGTATTTCAGCGTGCAGCTTGTGGACGCCAATACTTTCAACTTTGGCTACATCGGCAGCAGAACAACGGGCAACGGCGGGGGCAGCTACCTTGTGGCGGGGCCGGAATGGAAGGGCGCAGCGCCTGCGGGCATGCGCGTGTTCCGCTCCAATGCGCAGTTTGCCATGGCCCTGTTCCGCACCCAGCTGTTCAACCCCGCAGATATTGAAAACGTGCTGAAATTCCAGACAGGATACGCCGTAAAACCCCTCTCGGCCTTTTTGGGTCAAACGCCGCCCCCGGCGCTTCCCATGCCGCCCTTCCCCAACATCGGGCAGGATTTTGTAAAGCCGGAATTTTTTGATTATCTGGCCTTTGCGCTGCAGTTTGCGCCAGCGGGGCCGGAAGAAGCCTCCATCCGCTCCCAGCTTGCCAGTATTGGCGTGGTCGCAGGCAAACCCTTTGCATTTGATGCCCTGCCCAAGGATACGCAGGCAGCCGTGCTGCGCGGTCTGCAAAAAGGCGCTGGCATGGTCGATGCGTCCGTCACAAGGCCGGGGCTTCGCGTGAACGGCTGGAAGATGAGTTCTCCCTTTGGCAACAGGGAGTTCTTTAACGGGGATTGGCTGATGCGGGCAGCCGGGGCCAAGGCGGGCATTTACGGCAATGATGCCGAAGAAGCCGTGTACCCCATGACCAAAACCCTGGCTGACGGCAGCCCCCTTGACGGAAGCAAGCACAAGTACCGCATGACCATTCCCGCAGGGCAGTACCCTCCGGCCAAGGCCTTCTGGTCTGTGACCATGTACGACGGCAACACCCAGTTGCTCATAAAGAATCCCATTGACCGCTACCTGATCAATTCGCCCATGCTGCCGGACATGAAAAAGAATCCCGATGGCTCGCTTACCATTCTGATTCAGCGGGACTCTCCCGGCAAAGCGCACGAAAGCAACTGGCTGCCCGCGCCGGACGGCCCGATCTTTCTTGTGATGCGCCTGTACTGGCCTGAAACCGAAGGTCTCTCCGTGCTGCCGCTGGGCAAGGGAACCTGGCAGCCCCCCAAGGTGGAATTGAACGACTAAACACGCAGCGCAAAAGGATCATATGACTTTTCATTTCACTGTGCGCCCTGCAATCTGGGCGGTCATGCATGCTGCCATTTGGCTGGCCCTGATGGCAGCAGCGCAGACCGCAAGAGCCGAGGACTACGGCTGGTTTTCACTGGAAGCGCCCCAGGGCTGGCAGGCCGAGGCCCCGTCAACCCTGGCGGGAGCGTGGGTGCTTGCGCTCACCGGGCCGGAAGAGGCCGTCCATGTGCGCATCATGGTGGGCAAAACCGCCGGGCCGCCGGATGCGGCGGACGTGGCAGGATTGCTGCGCGCCGCCGCCGGGGTGCGGGAGCCTCTGCGCAGGGCTGATGCCCAGTATGTTTTCAGAGGAAAGGACGCGCTGGGAGTGGACACGGCCTGTATTGTGGGAGCGGATCAGCAGGCGGGCATATACATGGCCGTGCTGTGCAGTGGAGAAGTTGACCGGGCAGAAGACCTGCTGGCAGCGCTGCACGGGGGGTCAAACCCCGCCATGCTGCCCCTGCGGCATGCCGTGCGCGGCAGTATTGAACCCCGTTTTCTGCCCGCTGCGCAATAAACGATAACGGCAGACCGGGGTAAAAGACAAAAAATTACTGTTGCAGCACTGGCTTGCGGCTGCGCTGTATGGGCTTGCCCAGCCCCATGCCTTCTGTAGAGCGCAGCACCTCTGCGGCCCTGGCCTCATCACCGCGCAGCAGCACCAGCACCACATAGAGTTTGCCCGAGCGCTCCATCTTTGTACGCATTCCCCGGCCCTCCAGACGCTGACGCAACGAGTCCACAGCGTCCGCATCCTTGAATGCTCCCACCTGAAATACATAATCGTACATTCCAGAGGTCTGCGGCCTTGCAATGCCGACTTGAGCCGCCTGCTGCCCTGCCGCGCCGCCCTGCGCGCCACCTTGCTGTGCTGGTGCAACCCCGGCCTGAGCCACGCCGGCAGGTTTGGGCTGCACGGGCGTCATGGGCGGCAAGGGCTTGAGCGGGGCATCGCCCGTGGCGGCATCGTTGCGCAGCACTCTGGCAAAACGCAGTTCCTCGGCGGCCAGCACTTTTTGTTTGGGTTCGCTTGTTCCCGCATCCGCGCTGGAGGCTTGATCGCCGCCCACGGCATGCGGGTCATCGTCCGGCGTGGTTGCGGATGAGGGGGCGCTTGCCGCAGACGTGCCCGACCTGACCGCAATGGGTTGCGGGTGCGCCTTCCAGTAGGCCCTGCCGCTCATAACCCCGCCAAGGTATGCCAGCACCACTGCCGCCACCACCAGAAAGCCCGCCGCCAGCAAGGATGAAGGGCGCAGGCACAGGCATTTTTTATCATTTGCCTGATCGGATGAAGGCTGACGGGTAGCAGGAGGCATGGAATCTCCGGATGTTGGGGTTTGCTGCGATAATCGTGCGCAGGGAGGGACAGAAAGAACGTCGGCGCGGGCAACCATATCAATGCATGGCGCTGGCGTAAAGTGCGCCAGTAATCTGCTCGACAGATCGCTGCAAACACTGCCCTATATAGCCTTTTACAACCAGAGCTTCCGTGGCCGCTTGCGGGCCTGCCCTGCGCTCTGCTATCATGCTGACACAAGTTGCAAACATGGAGTACGCCATGACCAAGGATGTATGGTTTCTTCGCATATACGCGGCCATCTGTCTTGTGTTGGCCGGAGCGATCATTGCTGGCGCGGCCTCTGCCGCCCATATAGCAAAACCCGGCCCTGAACCGCAAATCCTCACCATTATCAACGCCACAGGCGAGGATATTCTGAGCATGGGCTTTCAGACTGGCCGCAGCATGCATTTTGTGCGGTTCGACATGCCTCCCGCCGGGCGGGACGACATTGAAAACCCCGGCGCGGTCGCCAGCCTGCGCGTGGACACGGGCCTTGCCCTGTGGATTTTCAAGGATGTGCCGCTGACCAAGGCGCAAAGCGTGACCCTGCGCATGGGCGAAAAACCCGTGCTGGAACTCGCCATTTCCAAGGGCGAACAGCAACGCCTGACCGGCGAAGCGCAAAGCCTGCTGCCGGGGCCGGAAGCTGGCCCGGTCTGCGCGCTTGACCGTTTTCGCCCCGGTATGCCCATGAAGGACGTTTGCACTCTGCTGAGCGCCACGCCGCAACGTGACGACAACGATGCCGTGCTTGCCAGCCTTGGCTTTGCGGGTATGGTCTGGGCCGCGCGGCTCGAGCCTGCCCAGCGCGGAGAAAAACCTTCCAGCAAGGCTCCCCTGGTGCTTGACCACATGGAACTGCGCCGCAAGCTGGACCAGGAAACCCTGGATAAGCTGCTGAACGCCCTTTACGAGCAGAAATACAGCCCATGGCAGGCCGAGTTGCCGGGGCTGGATATCAACTTTACCCAAATGCCGTCCATGGATCTGAACAAGCAGAAGGACATGCTGCGGCAGGTACTTGAGTATTTCATGTCTGCCAGCAAGGGCGAAGCCACCATCATGCTCGCCCCCACAGAAATGCTGCCCAAGCTTGCGGATGCCGATGCACCGAGCAGCGACGTGCAGCTGTTCACCATCACCCTGCGCCCGGCTTCAAAAAATCTTGTGGTGGATGTTGCCGCCTATCAGGAAAGCGAAGAATCAAAATAAATCGTTGATAAAATACTCCAGAGCCTGTCAGCCGGACTGGCCTGAACGTAAAAAGGCATCCTCGCCAGAAGTCGGGGATGCCTTTTTGAATTTTCTGTGTCAGGCCGGGGCTGTTTAAAGCCTGCCCTCCTTCTTGGCGGCGCGCATGTTCCGCAGCCAGTTGTACCAGCCTTCAAGGCCATCGCCTTTGCGGCAGGAAACCTCAAAGATATCCAGATCCTTATTGAGCTTTGTGGCAAAATTGCGGGCGCGCGCAAGGTCAAAATCCACGTAGGGCAGCAGGTCAACCTTGTTGAGCACCATGGCCTTGGCAAGGTTGAACAGCAGGGGATACTTTTCTGGCTTGTCGTCACCTTCGGCAACGCTCAGCAGGGCGACCTTGGCGTCTTCGCCGCAATCAAATTCCACAGGGCACACCAGGTTGCCCACGTTTTCAATAAAAAGAATATCCACGCCGGTGAGGTCAAGGCTTTCCAGCGAGGTAAGGATCATGTTGCTGTCGAGGTGGCAGCCGCCGTCTGTATTGATCTGCACGGCCTGCGCGCCTGTGGCGGCAACGCGGCGGGCATCGTTATCTGTCTGGAGGTCGCCTTCCACCACCGCCATGCGGAATTCTCCGGCCAGATCGCTCAGGGTGCGTTCCAGCAGGGTGGTTTTGCCCGCGCCGGGCGAGCTGATGAGATTCAGCGACAATATTCCCTTTTCGGTAAGCAGCCGACGCACATTATCGGCCATTTTTTCGTTGGCTTCCAATACATTGCGAACCACAGGAATTTGCATTCAATTCTCCTTGCTTGCCGTCGGTACGGCGTGGTCATGAGCCAGAAAGATAAGACAAAGGCAAAGACGGCAGTGAAAGGAGCAAACCGGCCCCCTGAAGAATCAGAGGAGCAAAAGGCTTAGCTGGCTTCCAGGCGGTTGAGATACAGTTCCCTGCCCTGCTCAACCACATGCCCGAACTGCTCGCCGCAATCGGGGCACGGCAGCCAGAGAGCATCCTGCCCCTCCCCGCCAAAAACTTTACCGCAGGCGGAGCAGCGCAGCCGTAGCGGAAGCTCTGTAAGCTCCAGGCGCGCGCCTTCGTGCGGGGTACCCTGCACCATGACTTCAAAGCAGAATTGCAGCGACTCGGGCACAACACCAGAGAGTGAACCGTACGTGACGTTCACAACTTCCAGACGAGTGCAGCCCTGACGGGCTATTTCATCCTCAGCCATCTGCAACAGGCTTTGTGCTATGGACATTTCGTGCATGGGGTCATGCTAGCCCAAAGACCCGGCCCCGTAAAGGCCAGAAGCGAATCTTGCTATTCGACGCAAATAATGTACATTTTGCACATGCGTCGCTCAAAATTTTCTGGCGTCTTCTCATTCTCTGCCGACTGGACAGAGAGCCGCAGCAAAACGCACTACTTCGTCTGGGAGCTTCCAGACGGAGCCTTTGCGGTGCAGGAACTCAACGCCGCGTTCCAGCCTGTGGCAGAAGTGGAGCGCATAAACGCAAAAACCTTTTCCCAGTCATTCAAGGCAGAGCACAATATTTTGGCTATGCCGGTGATCACGCCGGATCTCAGCCATTTCGAATCCGCCCCGCCCGCGCCAGCCCCCCAACAACCGGATGCTGGGGCAGCACAACCTGCCCGCAAGGCTGGCGCACCCAAGGTCAAAACAGGGAGCACGCCGCTCCAGACGCTCTCAAAGGCCAACCTGCCCGAATCTGTGGAAGTGGCGCCCGAGCAGCCCGATATGGGACTTATTCCCTTTCCTTCCCGCACCGCCACCGGCGTCACCGCTGTTCACTATGACGAAGGCCCGGCGCCTGCTGCCGCTCCTACTGGCGCTGCCGCGCCCAAGAGGGCCTACGACCTTGAAGCCGCCCGCAAGGCCAAGGTCGTGGAGTCAAAGCTGCGGGAGACTTTTCGCCAGACATTGCTGCGCCTCAAGCGCCCGCGCGAGCGCAAGGCAGCTCTGCTTGCCCTTGAGCAACTGGCGCAGACCAAGGACGGCATCATACCCGCCCACAAGCATATGTTCCGTGATTTTGGCGTACGTCTGCGCCAGAATTCCCAGCCCGACCTCGCCCTGCTTTTTTCACGCAAGGCAGTGGAACTGGCCCCCGAGGACGATCACGCCCACTTCAACCTGGCGCGCATTCTCTGTTCGCTTGGCCTGTATGACGAAGCCGCCACCCACATCGGCACGGCTTTGAGCATGTCCAGCGGAGAGCCTCTCTACTTCAAGCTGTTGGAACATATCCGCGAACTCAAGCGGACGCGCGGCGCTGGCAAGCCCGCGCACCAGCGCTGAGCCGCTGTTCCAACCCAAGTCATTGGCAGGAGCCTTTTGGCATGAACAAAGTAATTCTCGGTCTTCTTGTGGCAGTGTGCGTTCTGGGCATGGCGCTTATCATGCTCAATGAACGCATGCGCAAGCCTGAACCAGCAAACCCCGCAGGCATTATCGCGCCCGTCACTTCACCGGATGCGGCCCCGCCCGCCGATGCTGGCAACCAGTCCGCCACATCTCCTTCCCTGCATCTGCCCCCGCAGACCCAGAGCGGCATTCCTGATCTCAACGCCAGCGGCGAAGCCCCGGCCCGTGCGCCCATCCCCAGCCTGAAGCCGGAGGAAAAGAGCGCCCCGACAAGCAATATAGCCGCTGCCGAGCCCCAGCCAGCCGTTGCCAAGCCCGTGGTGCAGCCCAAGCCTGCGACCCCGGTCACAGAAAAGACAGCGCCAGCGGCAGAGCCCGCCAAGGAAAAAGCCGCCAAGGCCGCGGCGCAGCGCAAGGACATCACCAAGTTTGTGGTTCTTGCGCGCGATAAGGGCGCAACCGTGCGCCTCGTGGGTGCTGCGCCCATTGCCTACAAAAACATGCAGCTCAGCGGCCCGGAACGTCTGGTTATTGATCTGGACGGCAAGTGGCAGGTCAAGGCGCCCGGCGTGCCCAAAAACCCTGCGGTGACCAATGTGCGCATTGGCAAGGGCGACGACAAAACGCGCATTGTCATTGACCTGACAGGCAAGATTCAGCCCAAGTTCACGCTTTCAAAAGATGGTCACACCCTGGACATCCGCCTGGATCATTAGGGCATGACAGAGCGGCCATGCCGCCCAACATCATCAGACATCTCCGCAGACAGAAAACCGGCTGTTGTTAACAACAGCCGGTTTTTATTTTCATGCCCTGTCAGGCGCAACAGTAAGCCAGCAGCGTGTAGGTCTCAGCTTTCCATTTCCTTGCCGCGCGCGTTGGCGGCCAGCACGGATTCCACCAGCAGGCCTGCAAGGCCTGCGCGGTCAAGCACGTTCACGCCCGCGATGGTCACTCCGCCGGGGGAGCAGACATCGTCACGCAACTGCATGATGGGCGAACTGCTCTGCTCGGCCATTTTGGCGCATCCGCCAAAAAGAGCCGTGACCATCTCGCGCGATTCCTTGTGCTGAAAACCAAGGGTAACACCAGCCTGCACCAGCCCCTGCATCATGGCAAACACATAGGCGGGCCCTGCTCCGATAAGGGCTGTGAACGCCGTGAACTTGCTTTCCGGCAGTTCCACGCACACACCCAACGCGCCGAACAAAGCCTGAATGTCGGCCTTGCTGGTTTCGGGCAGATCAGGATCGTCAAAACAGAGGGCGAACACGCCCATACCCACAAGGGCCGGGGTATTGGGCATGCAGCGCACCACTGGGCACCGCCCTTCAACCGCCTCGGTGAGGCGCTGGAGGCTCACGCCCGCAGCAACGGAAACCAGGGTTTTCCCGGCGGTCAGCCCTGGGCGCATCTGCGCAAGCACCTCTGCCGCCTGATAGGGTTTAACGCCCAGCACCAGCACGTCGGCGGCCTGCGCCACGGCCTGGGGGCTTTCCATCACGCGCACGCCAAGCTCTTCAAGCGGGCGCATGCGTGCAGCGGTTCTGTTAAAACCGCACAGTTCGTAGCCACCCTTGCGGGCAAGCCCGGCCATGATGGCCCCGCCCATGTTGCCGCATCCGACACAGCCGATTTTGAGCGCCATGATATTACTCCGTGATTTCCAGGCCGCTGAAGAAGTAGCCTATTTCAAAAGCCGCGGTTTCAGCGGCGTCCGAGCCGTGAACAGCATTGGCTTCCAGGCTTTGGCCATACTTGTGACGCAGGGTGCCGGGCTCTGCCTGAGCCGGATTGGTGGCCCCCATGAGGGCGCGCCAGCGGGGCACCGCGTCTTCGCCGCGCAATGCAACGCAAACCACCGGGCCGGAAGACATGTAGTCGGTCAGGCTGTCAAAAAAAGGGCGCTCGCTGTGGACGGCATAAAAGCCCGCAGCCTGGGCCTTGGAAAGGCGCAAGCGCTTGAGAGCCACTATTTTGAGGCCGGAAGCTTCCATGGCAGCCAGAATTTCCCCGGTCAGATTGCGCGAAACTGCGTCAGGCTTGATAATGGCGAAAGTGGATTGCATGCTTACTCCTTTTCCATGTTGTTGTTAGCAGGATAAGAACGCGCCGCAACGGCGGCTCCGTCCTGGGCCAGTTTCCAGAGTATGCGCCGCAAGGGCACCACCGCCACGCCGTCCTTGTCCTGCCAGTCGCGCAGAGCGCGCAGGGTTTCAGGATAAGGATGGCCAATGGCCACAGCCATGCCTTGAGCGCGGGCGCGGGCTGCCGCCGCGTCCAGCGCAGACAGAATGGCCGCAGTGTCGCGGCGCGTATCCAGAAAAACATCGCGTGCAA
>NZ_DASQOG010000168.1:0-4323 GCF_035644575.1 Desulfovibrio sp. | reverse complement strand
CAGATGACAATAACTTCCGCTTCACGCTGGCCTGAAAGCACGGTGCCGCGTTTGCAGTCCTCGCCCTTGGCCGAGGTGAAAAGCTCGTCCAGGCTCACGCGCACCCCCTTGCCAAAATCAGGGTCGTCAACAGTAGCGGTTTCTCCCACTGCGGAGACGATCATGAAGCCTGTGACAGGGCCGGGGGGCGTTTCCGGCTGGGCCGGGGACCCGCCGAAGCCGCAGCCGCCGAGCAGCAGAGCCGTAAGAACCGCCAGACCGGAAAGGCCCAGACGGCCTTTGCCGGGCAGAGCCATCGGCCAATGAGCTGAACGCGTTTGCATGGCATTTCCTTTTAATGGCTGCCGTATTCTTTTTGGTAAATACAGCGGCTTTTTTCCTTCCCTCTCGCAAAGAAACGCGCGGCTGTCAATGCCGCACGAGCCTGAACCCTTGACTGAGCACTTGTCTGGAAGGCAATAGTCACGCTTTTTGTAAAAAAAGGGAATTTATCTGTTGATACCATTGTAAGCCGGAGGGTTAGCAAAAGCACAATTAATAAATAAGGAATTTTATTTTGCAATTTGTTGTAAGGGTGGTATTTTATGCACAATCTAGAAGTCAGCTTCGGGAGAGGTCATGTCCAAACTGGCAATGAAAACCATCCATGTGCATGACGCCGTGGGCAGTATTTTGTGTCACGACATCACCAGAATTATTCCTGGTGAAAGCAAAGGGCCTGTTTTTCGCAAAGGCCATGTTGTGCGGGAAGAAGACGTTGAGGTGCTGTTGCAGGTTGGCAAAGAGCATCTTTATGTTTTTGAATCACTGCCCGGCATGGTTCACGAAAATGATGCCGCCGCGCGTGTTATTTCTGCCGTTTCCGGCGGCAACCTGACATGCACGGAACCCAAGGAAGGGCGTATCGACCTAAAGGCTGCCTGTGACGGGCTGCTGCGGGTGGATGTGCCTGTTCTCAACCGCATAAACAGCCTTGGCGAAATATCTGTCGCAACCATCCACACCATGCAGCACGTAACCAGGGGGCGCTCGGTAGCGGGAGCCCGCGTTGTGCCGTTGATGATTGAGGATGAAAAATTGCGGCAGCTTGAATCTTTCGTCGCAGGGCCGGTCGTTGAAGTTCTGCCTCTGCGCCGCGCCAGAGTTGGCGTGGTCACAACGGGCAGCGAGGTGTTTTACGGGCGCATTCAGGATGCCTTTGGCCCTGTGCTGCGCAAAAAGTTTGCCGCTCTTGGCAGCACGGTGGTGGGGCAGACCCTCACCAGCGACGAAGTGTCCATGACTGCCGGAGCGATCAGGGATTTTCTCGAACAAGGTGCTGATTTTATTGTGGTAACAGGCGGTATGTCTGTTGACCCGGACGACCGCACGCCAACCGCCATCCGCGCTTCCGGAGCGGAGGTGGTCAGCTATGGCGCGCCAGTGTATCCGGGGGCCATGTTCCTTCTGGCCTATGCCCAGGGGGCGGCAGGCCGGGTGCCCGTGTTGGGGCTGCCCGGATGCGTCATGTATCACAAGGCCAGCATTTTTGATCTCGTTGTGCCGCGCCTGCTGGCCGGCATTGAGGTGACGGCTGCCGATGTGGCGGCATTGGGGCACGGGGGCTTTTGCTCCCAGTGTGAAGAATGCCGCTATCCGGTTTGTCCGTTCGGGAAATAGGAGGCGGAAATCTGACCCCGGGCGCGGATTTACCGCGCAGGCATATACCTTTGTTCATCATTAAAAGGAGTCGCGCATGGAAACAAAAACCCTTGTGATTAACGGCATTCCCCGGCGCTTGCTGGCTAACCCCGACGATATGCTTGTGGACGTGCTGCGCGATCAGTTGCAGCTCACCAGTGTCAAAGTTGGTTGCGGCAAGGGGCAGTGCGGTGCCTGCACGGTGATCCTTGACGGCAAAGTTGTACGCGCCTGCGTGGTCAAAATGAGCCGCGTGGCGGAAAACGCCGCCGTAACCACGCTTGAAGGCGTGGGTACGCCCAGCAACCTGCATCCGCTCCAGCATGCCTGGATTTACCACGGCGCGGCTCAGTGCGGTTTCTGTACTCCCGGTTTCATCGTTTCGGCCAAGGCCCTGCTTGATTCCAATCCCAACCCCAGCCGCGAAGACGTGCGCGACTGGTTCCAGAAAAATCACAACGTCTGCCGCTGTACGGGCTACAAGCCCCTGGTGGACGCGGTCATGGACGCTGCCGCCCTTATGCGCGGCGATAAAACGCTGGACGACGTTACCTTCAAGATGCCTGCCGATGGCCGCATCTGGGGTTCCACCATGCCCCGTCCTTCTGCCGTCGCCAAGGTGACCGGCACGGCCGAATTCGGCGCGGATGCGGCGCACCGCCTGCCCGCCAACACCCTGCACCTCGCCATTGCCCAGGCCAAGGTATCCCATGCCAACATCAAGGGCATCGACACCTCTGAAGCCGAAAAAATGCCCGGCGTGTACAAGGTGCTGACCCACAAGGACGTGAAGGGCAGGAACCGCATCACCGGCCTGATCACCTTCCCCACCAACAAGGGCGACGGCTGGGAACGGCCCATCCTTAACGATACCAAAATCTTCCAGTACGGCGATGCTCTTGCCATCGTCTGCGCGGACTCCGAATGCAACGCCCGCGCCGCGGCTGAAAAGGTCAAGTTTGACCTTGAGCTGCTGCCCGAATACATGAGCGCCCCCGAGGCCATGGCCCCGGACGCCATCGAAATCCACCCCGGCACCCCCAACATCTACTATGACCAGCTGGAGGAAAAAGGCGCGGATACCGCACCCTTCTTCAAAGATCCGGCAAACGTTGTTGCGGAAGGCGATTACTACACCCAGCGTCAGCCCCACCTGCCCATCGAACCCGATGTGGGCTACGGCTATGTGAACGACAAGGGCCAGGTGGTCATCCACTCCAAGTCCGTTGCCATCCATCTGCACGCGCTGATGATCGCCCCCGGCCTCGGCCTGGAATTCCCCAAGGATCTCGTGCTGGTGCAGAACACCACGGGCGGCACCTTCGGCTACAAGTTCAGCCCCACCATGGAAGCCCTTGTGGGCGTGGCCGTTATGGCTACGGGCCGTCCCTGTCACCTGCGCTACAACTACGAACAGCAGCAGAACTACACCGGCAAGCGTTCGCCCTTCTGGACGACCGTGCGCTTTGCTGCCAACAAGCAGGGCAAGATTCTTGCCATGGAAACGGACTGGAGCGTTGACCACGGCCCCTACTCCGAATTCGGCGATCTGCTCACCCTGCGCGGCGCGCAGTACATCGGCGCTGGTTACGGCATCGCCAACATTCGCGGCAAGGGCCGCACCGTTGCCACCAACCACTGCTGGGGTGCGGCTTTCCGCGGCTACGGCGCGCCGGAAACCGAATTCCCCTCTGAAGTGCTCATGGACGAACTGGCTGAAAAGCTGGGCATGGATCCCTTCGACATCCGCGAGCTGAACTGCTACCGCGAAGGCGATACCAACCCCTCCGGTCAGGTGCCTGAAGTCATGAGCCTGCCCGAAATGTTCCAGAAAATGCGCCCCTACTACGAAGAAGCCAAAAAGACCGTTAAGGCCAAGTCCACCGCCGAAGTCAAACGCGGCGTGGGTATTGCCCTTGGCGTGTACGGCGCTGGCCTTGACGGGCCGGACACCTCCGAAGCCTGGGCTGAACTGAACCCCGACGGCAGCGTAACCGTGGGCAACTCGTGGGAAGACCATGGTCAGGGCGCGGATTCCGGCACCCTGGGCACCGCTCACGAAGCCCTGCGTCCCCTGAACATCAAGCCCGAAAACATCCATCTGGTCATGAACGACACCAGCAAGACCCCCAATTCCGGCCCTGCTGGCGGTTCGCGCTCCCAGGTTGTCACGGGCAACGCCACCCGCGTGGCCTGCGAAATGCTTATTGAAGGCATGCGCAAGCCCACCGGCGGCGGCTTCTTTACCTATGAGGAAATGAAGGCCGAAGGCCGCCCCGTGCACTATGACGGCAAGTGGTCTGCTCCGGCCAAGGACTGCGACGCCAAGGGCCAGGGCGAACCCTTTGCCTGTTACATGTACGGTCTGTTCCTTGCCGAAGTGGCCGTTGAGGTCGCAACCGGCAAGACCACGGTTGAAAAGCTTGTGTGCGTGGCCGACATCGGCACCCTGTGCAACAAGCTGGTGGTTGACGGCCAGATCTACGGCGGCATGGCGCAGGGCGTTGGCCTTGCCCTGACCGAAGACTACGAAGACCTGAAGAAGCACAGCACCCTTGCTGGCGCGGGCGTGCCCACCATCAAGATGATTCCTGACGACATGGAAATCGTCTATGTGCAGACCCCCCGCAAGGCTGGCCCCTT
>NZ_DASQOG010000167.1:0-14380 GCF_035644575.1 Desulfovibrio sp. | reverse complement strand
CTGCTCCTTGCCTTTACTTTCGCATCAGGGCATACTTTGCGACCGAAAATGTAACGCTCACCAGCCCCAAGGGCACATGAGGAATATTCGCACATGGCAATGCTTCTGCAATCACAGCGCCCCCCCAAACCCCTGTGGCGGGAATACGGCGAAGCTCTGTTCGTCGCGCTAATTTTGGCTCTGGTCATCCGCACCTTTGTGGTGCAGGCATTCAAGATTCCTTCGGAATCCATGGTTAAAACCCTGCTTGTGGGCGATCACCTGCTGGCAAGCAAGTTTTCCTACGGCATCAAGATTCCCTTTACCCACTCCTACATTTACAAGGGGAGCGACCCGGTCAAGGGTGACATCATCATTTTTGAATACCCCAATGATCCCAGCGTGGACTACATCAAGCGCATCATTGGAACGCCCGGCGACACCATTGAGGTGCGCAACAAGCAGCTGTTCCGCAACGGCGAACCGGTAAAGGAATCCTACATCCGCTTTACCGAGCCTGACCGCATCCAGCCGGTGCGCGACAATTTCGGCCCGATCACCGTGCCCGCGGACAAGTATTTTGTCATGGGCGACAACCGCGACAACTCGATGGATTCGCGCTTCTGGGGCCTTGTGGACCGTAGCGCCATACGCGCCAAAGCCTGGCGCATCTATTGGTCGTGGGGCGGTCTGGGCGATATCCGCTGGGATCGCATCGGCAAGGCCGTGCAATAGCATCTGGCGGTACATTCTGCTTGCAGGCGCGGAGGGGATTTGTCCGGTGCGCCTGACGGCAAGATTTTTGCGGCGCGGGGAGATGCAACAATCCGCGCCGCTTATCATTTGCGGGTCAAGGAGAGCGCATGGTTGTCCGTTTGAACAGCGGCGGGGTTGAGGGTGTGGATGCCTACCCCGTGGAACTGGAAGTGGACTTCGTGCGGCAGGGACTGCCCGGCTTCACCATGGTGGGGCTGGCGGAAACAGCGGTGCGCGAGGCCAAGGACAGGGTCTTTGCCGCCTTGCGCGCCTGCGGCTTCAAGCTGCCCCCGGCGCGGATTACGGTAAACCTTGCCCCGGCGTGGCGGCGCAAGAGCGGCGCAAGCTATGACCTGCCGCTGGCCGTTGGATTGCTGGCCGCTGCGGGGATTATACCTGCGGAGCCTTTACAGGGTATGTACCTCGCGGGCGAGCTTTCGCTCAATGGGGCGTTGCGCCCGGTGAGCGGCGTACTGCCCCTGGCCTTGCTGGCGCGGGAGCAGGGGGCCGCAGGTTTGGTGGTGCCCCCAGGCAACGGCGCGGAAGCTGCGGTTGTGCGCGGACTCAAAGTGTTTGCGCCCGAGGGGCTTGGCCGCTGCGCGGCCTTTCTGGCTGGCGCGGAGCCGCTGGAGCCGCTGTGCGAACCCATGGTTGATACTCTTGAGGCTCCGGCTTACGGGCAGGACTATGCCGAGGTTAAAGGGCAGGAGGCCGCCAAACGAGCGTTGGAAGTAGCAGCAGCGGGGGGGCATAACGTGCTGCTCATCGGCCCGCCCGGCAGCGGCAAAACCATGCTGGCTCAGCGCCTGCCCACTATTTTGCCGCCCCTGGACTTTGAAGAATCCCTGGAAGTTACCAAGATTTATAGCGTTTCTGGCAAGCTGCCGCCCGAGGCGGGGCTCATGCGTGCGCGCCCCTTTCGCGCGCCGCACCACACCATATCCGATGTGGCGTTGGTGGGCGGCGGGGGGTATCCACGCCCCGGCGAGGTGAGCCTTGCCCACCGAGGGGTGTTGTTTCTGGACGAACTGCCGGAATTTCGCAAAACAGCCCTTGAGGCGCTGCGCCAACCCCTGGAAGGCGGCGTTGCGGCCATTGCGCGCGCCGCGCACAGCGTGAACTTTCCCGCTGCCTGCATGCTGGTGGCGGCCATGAATCCCTGCCCCTGCGGCTATTACGGCGACCCGACGCACCAGTGCACCTGCCGTGAGGAACAACGGGTGCGCTATCAGTCGCGCCTTTCCGGCCCAATGCTTGACCGTATTGACGTGCATGTGGAAGTGCCTGCTGTGGCCTATTCGGATTTTCGCGGTTCCGGCAGCGGCGCTTCATCGGCCCAGATGCGCGAGCGAGTGCTCAAGGCCCGGGCAACCCAGCGGGCGCGCTACGGCAACAACGGGCCGCGCTGTAACGCGGAGCTTTCCGGCGCGTTGCTTGATCAGCATTGCGCGCTGGATGCCGAAGGTCATGCCTTGATGGAGGCTGCGGTCAACCGTCTTTCCCTCTCCGCGCGGGCATGCGCCAGAGTGTTGCGCATGGCCCGTACCATTGCCGACCTGGACGATGCCGCCAGCATTGCCACGCGGCATCTGGCCGAAGCCGTGTCGCTCCGTGTGCTGGACAGGGGCTGATTCTTTTTTTACACAGCAACATCCCACAAATTTTAAGAACGCTCACTCCCTTGGTCAGCCCTAATCCAGAGGCACACCATGGTGCGAAGTGTTCTTGACTAATACATGACATGGTCATATATCAACCGAGGAATATATTTCTTCGGTTCTGTATGTGAGGTGTTTATGGAAAACGACATGCTGGAAAAATCGTACATACCCTTTCAATGTTTGGTAATCAGCACTCTTAACCGTCTCAATGTTGAAGGCATCACCACAGCGCAATACGAAATTCTTGCTGCCCTTGCGGAGAACGGCAGCAAAACCACCACGGAGCTGGCCGCCCTGCGTGGAATTTCGCAATCCGGCACATCCAAGCTTACCAAAAGGCTCTTGGATAAAAATTATATTGTGCAAAAGAAAAGCGGAACCGACAGGCGCAGTTACGACATTTCAATCACTTCCGACGGAAGGGATTTTCTTAACAGATCGGAAAAATTCAGAAAAGAACTGTTGGGCATCATCGAATCCGCCTTGTCGGAACAGGAACGCGAAACCTTTGCGACCCTTTGCCGCAAAATCGTGGCTTCGTCCGCCAAGGGAAAGGCATAAGCAATGAAATTCAGCGGCGATATCGCCATAGTTACAGGCGCTTCCACCGGGGTTGGTGAAGCCATCGCTCGGGAGCTTTACGACCGAGGGCTTACAGTGGTTATAACGGCCAGGGATAGTACGGCTATCGAGGCCACGGCGCGGAACATGGATCCATCCGGGCAGCGAGTTTTCCCCATGGTTGCTGATGTCAAGGAACACGCTTCGGTTAAAAAACTGATTGATTCCGTCATGGAACAGTTTGGAAGAATTGACTATCTTGTGAACAATGCGGGCATAACCGGGCCGCATGGCGTCTCCATATGCGATTATGATGTGGAAGACTGGCAGGAAGTTATCCAGACGGATCTGAGCGGTGTTTTTTACGGGATGAAGTATGCTATCCCCGCCATGCTCAGGAACGGAGGCGGCGCGGTGGTCAATCTTTCCGCCGTCAACGGCATGGTGGGAATTCCAGGGATTGCCCCTTACACTTGCGCCAAACATGGGGTTGTGGGGCTGACGCAATCTGTTGCGCTGGAATTTGCAGAAAAAGGTGTGCGCGTAAACGCGTTGGCTCCAGGATATGTTGATACACCCAGGATGAAAGAGTTGCCGGAAAGCATTCGGCAGATGATGGCGGAAACTCATCCCATGAAGCGGATGGCGAAACCGGAAGAGGTGGGCAAGCTGGCGGCTTTTTTGCTTTCAGATGAAGCATCGTTCATCACCGGCGGTTGTTATACTGTAGACGGTGGTTACACCGCGCAATAGCGCGGAACGTCTCTCCCCCTGTGGTTTTATAAGAAAGGCCCGTGAACCTTTGTGGTTCACGGGCCTTCAAAATTTCCAGTCGCACGGCTTTGCTTTAGCTGGCGTTGTTGGCAACGCGGCGGGCGGCCTGTCCGTCATTGTCATTGCTGCGCTGGCGGGCGACTTTTTCCACGTTCTTCTTTTTGTTCTTGGCCGTCTTGGTGGCCTTTGCCTGCTTGCTGTGGTTTGTGGCTTTGGCGCGGTGTACGGTCTGGGCTCCCTCGCCCCGGTCATTTCCGGCAAACTGATGGTATGCCTCGCGGGCATTCTTGCGGATGTCGGGGTGATACTTTTCGCGCGGCAAGGTGTCCAGAGCGGCCACCACTGTGGGAGCCTCGCTGTTGCACACTTCAAAACCGGCATCCAGCAGGCGAAAGGCCTCAATGCTGCGGATCTGCGAATCAGGCGCGCCCATGATAACGGCCAGCAGGCGTTTGTCGCCCTTGAGCGCCGTAAAAAC
The DNA here is from genome assembly GCF_035644575.1 of Desulfovibrio sp. Taxonomy (GTDB): domain Bacteria; phylum Desulfobacterota; class Desulfovibrionia; order Desulfovibrionales; family Desulfovibrionaceae; genus Desulfovibrio. The sequence goes on along the minus strand of NZ_DASQOG010000167.1, from coordinate 10,171 downwards.
CAGATTGTAGCCCGAGGCATTGATCCAGCCGGTTTTAAGGCCGTCAGCGCCCGGATACTGCCCAAGAAGGGGGTTTTTGTTCCAGGTGACGCGGCCCCGGTAGTTCAGCACATGGGTGTTATGGAAGCGCAGCGCATCGGGGTAGGCATGCAGATAGGCGCGGGCAAGGGTCAGCATGTCGCGAGCGGTGGTGTACTGCCCCTTGGCAGGCAGGCCATGCGGATTGACAAAGTAACTGTCGCGCATGCCCAGATCACGAGCCTTGGCGTTCATCATGTTGATGAATGCGGGCACGGAGCCGCCCACATACTCGGCCATTGCCGTGCTGGCATCGTTGCCGGAAGAAACAGCCATGCCCGTGAGGAGCTGCTCGATCGTAACTTGCTCATTCTCGTTGAGGCCCATGCGTGAGCCACCGGTGCGGGCCGCATTGCGGCTGATCGTGGTGGTATTGTCACTACGGGCCAGGCCGGAATTGATCTGATCCATGGCAAGAAACATGGACATGATCTTGGTCAGCGAGGCAGGGGGAATGCGCTGGTCGGCATTTTGCTCAAATAGTATGGCATCGCGGTCAAGGTCGTATAAGATGGCGGAGCATACGCCAAGAGAGCTTTGCGGCGGAACGGCCGGGGCCGAAACAGCAGCGCCTGGGTGTGACAGTAGAGCTGCACAAAGCAGGGCGGCGATGGCAAAGAGCGTGCGGAGCGGCAGGCAAAAACGACGGGTGCTGGTCATGCACAGTCCTTATGCGTTGGCTGGACGTCAAGCCTCAAGTGCGCTGCGCTACGCGGCTACAACGGCTGGGCCGAGGGGTCGCGGGCGTATGTGTTGAGGGAAGCCACGAGAAAAAGTTTAGAGATTTACTAAATGGAATAACGCAATGCTTGTGTACTAAAGATGGGCAGTTATGGCAAGCAGGCAGTGCTTCCCCGCTTTGCGTGATTTTTGCGCGACGTTGCGTTGGTCCGGTGGGGAGGATTTTGCTTAGACTCCATTTCAGGTCATATCTGGGAGCAAATGATTCATTGTCTGGTCTGGTGATTACTGACTAATCGATGTATGATTGAAGTGTTGCGATTATTTATTTCTGAAATGACAAGTAGAATGCTTTTGTAATCAGTATTGCATAGGATGAAAGTGCATGGTTGGCGCGCAATGGATGACTGCACGTCTATCATAGCTATAAAAAACGGAATGAAGTGTCTTTGATTTTTTGCAACATGCAAATTGACTATTGAATGGCGTATAGCACTCCATATCTCGAATGACATGAAATATGGCAAGGAGGCTACAGTGTTGGATATTCCACGTATTTTCACTATTACGGAAAGCGAACACCGCATCCATAATCCGTACACTCCAGAAAAGCTTGCTACCCTCGGGGCCGCGTTGCGGCTCAAACCGGGAGCCAGCGTGCTCGACCTTGGCAGCGGATCGGGCGAAATGCTCTGCACATGGGCGCGTGATTACGGCATCACAGGCCTTGGCGTAGACATGAGCCCACTGTTTTGCGGGCAGGCACGGTTCCGCGCGCAAGAGCTTGGCGTTGCTGGGCAGGTGGAGTTTGTCCACGCTGACGCTGCGGGCCACGTTGTGGCTGAAAAGGTTGATCTGGCCGCCTGCGTTGGGGCCACATGGATAGGCGGCGGCGTTGCGGGCACCATTGAGCTTTTGAGGCAAAGCCTTAGACCCGGCGGGATAATCCTCATTGGCGAGCCGTACTGGCGCTGTATGCCGCCCACGGAAGACATTGCCAAAGGCTGCGGCGCAACTGCCATTGCCGACTTTCTCACCCTGCCTGGTCTCATCGAATCCTTCGTCAACCTTGGCTATGATGTTGTGGAAATGGTTCTGGCAAATCAGGATGGCTGGGACAGATACGAAGCTGCCAAGTGGTTGACCATGCGGCGCTGGCTTGAGGCCAACCCGGATGACGACTTTGCCAAAGAAGTTCGCGCCCAGCTGACCAACGAGCCAAAGCGTTACGCCATGTATACGCGCGAGTATCTTGGCTGGGGCGTGTTTGCGCTCATGGAGCGGTAATCAACAACTACAGGCATGAAAAAGCCGGTGCTTTCGCAAAAATCGAAAGCACCGGCTTTTTCAATGGGCTGTAGTATCTCAGGCGTCTGCATCCATGCGAAAATCCACACGGATTTTATACAGTTTGGTTGCAGGCAGGTTAAGAATGGCAATGCCGGTGGCCTCGGTGAGGGCATCAAGCGTGGCCTGGCTTTCCTCCCGCGAGGGGCTGATAAGCGTGAACCAGATGTTGTAGGCATGCTCGCGCAGATAGTTGTGCGTCACGCCGGGGCAGGCGTTTACCCGCGCCACAAAGTCGTTCATCTTTTCAGCTGGCACCTTGGCGGCGCACAGGGTGGACACAAAGCCCAGCTTGGCCGACTGGAAGTTGGCACCCAGACGGCGGATGATCTTGCGGGCCTTGAGGCCGCGCACACGTTCGAGCGCTTCTTCCTCACCGATGCCGAGCATCTGGCCCAAATCCGCATAGGGGCGCGGGGTGAGGGGAAAGCCTGTCTGGATGATATCCAGCAGCTGGCGGTCAAGGCTGTCCATCAGCGTTTCTGTGGTGGCAGGGGTGGCCGCGTGGGCAGTGGGCTGCGTCATGGCGTTCCTCGTGTGGCTCAGGGGTTTTCCTTGCGGCGCAGTTTGGCCGGAATATAGGTGCACAGGGGTTCTTCACCCATGTGGTCGCCGTCCATGCTGTGGGCGCGGGCGCGGCAGCCGCCGCAGACCTTGTGGTATTCGCACACGCCGCACTTGCCCGTGTAACAGGACTGGTCGCGGAATTGCAAAAAGTATTTGCTCTCGCGCCATATCTGCGGAAAGGGCGTTTCGCGCACGTTGCCGCAGTTCAGTTCAAGGTAGCCGCAGGGCTGTACCTGCCCCACGTGGCTGATAAAGCAGAAGCCCGTGCCGCCAAGGCAGCCGCGCGTGAGCGCGTCCATACCGAAGGTTTCGGGCGTAACGCTGATGCCTTCTTCCTTGGCGCGCTGGCGCATGATGCGGTAGTAGTGCGGCGCGCAGGTGGCCTTGAGATGCATGTTGGTGCTCTTGCGGAAATCATACAGCCAGTGCAGCACGTCTTCGTATTCCTGCGCGGTGATGACCTGATCGGCCAGGCCGGAGGCGCGGCCCATGGGCACCAGCAAAAAGATATGCCATGCGGCAGCGCCGATGCGCTCGCACAGCTCGAATATCTTTTTGAAGCTGCTCAGATTGTTGCGCGTGACCGTGGTGTTGATCTGAAAGGGCACACCCACGGATTTGAGGTATTCGATGCCGCGCAGGGAAGCTTCAAACGCGCCGGGTACGCCCCGGAAGCTGTCGTGGCTGGCGGCGTCCGGCCCGTCGATGGAGATGGAGCAGCGGTTGACTCCGGCATCCTTGATTTTTTGCGCGTTTTCGGGGGTTATGAGGGTGCCGTTGGGCGAAAAGGCGCAGGGCAGCCCCTTGCTGTTGGCATAGGCCACCAGCTCGTACACGTCGGCCCGCATCATGGGGTCGCCGCCCGTAAAGATGATGATGGGCTTGCCCACCTGCGGGAAGGTATCGATGAGGGCCTTGGCTTCCTCTGTAGAAAGCTCGCCGGGGTATGGCTCCGTGTGGGCCTCGGCACGGCAGTGCTTGCAGGCCAGATTGCAGGAGCGGGTCACTTCCCAGGCGATGAGGCGACAGGCAGGGCTGCCGTCTTCAAGGGTACGCAGGGGGGCGGATATGCCGTCCGGATGCCCGGAGGAAGGATTGCCCGCAGCGCCTGCGGAGTGCCCGCTCGGATGTCCGCCTGGGTGTCCCATGTTGTGTGGATGATTGCTCATTATCGTGCCAGTCCTTCGCGCAGGATGGTTTCTGTAAAGTAGGTGATGAGCATGTCCGCTCCGGCGCGCTTCAGGCCAGTGAGGGATTCCAGCATGACGGCGCGCTCGTCAATCCAGCCGTTGAGGCCAGCCGCGCGGATCATGGAGTATTCGCCGCTCACCTGATAGGCGCACAGGGGCACGCTTGTATTGTCGCGCACGGTGCGGATGATGTCGCTGTAAGGCCCGGCGGGCTTTACAATCAGGGCGTCCGCGCCTTCTTCAAGGTCGGCAAAGGCCTCAAGCAGGGCTTCGCGGGCATTGGCCGGGTCCATCTGATAGGATTTGCGGTCGCCGCAGGCCGGGGCGCTTTCCGCCGCTTCACGGAAGGGACCGTAGTAGGCCGATGCATACTTGACGGCATAGGACATGATGGGTGTTGCCGTAAGGTCGCCCTCGTCCAGCGCTTCGCGGATGGCGGCTACCCGACCATCCATCATGTCGGAGGGGGCGACCATGTCCGCGCCCGCTTCCGCATGGCTCACCGCTGTTTTGGCAAGCAGGGGCAGGGTGGCGTCGTTGTTCACTTCGCCAGAAGGCATGAGCACGCCGCAATGGCCGTGGCTCATGTATTCGCACAGGCAGACGTCAGTGATGATATAAAGTTTGGGCCAGCGGTGCTTGAGCAGGCGCACGGCCTCCTGCACGATGCCGTCCTCGGCGTAAGCGCCGGAGGCGTATTCATCCTTGAGTTCGGGAATGCCGAAAAGAATGACGGATTTCAGGCCCGTATCCACGGCCTTTTCCACCTGTTTTTCCAGTTCGGCAAGGCTGAGCTGGAACTGACCGGGCATGGAGCCTATTTCTTTGCGAAAGCCCTTGTCGTCAGTTTCCACAACGAAATAGGGCATGATGCAGTCTTCAACCAGAAGGGGCGGGGTTTCGCGTACTATGGAGCGCAGTTCCGGGGTGGCGCGAAGGCGGCGGCCTCTATGGAATGTGGTCATGGCTGTTGTCCTTTATTCTGCGAGTTGCAGGTCGGTGCTTGGCCAGCCTGTGCGGCAATGCTGCCGGTGATGCAGTAGATGTTCTGTATGGCAAAGGCGCGGCAGTCATCACTGCTGCTGTTTGCACAGCGGCTGCCGGGTGTTTTGCACAGGGTCAGTATGCCCTTGTGTCCGTATAAAAAACAAGCGGCGCGCCTGGGCGGAACGTAGCGGGCTACGACCGGGGCGCGCCGCCATGCTTGCACATTCAGCGGAAAAAGGGCTGCGCCGGAGCGCTATTTAATGCCGATTTCCTCATCAGTCAGATAGCAGGCAGGATCCTGCGCCCATTCGTCGCCGTAATAGGCTTCTGCACGGGCGCGGAAGTTGCCGCCGCAGATGTTCAGGAACTGGCACTTGGCGCAACGGCCCTTGACGTGGGTCTTCTTGTCCTTGAGCTTGTGCAGCAGTTCAATCTGCGGGTCGTCCCAAATCTGCGAGAAGGGGCGTTCCAGCACGTTGCCAAAGGTGTGGTCGCGCCAGAACTGGTCGGCGTGAACCTTGCCGTCCCACGAAATACAGCCGATGCCGCGACCAGAGCTGTTGCCCTCGTTGTACTGCAAAAGCTCAAACACTTCTTCGGCACGCTTGGGATCTTCGCGCTTCATGCGCATCCACACATAGGGGCCGTCGGCGTGGTTGTCGACAGTGAGGATTTCCTTGGGCTTGCCAGCGTCAAAAAGGGCGCGGGTTTCGTCCATGATGAGATCAATCACCTGACGGGTTTCGGCGTGATCCAGATCTTCCTTGATCAGTTCGGAGCCACGGCCAGAGTACACCAGGTGGTAGAAGCAGGCACGGGGCACTTCCAGATCCTTGAGCAGGCGGAAGATACCGGGAATTTCAGACACGTTGCGCTTGTTGATGGTAAAGCGCAGGCCCACCTTGAGGCCTTCGGCCTGACAGTTGGCAATGCCTTCGAGCGCTTTTTTGAAAGCACCGGGCACGCCGCGAAACTTGTCGTGCACCGCTTCCATACCGTCCAGCGAAATACCAACGTAGGAAAGCCCCACTTCCTTGAGTTCGCGGGCCTTTTCCTTGGTGATAAGCGTGCCGTTGGTGGAAATAACCGCGCGCATGCCCTTGGATGTGGCGTGGCTGGCAAGCTCCACCAGATCCTTGCGCACCAGCGGTTCGCCGCCGGAGAACAGCATGACCGGCGCGCCGTAGGCCGCCAGATCATCGATCATGGTTTTGGCCTGCGCGGTATTGATATCGTCCAAACCGTCAACTTCAATGGCGTGGGCGTAGCAGTGCACGCATTTGAGGTTGCAGCGCTGGGTCATGTTCCAGACCACAACTGGCTTTTTATCTTTGGAGAACTGCAGCAGGTGCGAGGGCAGCTTGCCCGATTCGCGTCCGTAACGCAGGGCGTCGGAAGGCTCGACCTGTCCGCAATACAGCTTGGAAATGCCTATCATGGCCTTGTCCTTATTGTTCGATGCGTTGTTTCAGCACGGCAAAGGCCTCGTCAATGCCATCGGCCTTTGTGCCGCCCGCCTGAGCCAGGTCGGGTCTGCCGCCGCCGGAGCCGCCGCAGGGAGCGGCCACGTCCTTGATAAGCGCGGGAGCAGTAAATTTTCCGTGCAGGTCTTTGGAAACGTAAAGCAAAAGCCCAACCTTGCCGTCCTCAGCCGTTGCCAGGCAGACAACGGCATTGTCGGTGAGGCGCGAGCGCACATCGTCCATGACTTCGCGCAGGGCTTTCACAGGAACATTATCAAGCTTGGCGGCCAGCATGCGCACTCCGTTGACGTCCTGCGCGCGGGCGGCCAGATCGGCCCCGGTGGCAGGCGCGGCGGCGGCCTTTTCCGAGGCCTTGCGCAGCTTTTTCACATCGCCTTGCAGGGCGGTCACGCGTTCGGCCAACTGGCCGGGGCGCGCCTTGAGTATGCCCGAAAGCGCGGCAAGTTCCGCGCGCTGCTCAACAGCCTGGGCATAGGCGTTCCAGCCGGTTACGGCCTCTATGCGCCGCGTGCCGGCGGCAACGCCGCTTTCAGAAACGATCATGAAGGCCCCGGCCTCGCCGGTGCGTTCGAGGTGTGTGCCGCCGCACAGTTCCACGGATTCAGGTTCGCCCTTTTCCGCGCCGGAAACTGTGAGCACGCGCACAATATCGCCATATTTTTCGCCAAACAGGGCCATTGCTCCGGTTGCCATGGCTTCGGCCACGGGCATTTCCCTGGCGGCCACAGGCAGGTCGGCCATGATGGCGCGGTTCACGTCGCGTTCCACCGCAGCCAGTTCTTCGGGCGTGAGGGCCGCAATGTGCGAAAAGTCAAAACGCAGGCGGTGCGGGTCAACCAGAGAACCGGCCTGCTTCACATGGGTGCCCAGCGCGCGGCGCAGGGCAGCATGCAGCAGGTGGGTGCAGGTGTGGTTGCGGGCAGTGGATTTGCGCTGGTCGGCGTCCACCTTGAGGGTGGCCTCGCCGCCTTTGTGCAGCTCGCCCTTGGTCACTTCAATTTCATGCACCAGCAGGGTGGGGGCGGGCTTGTGGGTGGTCAGCACCCGCGCTTCGCCGGAGGTGCTTGCCAGCGTACCCATGTCGCCAGCCTGGCCGCCGCCCTCGCCGTAAAAAGGCGTGGCTGCGGTAATGGCGTAGCCGGTGTCGCCTTCGCCGAGGTCAGCCACTTCTTCGCCTGCGGCATTGAGCAGCAGGGTCAGGGGGCTGGTTTCGGTCAGGCGCTCGTAGCCCACAAAGGTGCTGGTTACGCCAGCGTCCAGCAGGGGCTTGAACACGTTCGCGCCGTCTGTCTGACCCAGCAGGCCACCCTTTTTCTGATGCTCGCGGGCGCGTTTGCGCTGTTCACCCATGTGCTTTTCAAAGCCCTTGGCGTCAGCGGTGAAGCCGCGCTTTTCGGCAACGTCGGTCACGATATCGAGCGGGAAGCCATAGGTGTCGTACAGCTTGAAGCAGAATTCACCGGGAATCTGCGTCTGACCGGCGGCCTTGAGGGACGCCAGTTCTTCATCCAGCAGTTCCAGACCCTTTTGCAGGGTGAGGGAGAATCGCTGTTCTTCCTCATGCACGGCGCGGGCGATAAAGTCGGCATGCTCGGTCAGCTCGGGATAGGCGTCGCCCATCACTTCCGTAACCTTGCGGGCCACCTTGTACATGAAGGGCTCGTTTACGCCAATGAGCGTGGCAAAGCGCAGGGCGCGGCGGATCAAACGGCGCAGCACATAACCCCGGCCCTCGTTGGAAGGCAGCACGCCGCCAGCCACAAGAAAGGCCGCCGAGCGGCTGTGGTCGGCAATGACGCGCAGGGCCGTATCCACATCGTTGGTGTCGGGCGCGCTGAAGCTGTAGCTCACGTTGGCGAGCGAGGCGGCGTACTGGATGATTTCCTGAAACAGGTCGCAGTCAAAGTTGGAGCGTTTGCCCTGGGCAACGGCGGCCATGCGCTCAAGGCCCATGCCCGTATCGATGTTGGGATTGGCAAGAGCCACGCGGGTACCGTCGGCAGACTGGTCAAACTGGGTGAACACGAGGTTCCAGATTTCAAGGAAGCGGTCGCAGTCGCACTTGCCGATGCCGCAGTCCGGCCCGCAAGACATGTCTGCGCCCTGATCCACATAGATTTCGGAACAGGGGCCGCAGGGGCCGGTATCACCCATGGTCCAGAAGTTGTCTTTTTCGCCCATGCGGACGATGCGGTCGGCGGGCAACCCGGCAACCTCGGCCCAGATGGCCGCGGCCTCGTCGTCCTCGCGGAACACCGTGACCCAGAGCTTTTCCTTGGGAAGTTCAAGCTCCTTGCTTACAAATTCCCAGGCCCAGGTAATGGCTTCGCGCTTGAAATAGTCGCCGAAAGAAAAGTTGCCCAGCATTTCAAAAAACGTGTGGTGGCGCGCGGTGCGGCCCACGTTTTCAAGGTCGTTGTGCTTGCCCGAAACACGCAGGCATTTCTGGCAGGTAGTGGCGCGGCTGTATGCGCGCTTTTCCTCGCCAAGAAACAGCTTTTTGAATTGCACCATGCCAGCATTGGTGAACAGCAGGGTGGGGTCGTTGGGCGGAATGATTGGGCCGGATTCGACAATTTCATGCTGGTGGCGTTTGAAAAATTCGAGGTAGCGGCTGCGTATTTCTTTGGCGGTGAGCATTTACTGGCTCCGTAATGGGGTCTGCGCGAACAACGACCGCGCACCACCAAGGCGCGCGGTCGCAGGTAAAAAATGGCCTTTATTCGTAAGTGGGCGCGGGGGCTTCCCCTTCGTCCAGGTCTTCTTCTGTGGGTACAAATTCCTTGGGGTTCAGCCCCAGAAATTCCACAACCTTGGCTTCAATCTGGTTGCGCAGATCAAGGTTTTCGTCCAGCAGCGCACGTACTTTTTCGCGGCCCTGGCCGAGCTTTTCAGAGCCAAAGGCAAACCACGAGCCGCTCTGGTCGATGATCTTGGCTTCAATGCCAAGGTCGAGCAGTTCGCCCGAGCGGGAGATGCCCTGCCCGTAAAGAATGTCAAAAATGGCGCTGCGGAAGGGCGGGGCAACCTTGTTTTTGACCACCTTGACCCTGGTGCGCGAACCAAACGACTCTTCTTTGTCCTTGAGGGTCTGGATGCGCCGGATATCGAGGCGCACAGAAGAATAGAACTTGAGCGCGTTGCCGCCGGTGGTGGTTTCGGGGCTGCCGTAGCCGGTCACGCCGATCTTCATGCGTATCTGGTTGATGAAGATGACAGACGTGCGCGATTTGTGGATGGTGCCGGTGAGGCGGCGCATGGCGTGCGACATAAGACGGGCATGGCCGCCCACCTGTGTTTCACCCATGTCGCCTTCAAGTTCGGCCTGCGGAATAAGCGCGGCCACCGAGTCGACCACCACAAGGTCAACCGCGCCGGAACGCACAAGCATGTCGGCAATATCCAGCGCCTGTTCGCCGTAGTCAGGCTGCGAGATAAGCAGCTCATCGGTGATGACGCCGAGACGTTTGGCGTAGGCAATGTCAAGAGCGTGTTCTGCGTCCACAAAGGCGCAGGTGCCGCCCATCTTCTGGCATTCTGCAATAATGTGCAGGGTGAGCGTGGTTTTACCCGAAGATTCCGGGCCAAAAATTTCGCTGATGCGCCCGCGCGGGATGCCCCCCACGCCAAGGGCCAGATCAAGGCCGATGGAACCGGTGGGGATCACGGGGATATTGACGTGGGCTTCGTCGGAAAGCTTCATCACAGCGCCCTTGCCGTACTTGCGTTCGATGGTGGCAAGTGCGGTGCCCAAGGCTTCGGCGCGCGCGTTTTCCTGACTCATGGCCGGTTTCTTCGCCATAGCTCATTGCTCCGGGTAAAAATATCTTCAAGCGC
>NZ_DASQOG010000166.1:0-6103 GCF_035644575.1 Desulfovibrio sp. | reverse complement strand
TTAATGCCTGTCGAAACGCTTTCCTCAGGAGGCACCTATGGCACACGATTATTTCCGTGCGCTCAGGGATGTGGCGCTGGTTATCAACTCCAGCCTTGAGCCCCGCGAAGTTCTGCACAAAATCACCGAGCAAACCGCCGTAACCATGGGCTGCAAAGCAAGCACCATCCGTCTGCTGGACAGCACCGGACGCTTTTTGCTGCCCAGCGCCGCCCACGGCCTTTCCTCCACCTACATGCGCAAAGGCCCGGTGGAAGTGAAACGCAGCGGCCTTGACGGTGAAGTGCTTTCCGGCAAGACCATCCACCTCAAGGACGCCACCGCCGACGGGCGCTTCCAGTACCCGGAATCGGCCAAGTCCGAAGGCCTTGTTTCCGTGCTGTCCTCTCCCCTCATGGCCGACGGCAAAGCCATTGGCCTCATCCGCGTGTATTCCGACGTGGAGCGCGAATTCAGTGCCGACGAAGAGACCTTCATGGAAGCCGTTGCTGCCATTTCGGCGCTGGCCATTGAAAATTCCCGTCTGCACGAAGCCCTGCGCAACAATTATGAGCTGATGGCCAAACACGCCTACTCTCTCTACGAAGACTAGGCGGCGCACAGGCGATTTTGTCCCGGCTGCAGCGGCAGGATTTCGACTGCCGTGCAGCACAGGCACTGCCGAAAAGTGGCAGGGCTTCCTTTCGGGAACCAGAATCGCCGGGGCGCAGTGCATGCGCTTTTGCAAATTTGAGCCGTTGAATTCCGGCGGCAGTGCACGACAACGATTTTTTCCCTCTACGCTATGAGGAACTTGCATATGAGCAGAATCAAAGTAGGCATCAACGGCTTTGGCCGTATTGGGCGGCAGGTTTTCCGCGCCCTGCACCAGAGCTACCGCGACCGTGTGGAAGTGGTTGCCATCAACGACCTGTTTGACGCGGAATCCAATTTCCATCTGCTGGAATATGATTCCGTCTATGGACGCGCCAACCTTGACGCCAAGGTCAACGGGCAGGACGCCACTGTGGGCGACTGGAACATCCACTGCTTTGCAGAACGCGACCCCAAGCAACTTACCTGGGGCGCGCATGATGTTGACATCGTGGTGGAAAGCACGGGTATCTTCCGCTCTGCCACCCAGGCGGCCGTGCATATTGAAAACGGCGCCAAAAAGGTCATCATCACCGCCCCCGCCAAGGACGAAGACATCACCATCGTCATGGGCGTGAACCACGAGCAGTACGATCCCGCCAAGCACCACGTTGTGTCCAACGCCTCGTGCACCACCAACTGCCTGGCCCCCGTGGCGCTTGTGCTGCAGCGCAAATTCGGCATCCAGATGGGCAACATGACCACCATTCATGCCTATACCAACGACCAGCGCATCCTCGACATGGCCCACAAGGATCCGCGTCGCGCCCGCGCTGCCGCCTGCAACATCATCCCCACCTCCACTGGCGCGGCTCAGGCCGTGGCCAAGGTCATTCCCGAACTCAAGGGCAAGTTCACGGGCTATTCGCTGCGTGTTCCCACGCCCACGGTTTCGGTTGTGGACTTTTCGGGCATTCTGGAAAAATCCACCGATACCGAAAGCCTGCTCGGCGAACTCAAGGAAGCTTCGGAAACCTACCTCAAGGGCATTCTGGCTTACAACGAAAAGCCGCTGGTTTCCATGGACTTCAAGGGCGACCCGCATTCTTCCATTCTTGAAGCCCCCTACACCACCGTGCAGGAAGGCCGCCTGGTCAAGATTGTGGCCTGGTATGACAACGAATGGGGCTATTCCAACCGCGTGTGCGACCTCGCCTGCCTCATGGGGGCCAAGGGCTTCTAGCACAGCACTGTATAACGGCACAGAACGGCCCCCGGTCAGCCGCTCCGCAAGGAGCGGGCCCGGGGGCCGTTGTTCGTGCAGGGAGGAGCGCGCCGTGGGCAGTACCGCACAAAATGAACCCTCTGTTCTTGATCTTCCTGTGGGCATAGACGCCGCTGGAGAGCGCGAAGAGTTTGACAGCATGGGCCAGGTCATGGTGCCTGCCAACCGCTACTGGGGCGCGCAGACGCAGCGTTCGCTCGAACACTTTTCCATTGGCGACGACAAGATGCCTTTGGAAATATGCCGCGCCCTCTGCCTGATCAAAAAAGCCAGTGCGCAGGTCAACGCCCTCATGGGGCGGCTGCCCGCCTGGAAGGCGCAGGCCATTGACCGCGCCGCGCAGGAAGGCATGGACGGCCTGCTGGACGAACATTTTCCACTCTATGTGTGGCAGACAGGTTCCGGCACCCAGACCAACATGAATATCAACGAGGTGCTGTCCAACCGCGCCATCCAGTTGCTCGGCGGCGTCATGGGAAGTCAGAAGCCCGTTGGCCCCAATGATGATGTGAACATGAGCCAGTCGTCCAACGATACCTTTCCTACGGCCATGCATCTGGCCGCCGTGCAAAGTTGCGATGCGCGCCTGCTGCCGCAGGTGGAAGCTCTGGCCGATGCTGTGGAATGCAAGGCCGTGCAGTGGATGGACGTGGTCAAGATTGGCCGCACCCACTTGCAGGATGCCGTGCCCCTCAGCGTGGGGCAGGAATGGTCAGGCTATGCCGCCCAACTGCGGGCCTGCATTGCGGACATACTCGCGGCCCGCGAGGGCCTCTACCCTCTGGCTCTGGGCGGCACCGCCGTGGGCACCGGGCTGAACGCGCCAAAGGGCTTCAGCATGGCAGTGGCGGAAGAACTGGCGAGCATCACGGGCAAGCCCTTTGTCACCGCGCCCAACAAATTCATGGCCCTTGCCTCCCAGGATGCCATAGTGCGTTTCAGCGCCGCCCTGCGCGGCCTGGCCGTAGCCCTTGTCAAAATAGCCAACGACATGCGCTGGCTGGCGGCTGGCCCGCGCTGCGGACTGGGCGAGCTGCAACTGCCGGAGAATGAACCCGGCTCGTCCATCATGCCCGGCAAGATCAACCCCACACAGTGCGAAGCCCTGATCATGATCGCCATACAGGTCATGGGCAACGACAGCGCCGTCGCCCTTGCGGGCAGCCAGGGAAATTTTGAACTCAATGTCATGCGCCCCGTAGCCATCAATAACGTATTGCAATCCATCAACATTCTTGGCGATGGCTGCCGCAAGTTCAGAGAGCATTCCGTTGAAGGCACAACGCTCAACCGGGCAAAGATAGATTCGTTCGTCAATAATTCCCTGATGCTGGTCACGGCGCTTTCGCCCGTCATCGGCTATCAGCAGGCGGCAAAAATTGCGGAAAAAGCCTCTGCGGAAGGGCTCACCCTCCGACAGGCGGCGCTGGAGCTGGGAAGCGTGACAGAAGAACAGTTTGACAGCATTGTGCGGCCCGAAACCATGATCGGCAACGGCCTGGCGGGCGCGTAAACTCTGCGGCCTGCACGTGGCATGAAAATCAAACATCCGGCAGGGATTCCCTGCCGGATGTTTGATTTTCTGCAAAAGCGTCCCGCACGGGGCCGCATGCTAAGCGAAGTTGTAGCCCTGCTCCAGCGCCTTGGCGTTGGCGGAGATCAGTTTGGCGTAGTGCGCGCTGACCACGCGGTTCAGCGCCTCCTGCACCACATTGAGCGGCAACGCGCCTGTTGCCTTGAGCCATGCGCCCAAAGCCACCATGTTGGCCATTTTCACATTGCCCAGTTCGTGGGCCATGTCGTTCACGGGAATGTAGACCGTGCGCTTCGCTGTATCGAGCAGATTCTCCGCCACCAGCGAGGCATTGACGATCTGCACGCCATCCGCGCTCAGCCGGGGCTGGAACTTGGAAAGCGAAGGCTCGTTGAGAATGATGGTGGACATGGGTTCGCGCACCAGAGGCGAACCGATGGCGTGTTCATCAAGCACCACCGTGCAGTTGGCCGTGCCGCCGCGCATTTCAGCCCCGTAAACCGGGATAAAACTCACTTCAAGCCCGTGCTCCATGCCGGCCTGCGCCAGCAGGTTGCCGATGAGCATAACGCCCTGACCGCCAAAACCGGCAATAATCACATCCTGATATGCATTAGGCATGATCCGCCTCCACGCTGGCCGTCACGTCCTTGTACACCCCAAGGGGGAATACGGGCATCATGGCCTCGGCAATCCGCTTGTTGGCGGCAATGGGATCCAGATGCCAGTTGGTGGGGCAGCCGGAAAGCAGCTCGATGAAACCAAAACCAAGGCCCTGCAACTGCACTTCAAAGGCTTTGCGCATGGCCTTTTTGGAGGCGCGCACATTTTTGACCGAATCCAGCGAGCAGCGGGCGGAATAGGCCACGCCGTCCAGCTGGGCCATAATCTCGGCCATGCGGATGGGGCCGCCCTCGTTGCTGATGGAGCGTCCCTGCCGCGAGGTGGTGGTCTTTTGGCCCACCAGGGTGGTGGGGGCCATCTGCCCGCCGGTCATGCCGTACACGGTGTTGTTGATGAAGATGCCGGTGATCTTTTCGCCACGGTTGGCGGCGTGCATGGATTCTGCCATGCCGATGGCGGCCATGTCGCCGTCGCCCTGATAGGTGAACACCACGGCATCCGGGCGGGCGCGGCGCACGCCGGTTGCCACGGCGCAGGCGCGGCCATGCGGGGCCTCGAGGCCGTCCACGTTAAAGTAATCGTAAGTGAATGTGGCGCAGCCCACCGAGGCCACCAGAATGGTGCGTTCGGCCACACCCAGTTCGTGCAGCACCTCGCTCACCAGCCTGTGGGCAATGCCGTGGTGGCAGCCGGGGCAATAGTGGGTGGGGCGCTCGTTGAGCACGGGATTGGTATCAAAAACCAGGCTTTCGCCCTCGGCGGGACGCAATGCGTCCAGTTCCTGAGCTTGCATGATTAGTTCTCCTTGAGGGCCTGAAGCATGGGTTCGCGCAGGGCATCGGCGCCAATGAACAGCCCCGGCATGACGCCGTGCCACAGCACGGATGCGGGCGCAACGCCCGGCTGACCAAAGAGGGCCAGGCGGACATCTTCCACCATCTGCCCCGTGTTCTGCTCCATAACCAGAAAACGCCGACCGGGCGCAAGAGCGCGCAGGGCTTCATCCGGGAAGGGGAACAGGGTAATGGGCCGGAACAGGCCGATTTTATGGCCCTGGGCGCGCAACTGGCGGATGGCGCTGCGGGCTATGCGGGCTATGGAGCCAAAGGCCACCACGATCAGTTCCGCATCGTCAGTATCAACGCATTCAAAGGCGCAGTCGGCCTTCATGGATTCGTATTTGCGCATGAGCATGCGGTTGCGCTCGGCCAGCGCCCCTTCGGCCAGATAGACCGACTTGAGCAGACGCGGCTGCGCGCCGGGGCCACGGCGGCCATAACCCTCCATGCGCCAGGGCGCTGCAAGGGCGGCAAGGTCCTCGGCGGGCACGGCGTCCTTGGGCGGCACGCGGCGCACGGGTTCCTTGATCTGGCCCACAATGGCGTCGCCCAACACCATGACCGGGTTGGCGTATTTGAATGCCAGGGCAAAGGCCCTGAACATGAAATCATAGCATTCCTGAGCGGTGGAGGGTGCCAGCACCAGATTACGGTGGTCGCCGTGCCCGCCGCCCTTGACGGCCTGAAAATAATCGCCCTGCGAAGGGCCGATATCGCCAAGGCCGGGGCCGCCGCGCTGCATGTTGACGATCACGCCGGGGATCTGGCTGCCCGCCATGTAGGAAATACCTTCCTGCATAAGCGAGATGCCGCAGCTGGAGGATGACGTAAGTGCAGGAATGCCGCTGGCTGCCGCACCCAGCACCATGTTGATGGCGCCCACTTCGCTTTCGGCCTGCACAAACTGGCCGCCGACTTCGGGCAACAGGCTGGAGAGGGATTCCGGCACTTCATTCTGCGGGGTGATGGGGTAGCCAAAATAGCAGCGGCAGCCCGCATCTATAGCGCCAAAGGCCACGGCCTCGTTGCCCTTGATGAGCACACGTTCGGTTGCAGCGCTCATGCCTTGCCCCCCTTGGTTTTCGCGCTTTTGAACACGCGTATGGCCACATCGGGACACATGACCGCGCACGAGGCACAGCCCGTGCATTGGCCTTCCATTTCCATCACTTCATAACCGTGGCGGTTAAAACGGCCCGAAGGCCGGAGGATGTGCACCGGGCAGACTTCCACACACAGGCGGCAGCC
>NZ_DASQOG010000165.1:0-5166 GCF_035644575.1 Desulfovibrio sp. | reverse complement strand
ATCCAGTTCTTTCTTACGCTCAATTTTCTTATGTGCCATGATTCCCTCCAGGGGCAAGCCCCGTTAATATAAGTGGGTATTCATATGCTCTTTGATCGGCAAAGTCCAGCCCCGAGCCACATTCCGGGCCGAAAACACTGATTGCAGGCGGAAAATATTTGCCCTGCCTAGCGGCTTCCGGCGCTGTTGCCCGCATCGTAAAAGCCGCTGATATTGCCGCCAGCCTCCAGCCTGCAAGGCCAGAAACCCTGACGGATCAGGATGTTCTGTAATTCGGGGAGCAGTTCTTCCGGCAGTTTTTCAGCCTGCAACACGGGTTCCGGCGTGAGCCGCAGACGGAAATCCCCAAGCGCCCCCACGCGGCCCCCATCCTGTTTCGCTGCCAGCGCTGCTCCCTGGGCCTCCCCTTGTGCAGAGGCGGTTTCTCCCAGTGCCGCAAGATCGTCCTCCGCCGCTGCCAGACGCGCAAGCGTGTCGGCCTCGGGCCGCATACCGTAGGCCAGCCGCGTCAACAGGCAGGGCCGTGCGCGCTGCCACGGCCTGTCCAGCCCAGTGGCGCGGGCGGCCTCGCGCACTTGCGCCTTGGTCAGCCCGGCTTCGGCCAGGGGGGAACGCACACGGCCCTCTTCAAGCGCGCGCAGTCCCGGTCTGTAGGCCTGCAAATCATCCGCATTGGTGCCATCGCAGAGCACGCGGTCATGGCCTTCCGCCATGGGGGCAAGCTCACCGCGCAGCAGAGCCACCAAGCCGGTCTTGCAGCCGTAGCAACGCTGGGGGCTGTTGGTCTCCACCTCCGCCAGGGCAAGAGGATCAAACCGCGCCGTGCGCAGGCGCAGGCCGCGCCCGCGCGCCCAGGTGGCAGCCCCTGCGCTTTCCTGCGGGGGAATGTGCGGGCCGTAAACATGCACGGCCAGCACGTCGCACCCGCACAGTAGGGCCGCGTGGCATAAAAAACGGCTGTCCAGCCCGCCGGAAAAAGCCACCGCCACGCGGGGCAGACCGCGAAGCACAGCGGCAAGCGCAACCGGAACTTGATCCGCGCGGAAAGGATTTTTACTCATATCTTCTGCTTTTGATGCGGCAAAAGGCCGCGCAAGCCCTTGGGGCCGAGCCTACCAGGTCATGCGTACCTTGGCTCCATGCCCGGCCATGTACTCCTTGCACTGCCGAATGGAGTACTGCCCATAGTGAACAATGGACGCGATCAGCGCAGCGGAGGCCCCGCCCTCGGTAACGGCCTCAAGCATGTGGCGCGGTTCGCCCGCACCGCCGGAAGCGATTACAGGGATGGACACGGCATCGACTATGGCGCGGGTCAGCTTGAGTTCGTACCCATCCTTGGTGCCGTCCGCATCAATGGAATTGACGCAGAGTTCGCCAGCGCCCAGCTCCTGACAACGGCGCGCCCAGGCAATGGCGTCCAGCCCCATGCGTTTGCGGCCGCCGTGGATGACGATTTCGTAGCCCGAGGGGATTTCTGCGCTTACCGGAACAGCCAGCACATCCATACCCACCACGATAGCCTGTGAGCCGAAAGCATCCGCGCCATCGCTGATGATGTGCGGATCCTTGACCGCCGCCGAATTGACCGAAACCTTTTCCGCCCCGGCCAGCAGCACCGCGCGCATGTCTGCCACGCTGGAAATGCCGCCGCCGACAGAAAAGGGAATGAAAATCTGCTCCGCCACATGCTCCACTACATCAATAAAGATACCGCGCGCCTCGGCAGAGGCCGTGATGTCGTAAAACACGATTTCATCCGCGCCTTCCTCATAATACCGCCGCGCGGTTTCAACCGGATCGCCGATGTCTTCGTTGCCCACAAATTTGACGCCCTTGGTCAGCCGCCCGTTGCGCACATCCAGGCAGGGAATCACTCGCTTACTGAGCATGACGCGCCTCGCAGTAGTCGTAGAAGTTGCGCAGAATTGTCAGCCCCGGACGCCCGCTTTTTTCGGGGTGGAACTGGGTGGCCCACAGGCCGTCGCGCCCGTATACTGAGCAGAATTCCTTGCCGTAGGTGGTGGTGGCGATCACAAAGGTGGGGTCAGGCTCCACATAATAGCTATGCACAAAATAGAATTCCGCTGTGGGGGCAACGCCCGCGAGCAGAGGGCAGGGGGCGGTCGCCTTCAGGCTGTTCCAGCCCATGTGCGGGATGGGCGCGGGGGTGCCGTCCTCTTCGCGCATGTTGTCTTCAAAACGGCGGCACAGGCCCGGCACGATGCCAAGGGTCGTAGTGTCGTTTTCTTCACTGCGGTCAAGCAGAATCTGGCAGCCCAGGCAGATGCCCAGCAGGGGCTGACCACGCTTGACGGCCTCGCGCAGCAGCACGTCAAGGCCCGTGGGGTGCAGGGCGCGCATGGCCTGCCCGGCAGCGCCCACACCCGGAAAAATGATGCCGTGGGCGCCTTCCAGTGTTGCGGGGTCCGCCGTGATGGCGCAAGGTATACCCAAATGTTCAAGGGCGCGGCGCACGCTCGTCTGATTGCCTGCCTTGTAGTCCAGAATGGCCAGCATGGTGCATCCTCTGCTTGTTGTTGCCGTGGGGGGATTGGCGGCTGGTGGCTTTGAAAGGTGCATTATACCTTTTTGCCGGTGCGCAGGCAACGCGCAGACAGGCAGGATGCCCCGGCGAAGCAGGAAAAATCAGCGTGCCCGCGCGCGGCGGCGGCAAACCTTTTGCGGAATGGCGTGACAATTTCAATATTCACGGTTATTATAAAAACCGTGAATATTAGAACTTCAAGTTCAAAAAAAATTTAACATTTCAAAATAGTTATCATGCCATCTGCGCAGGAGGCCAGCATGTATTTTCCAACTGCAGGCATTGAGTGCAATCCGTTTGTTCCTTTTGCGGTGGCTCTGGGCATTTCTTTTTTCACATCCATGGGCGGCATCTCGGGCGCTTTTTTGCTGCTGCCGTTTCAGATGAGCGTTCTGGGCTATACCAACCCCAGCGTCAGCGCCACCAACCAGTTCTTTAACGTGCTGGCCTGTCCCTCGGGCGTATGGCGCTACTGGCACGAGGGGCGGCTTGTGTGGCCGCTGGCCTTTACCATTGCCCTGGGCACATTGCCGGGCGTGTTTATTGGGGCCATCGTGCGCATCAACCTGCTGCCCAACCCCCAGAGCTTTAAAATCTTTGCAGGCCTTGTGCTGCTGTACATTGGCGGGCGCATGGCCATGACCACATGGCAAGGCAGGGCCTCGCTGTGGTCGCGCAAGGAAAAGAAAGAAAACATGCCCACCTGCGAGGACAAAAACGGCAGGCTCATGTGCTGTCACGTGCTCTACTGGAACATGAAGGAAGTTGCCTTTGTATTTCAGGAAACCAAGTATGTTGTCGCCACCCGCGCGCTTGTGCTGCTGAGCCTTGTGGTGGGCCTTGTGGGCGGCATCTACGGCATTGGCGGCGGGGCCATCATGGCGCCTTTTCTGGTTTCGTTTTTCGGGCTGCCTGTCTATGTTGTTGCTGGCTCCACGCTCTTTGCCACCTTTATAACTTCCGTGGCGGGCGTGTCATTTTATGCCCTGCTCGCGCCCTTTTACCCGGATATGGCCGTTGCGCCTGACTGGCGCATGGGCGTTCTGGTGGGCCTTGGCGGCATGTGCGGCATGTATGCCGGGGCGCGTTGCCAGAAATATGTGCCTTCGATTGCCTTGAAGGCCCTTTTGACCGCAGTTTTGCTCTTTACAGCCGTGCGCTATTTGGGCCAAGGTTTCTAGCGCCGCTGCCGCCCGAAGTTTTTCTGGCCGGAGCGCTTTCGACCTGCCGCAGGGCAGCGCCGGAGGCGCTTCGCCTGTTTTGGGCAGACAGCAAAGCCCCCAAGGCGCGCGTTTTGCAGTATCGCGCGCGGCACTGTAAAGGAAATTGCAATGAATGATTCTTCCCGGCTGCCCATTGGCCTTTTCGATTCCGGCATGGGCGGCCTCACGGTTTTCAAGGCCCTGGCAGAGTGCCTGCCCGGCGAAGATCTGCTCTATCTTGGCGACACAGCCCGCCTGCCCTACGGCACCAAGGGACGCGACACCATCACGCGCTATACGCTCAAGGCCGCCCAAAAGCTGGTGGACATGGGCGTTAAAATGCTCGTGATTGCCTGCAACACGGCAACCTCCGCGGCGCTTTCCGCAGTGCGGGAGCAGTTTGCCCCGCTGCCGGTCATGGGCGTGGTGGATCCCGGCGCGCAGGCAGCTGCCGCAGCCAGCGCCAACGGTCATATAGTTGTAGTGGCCACAGAGGCCACCATCTCCGGCGGCGCATACCAAAAGGCCATTGCCCGCATCCGGCCTGACGCAGTTGTGACCGGGCGCGCCTGCACCCTCTTTGTGCCCCTTGCCGAAGAAGGCTGGATGAACGGCCCCATTGTGGAAGGAGTTGCAAGGCGCTATCTTGCTGACATTTTTCCACTTGAGGGAGCCGCCCCCACAGGGAATCTGGAACCAGATACCCTGCTGCTTGGCTGCACGCACTTTCCACTGTTGCAGGAAGCACTGCAAAACGTGGTTGGGCCGCAGGTGCGCATAGTGGATTCTGCCGCAACCACGGCACAGTGCGTGGCTGACGAGCTGCGGGCCACCAATCTGCTGCGGCATGCGGATAGCGGCGCGCACTACCGCTTTTTGACCACTGACAATGCCGCCCGCTTTGCCCGGACAGGCAGCCTTTTTCTGGGTCGAAACCTCGGCGATGACGAAGTCTGCCTGGTTGATCTATAACAGTATTTTTTAATCATTATATTTCGGGCAGATAAAAAACTTCCAGTAAAGGGCAGACTCTTGCGCCGAGCCTGTTTGCCCAAACGGTTTTTCGTGAAAAGCTAGAGCAGACGCGGGATTCTGCGCTTTTTCGTTGACAGGAAACCGCCCCTGACGTAAGGAAACAAAAGTTCTGACCGCAGCAGAAGCGGTTTTGCTTACGATTCCCCCATGACGTGAAAAAGCCTTGGCGGCTTTTTTGCGGCTGTTTCTTTTGAGTGCGGCGAATCGGCCTCGGCCCCAGACTTCTGGCAGTCGATCCGGTCCGGCTTGCAGGGAATAACCGAAATCCTTTATGGAGTAGCATCATGACCAAAGCTGAGCTCGTAGAAAAGATCCATGCCAAAGCCGGCCTGCCCACCAAGGCCAAAGCCGAAGAAGCTCTTGACGCCGTGGTGGCCTCGC
>NZ_DASQOG010000164.1:0-6977 GCF_035644575.1 Desulfovibrio sp. | reverse complement strand
TTTTCAGTGATTACGGCCGCATGATTACGGCGCAGGCGTCCCCCATGACGCATACAGCGGCGGGCCTGAATCATAAAACCTGGTTAGGAGGTCCTATGTTTCGCCGTGTTATTCTTGCCCTGATTACCCTTGCCCTGCTCTGCGGGCCGGCGGCTGCCGCCGAAAAATTCATTGTTGCCAGCGACTGCACATGGCCCCCCATGGAAATGCTGGACGCCAACAAACAGCCTGAGGGCTTCTCCACCGACTACCTCCGCGCCATGGGCAAAGCCGCAGGCTTTGAGGTTGAAGTGCGCAACATCGCGTGGGACGGCATTTTTGGCGGTGTGGCCACCGGACAGTACGACATCGTGGCTTCCTCGGTGACCATCACCCCCGAACGTGAAAAGCAGTTTGACTTCTCCGCTCCTTACTATGAAGTGGTTCAGGCCGTGGTGCTGCCCGCTGGCAAGAGCATCAAGACCCTGGCTGACCTCAAGGGCAAGAAGGTCGGCGGCCAGATCGGCACCACCGGCATCTTTGTTATGCGCAAGGCCAACGTTAGCGCGGACATCAAGGAATATGACGATGTGGGCCTGGCCATTCAGGACCTCGTGGGCGGCCGTCTTGACGCCGTTATCTGCGATGATCCGGTTGCCATGTACTATGTGAACAAAAAGCCTGACACCGCCGGCAAGCTGAACATCTCGTTCAAGGCCGACGAAAAGGAATACTATGGCTTCACCGTCCGCAAGGGCCGCAAGGACCTCGTGGAAAAGCTGAACAAGGGCATTGCCGCTGTGAAGGCTTCTGGCGAAGACCGCAAAATTGCTGAAAAGTGGCTTGGTAAATCCAACTAACGTTCCGTTTTCGCGGGGCGTTCGGGCTTGTCCTGGGCGCCCCGCCGTATTTTAAGGAGTGGACATGATCCGTCGTCTGTTGCTGGCCCTGGTTGCCGTTTCCCTTTTGTGCGGCCAGGCCATGGCTGCTGAAAAATTCATTGTGGCCACTGACTGCACCTGGCCCCCCATGGAAATGCTCGACGCCAACAAGCAGCCCATTGGCTTTGATGTGGACTTCATCACTGCCGTTGGCAAGGCCGCCGGTTTTGAGGTTGATGTGCGCAACATCGCCTGGGACGGCATTTTCGGCGGCGTAGCCACCGGACAGTACGACATCGTGGCTGCCGCCACCACTATCACTGAAGAACGTCAGAAGCAGTTTGACTTCTCTGATCCTTATTATGAAGTTGCCCAGGCCGTGGTGCTGCCCGCTGGCAAGAGCATCAAGAGCCTGGCTGACCTCAAGGGCAAGAAGGTCGGCGGCCAGATCGGCACCACCGGCGTGTTCGTTATCCGCAAGGCTGGCGTGGCTGTTGACCTCAAGGAATACGACGATGTGGGCCTTGCCATTCAGGACATGCTGGGCGGTCGCCTTGACGCCGTTATCTGCGATGATCCGGTTGCGCTCTACTACGTCAACAAAAAGGCCGACACCGCTGGCAAGCTGAATATTTCTTTCAAGACCGAAGAAAAGGAATACTACGGCTTTACCGTGCGCAAGGGCCGCAAGGACCTGGTGGAAAAGCTGAACAAGGGCATCAAGGATGTGAAAGCTTCCGGCGTGGAAGCCCAGTTGCTCCAGAAGTGGATGGGCGCTTCCAAATAGTTTACCTTTTTTCGTGATATTTTGGTGGCTTCCGGGCTTTTGCCCGGGAGCCATTGCATAAACCAGGGCAATGCCTTACACCACAGGGCCAGCCCGTTATAACCCGCGGCATCCCGGCACGGCCCAGCCGTTGCCAGCCGCCAGCCTCAAACGCCTTGTCATGAAGGACTGCGATGCACGATAAAAAAGATGGAAGCAAAGGCAACATCATTATGGTCACGGATGGCGCGTCCATCCCCGACCCGCGTGAATGGCGCCTGATAAACGCATGGTCTATCGCCCTGGTGGGCGCGCTCGGTACCCTGTTTACCCTCTGCACGCTCTGGCCCGAGCCATACCTGCGCATTCTGCTTTACCTGCCGGACGGCATACTGATCACATTCAAGATCACCATGCTTTCCATCTGCTGTGCGGTTCCGCTTGGCTTGCTCACAGGTCTTGGTCGTATTTCAGACAACCGCCTCATAAATCTCATCGCCTCCACCTATGTGGAAGTGATACGCGGCATCCCCCTGCTGGTGCAGATATTTTACATCTACTACGCGCTCTCGCGCTTTGTGCAGGTGAGCGGCGTGACCTCTGCGGTGGTCGCCATCAGTTTTTGCTACGGCGCCTACATGGGCGAAGTGTTCCGCGCGGGCATCACAGCCATCAACAAGGGCCAGACGGAAGCAGCGCGCTCGCTGGGCTTCAACCGCTACCAGACCATGCGTCTTGTGGTGCTGCCCCAGGCCATGCGCACCATTCTGCCCCCCGTTGGCAACGAATGTATCGCCATGCTCAAGGACACCTCGCTTGTATCCATCATGGCCGTGCCGGACATCATGCAACGCGCGCGCAGCTTTGTGGGCACCACCTATCTGTATTTTGAGACCTACACCATAGTGGCAATTATGTATCTGATTATCACTCTTGTGCTCTCCAAGGCTGTGAGCATCATGGAATCCAGGCTGAACTACTATGACGGAAAATAGCGCCGCCCCCATTATCTCCATCAATCACGTCTGGAAGTACTTTGGCTCGCTGCCTGCCTTGCAGGATGTGAGCCTGGATATTGCTCCCGGCGAACGTGTGGTCATTATCGGCCCTTCCGGCTCCGGCAAGTCCACCCTGCTGCGCTCCATCAACAGGCTGGAACAGATCGATCAGGGCAGCATCATTGTTCAGGGTCAGGATATCCAGAGCGATGAGAACAACATCAACGAGATGCGCCAGAACCTGGGCATGGTCTTTCAGCAGTTCAATCTTTTTCCGCACAAGACGGTACTGGAAAACCTCACTCTTGCGCCGCGCCACCTGCGTAAACTTTCGCGCGAGGAGGCTGATGCCCGCGCCCTGACCCTGCTCAAAAAGGTCGGCATCAGCGACAAGGCCAATGTGTACCCTGCCATGCTTTCTGGCGGGCAGCAGCAGCGCGTTGCCATTGCGCGCGCCCTGGCCATGCAGCCCTCCATCATGCTCTTTGACGAACCCACCTCAGCCCTTGACCCCGAAATGGTGGGTGAAGTGCTGGACGTTATGGTGAAGCTGGCGGAAGAAGGCATGACCATGGTTTGCGTGACCCACGAAATGGGCTTTGCGCGCACTGTCGCCGACCGCCTCATCTTTATGGATCAGGGGCAGATTGTGGAAATGGGCAAGCCTGAAATGCTCTTCACTGCCCCCCGCCATCCGCGCCTGCGGCAGTTCCTGAACCAGATTCTGTAGTTCGCTTTTGGGCAGGAGGGGCCTTTGCCGCAAAGGCCCCTCCTGCCATCCTCCCCGCCCTCTTTCCCGCCATCCCTTATGAGCTGCGTCAGCAGCTACGCCCTCCACGGCGTCAACAACAAGGGAGTGAACAAAACCATGAACGCCCCCCATACACATAGCCCGACTGTAGCAGTTGCCGTGAGCGGCGGCGTAGACAGCCTGTGCGCAGTGGTCATGCTGCACAATGCGGGATTTCGCGTTTTGGCCCTGCACGGTCTTTTTTTGCCCGACGGCCCGACCGTTGCCCCCGCAGGACTGGCTGAAGCTTGCGCCACGCTTGGGATTCCCCTGCATGTGGCCGACCTGCGCGAGGCCTTTCAGCGCGAAGTACTGAATCCCTTTGCCGCCGCTTATGCGCAGGGTCGCACCCCCAACCCCTGCGCCTACTGCAACCGGGCCATCAAGTTTGGCGTACTGCTCGACACCGCACTTGCTCTCGGTGCGGACAAGCTTGCCACCGGGCATTACGCCCGTCTTGTTCCCGGCCCGGACGCGCCAACAGATGCGGGCGAGGATGAAACTTCCGAAACCTATCCCCTGCTTGCCGCCGCTGCGGACGCCGCCAAGGATCAAAGCTATTTTCTCAGCCTTGTGCCGCGTCAACGGCTGAGCCGCGCCCTGTTTCCGCTTTACGGGCAGAACAAGGAGCAAACTCGCGCCATTGTGGCGGCAGCAGGGCTGGCTGTTCCCCTGCCGTCAGAGAGTCAGGATATCTGTTTTGCCCCGCCCACAGCGCAGGCTGGCATATCGGCTGCCGAGGCCTACCGGCCCTTTCTGGAACGGCACTGGCAGGCGGCTGGCACCATCGCGCCGGGGCCGGGGCCTGTGTTATTGCTGGACGCAGCGGGCAACAAGCGCGAAATTGCCCAGCACAAAGGGCTGTGGCGCTATACGGAAGGCCAGCGCAAGGGCCTTGGCATTGCCCATACTGAGCCGCTTTTTGTGCTGACCAAGGACAGCGCGACCAATACCCTTGTGGTCGGCCCGCGTGCCTTGCTGGGTATACGCACCTGTGTGACCGGGCCAGCCAATATCGCACTGCCGCCTCATCTTTGGCCTGACAGGTTGCTTGTACGGCTACGGCATCGGCAGCGGCCATGCCCGGCGAGCGTGCAGGTTGAGGATGCGTGTTTGCGTATAGTGCTGGATGAACCGCAGTTTCCTACGGCACCCGGGCAGGTGGCAGCGGTTTATGACGAAGAAGGCCGTGTGCTGACTGCTGGCGTTGTGGAGGAGATGGCCTGAAAATTCAGGTAGGTATGTTTCCTTTATGATGGGTGCGGGTGAGCCTGTCAGGCTGATTTACGCAAACCCGACTTTTACGGCCTGAATGCGTCAGCGCCGGGATTTTGATGCTCACGTACACGAGTACGCTGCGCTCAAAATCCCGGCGCTTCCTTTTCAGACCGCAAAAACCGTATTTTGCAAATTCGCCCAACACCAACCATCGCCTCCGCTACGCTCCGACGAGTCTAAGGAAGGCTACTTCATGACCATCCCCTGTTGACGTACCGAGTTCCAGTTACACGCAAGTGTTAAATTCCAACGCTGACTGCGAGTGCTGGCTGAAAAGGAATCCGACTCAAAGCGAAATCAGATTCTGGCATTAACGCGGCGCGGAGGGAGATCACCTGACCAAGCGCAGCGAGGGAAGGAAGCTCCCGCAGCTACAGCCGCGTTGCCCTCGCCACGCTGCATGAATTGATAACCTTCTTTGGGGGTGCTCCGGGGGGAGTGCAGAGGGGGCCGAGGAGGGGCGCAGCCCCTAACAGGCCCCCTCTGCCCCACGCCGGGGAGGCGTCCAAAACTCCGCCGGTGGCGGAACCCAGTGCCCGACGGGCAGCAATGCTACAAATAACCCCCACCAACAACGACAAAAAACGAGCCTCAACGTCAGCCAAGGCCCGTTATAAAAGTTTTTGCGGGGATGGGGGGTTGGGGGAAGGGGCGCTTTTTTCAAAAAGCGCCCCTTCCCCCAATTATCTCTACCCCATATCTTCCGTCAGTACCATCTGACGTGCGGCGGCGGTTTCGTCCAGACGGCGCACGGGCAAGTTGGTGGGCAGTTCCTGAAGAGACTGCGGATCAGCCTTGCCCGTGAGGATAATCTCCTGCAGGGCTTCCACGTAACCGTCGAGGGTTTCCTTGCTTTCCGTTTCCGTGGGTTCGGCCATGAGGCACTCGTGCACGATAAGCGGGAAGTATATGGTGGGCGCGTGGATACCGCGTTGCAACAAAGCCTTGGCGATATCCAGAGCGCGCAGCCCTTCGGGTGCGGACGCCACGAATTCATGCGCGCAGAAACGATCCCTGAAAGGAATCTCCAGCACGTTCTCAAGCTTTTTCTTGAGGTAGTTGGCGTTGAGCACGGCATACTCAGAGGCGCGGGTGAGTCCTTCGCCGCCGAGGCGCAGCATGTAGGCAAGGGCTTTGATAACCACGCCAAAGCTGCCGTAGAAGGGGCCGATGGGGCCAATGGTCTGCGGCAGATTGTAATCGAGGAAGAAACGCCCGTCAGGATGCTTTGCCACGCGCGGGGCGGGCATAAAGGGCAGCAGACGGTCGGTAACGCCCACGGGGCCAGCGCCTGGGCCGCCGCCGCCGTGCGGGGTGGCGAGGGTTTTGTGCACGTTGAGGTGCACCACGTCAAAGCCCACATCGCCCATGCGCATCTTGCCCATGATGGCGTTCATGTTCGCGCCGTCGTAGTACAGCAGGGCATCGACCTTGCGCAGCTCGGCCACGATGCGGGGCAGGTGCACTTCCATGAGGCCGAGGGTGTTGGGGCAGGTCATCATGAGGCCCGCCACATCCTCACCGTGTTCGGCAATGGCCGCCACGATGGCTTCGGGATCCACCATGCCGTCGCGCGATTCGATGTTGATGGTGTCAAACCCAGCAAGGGCGGCGGAGGCAGGGTTGGTGCCGTGGGCCGCATCGGGAATGAGCATCTTTTTGCGGTTGCGCCCCTTGGCCTTGTGATAGGCGGCAATGAGCTTTACGCCGGTGAATTCGCCGTTGGCCCCGGCCATGGGCTGGAAGGTAAAGGCCTTCATGCCCGTGAGTTCGCAGAGCAGGTTTTCGGCTTCATACAGGCATTGCAGCGCGCCCTGGGCGCAGTCGGCCCCGCCTTCAAGCTGGGCCATCATGGGGTGCAGGTGGGTAAAGCCCGGCAGCGCTGCCACGTATTCCATGAACTTGGGATTGTACTTCATGGTGCAGGAGCCAAGGGGATAGAAATTGGCGTCCACGCTGTAGTTGAGCTGCGAGAGCTGGGTGAAGTGGCGCACCACGTCCAGTTCCGAGCATTCGGGCAGACGGGGAGCTTTTTTGCGCAGCAGGTCTGCGGGCAACATGGCCTCAGCCTTGGGGGCGTCGCTGTTCAGACAGTAGGCGGTGCGCCCAGAAACGGATTTGGCGAAAATGGTTTTCACAACAGGCCTCCCATGATTTCGGCCAGCTTGTCTATCTGGGTGCGGTTGTTGGCCTCGGTGCACGAGAGCAGCAGCACGTTTTCCATGCCGGGATAGTGCTTGCCCAGCGGATAGCCGGGCACGACGCCCTTGGGCGTCATGGCCTTG
>NZ_DASQOG010000163.1:0-5557 GCF_035644575.1 Desulfovibrio sp. | reverse complement strand
GCAGGTTGCGCCCACGGCCTTCAAGGCGCGGAAGCGGTAGGGAGATATTATGAAGACACAAGAAATGCAGAAGCGGATGCGTATATTCTTTACCGGCGTGGGCGGTCAGGGAACCCTGACGGCCACAACCCTGCTGGCCCGCACGGCTCTGGAAGCCGGACTGGATGTGGTGGCTGGCGAAGTGCACGGCATGGCCCAGCGCGGCGGCGTGGTGGAATCTGTCATGCTGCTCGGCGGCTGGCGTTCTCCCAAGCTGGACTACGGCGAAGCCGATGTGCTGCTTGGCTTTGAACCGCTGGAAACCCTGCGCGCCCTGCCCTATTTGCAGCCAGGCGGCGCTATCTTTTCCAGCAGCGATGCCCTGCCGCCCCTCAGCGTTGCGCTGGGCAAGGCAGAGTACCCCGACATGCCGCACATCATGGAAAAGGCCCGTCAGGTCGCGGGGCAGTGCCACTTTGTGCCCTGCCGCGAGCTCGGCATGCAGGCTGGTTCCGTACAGAGCGGCAACACCGTGCTCCTGAGCGTGGTCTGCTCTTCAGGCGTGCTGCCCTTTGGCGTGGACGCGCTGGAAGCCGCCATCAAAAAATTCCTGCCCCCGAAATTGCAGGAATCCAACCTCAAGGCACTGGAACTGGGCAAAGCCTACGTGAATAAATAGCGCCTTGCGTGCAGGCCCGCCACAGCGGCGGCGCTTGAGCGTGATCCATTATGAACGCAAGAAGCCCCTTCATTGAAGGGGCTTCTTTTTTGTGACGGGATAATTTTTGCCTCAGCAGTTCTGCATCTGCTCAATGAGGCCTTCAAGATTTCGGGCCTGGGCAGAAAGCCCCGCCACTGCGCGCGAAGCAGCGCTCATGGCAACAGCTGTCTGCCGCGAAAGACTGGTGACATCCCCGATGGTGCGGTTGATCTGGTCAGTGGCCACAGCCTGCTGCTCACTGGCGGTGGCAATGGCGCTGACCTGATTGGCGGTTTCTTCCACCGTTCCCACAATGCCCTCCAGCGCCTGCCCTGACTGCTGGGCAGCTTCGGTTGCCAGCGAGATGCCTTTTACCGCTTCCTCCACAGAGGCGGCGCTATGGGCCACACTTTGCTGAATAGCCTTGATGGCCGTATCCACATCATGGGTGGAAGCCATTGTTTTTTCCGCCAGTTTGCGCACTTCGTCCGCCACCACGGCAAAGCCCCGCCCGGCGTCGCCAGCCCGTGCGGCTTCAATGGCGGCATTGAGGGCGAGCAGATTGGTCTGATCCGCAATATCCGAAATTACGTTCATGATTCTGGTAATCGCATGCGCATGCCCGCCAAGCTGCTCCATATCATCCTTAAGGCGCAAGGAGGTGGAACGCACAGTTTCAATACTCTCCAGAGCGTGGCGAACCACCTTGGCCCCGTCCTCTGCTTTTTGGCGGGTTTCTGCCGAGGAGTCAGAGGCCACGGAGGCATTCTGCGCTACCTCGCCCACGGTGGCGTTCATCTGCTCCATGCCTGTGGCGGCTTCCGTGAGCCTTTGGGCCGTGCTGTCGGCGCTTTCTTCTGCCTGCCGGATGGTTTCGCCCACCTGACCGGAGGCAGTGGCCACAACATGGGTCACTTCTTCCAGCGCCTCGGCCACCTGCTGCATGGCTTCTGTTTTCGCCCGGGCATCGTGCTCCGCCGCCTCAGCCTGTTGCAGGGCGGCATTGGCCCTGGCGGATTCTTCCCGCGCTTTTTCCGACTCACTGCGCGCGCTTTCTATATGCGCCTTCAAAGCCTGAACCATGAGCACCAGCGAGGCGTACACCCCCTGCTGGCGGCCTGAGTGCTCAAGATCGTAATCCCCTTCTGCCACGCGCCCCGCTATGAGCTGCAGCTGCGCGGGGTCTTTGCCGAGCTGGCGCTTGATGGCAAGCGTGATGCCCGCCGTAACCGCAATGCTGAACAGTATGCCCACGATGGCAAGCGCGGCTCCGGCCATGCGCGACTGGCGCGCAATTTCCTGCGCGCCAGTCGCAGCCTCCTGACTACGCTGCACATCGTGCTGCACAAGCTGGTCAAAATAGCGCGCAAGGCGGATGAAATCGGCCCGGCTGCGGGTAAACAGCGCAATGGAGCCATCCGTATCACCCTCGCCCGCCAGCCGGATAATTTCTTCGCGTGTGGATTCCTCCGCGCGCAACTGGGCCGTGATGTTGCCCCACAGCTCGTCATCTACCGCTTCGCCTGACTGTTTACGGGCTTCAATCAATGCCTGATAAGCCTCGGCGTGCTGCGCAAACTGCTTGAGTGCGCGCTTGATGCGGTCGCGATACTCGGCAATGGTGACTCTATCCGTATGCGGAGTAAGCGCCGCCAGATCGGAACGGGCCGAATACAGCAACGACGTCATGGTCTGCACCGCCACAAGCGACGGCACATACTGCTGATCCATATGGCTGACGGCGTGATCAATACGGTCGGTATTGACGTAATACACGCCGAACAGCGCCAACATAAGAACAATGATGCTGCTGAACGAAAAAACCAGTTTCGTGGTCAGCTTCATGAACACTCCCGTAGTTTGCTTGCTGCCGCCGTGGAGACGGCAATAATCGTTACGCTTCAAGCTGGTAGTTGCTGCCGCTGATGCGTTTGCACTGCTTTTTCAGCGTGGCTGCGGCCCGCGCCAGATCAAAGCTGCTCTGAAAGTTGCTGGCCTTGACGCCGACAATGGTCAGGGACATGAGCGGGAAGCGCTCCTCAATATTGCTGCGGCTTTTGCCCTCAATGTAACCGCGCTGGACGTCATCGGCGCTGTAAAAGGCAGGCACGCTGTCGTTAAAGGCTGAGATAATGGTTTCACACACGCTGGGGGCTGCCTGGGTGTCTGTTACTGCGATAAAATCATCACCGCCGATGTGACCCACAAAGTCATCCTCGCTTGCGCTTTCCTTGATGATGGAAGAAAGGCGCTTGAGCGCCCTGTCCCCATTTTTAAAGCCGTATTTGTCGTTGTAAGCCTTGAAGTTGTCGATATCGAAATAGAGAACAATGCGCGGCAAACCGAGGCGCACAAGGCGCTCCAGCTCGATATCTATGAGCGCGTTGCCGGGCAGTTCTGAAAGAGGGTTGAGCTGGCGAGCATTGGCGACCTCAAGCTCAATGCTTTTTTCGAGCAGCTCCTTGACTGTCACCACGCCCTGATAGCGGCCCTCGCGGGTTACGGTAACAAAGTCATAGAGTTTGGCGTCATCACGGCGCATGGCCTGCCGCGCGACCAGATCAATGGTGCACTGGTGGTCCACGCACAGAAAGGAGCGGTCCATGACCGCCTCCACGGCTTTGTCGGCAAAAAGGGAAAAACCGAACCTGCCGCTCAGTTGCTCGTGCAGGCGGTTGCGCGTGAGCGCTCCAACGGGAATCTCTCCCATGACAACGCACAGGCCGTTGAGCTTGCTGTTTTTTTCAAACAGATCAACCACGCTGCGTATGGGCATGTGCGGCGGAACAACCGTGCCAGGGCGGCAAATGTGCCGCACATGGAACTTGTGGACGCGTGCGCCGAAAAATCTGTTTTTGATCTTGTTTTCGCGGTGAATGACCTGTAAGGCCAAGGGATCTACGGCCCGAGGCGTGGGATCTGGCCTGCGGAGAAAATACCCCTGCCCGTAGGGCACATCAAAACTGATGAGTGTTGCCAGCTCTTCTTCGGTTTCTATGCCCTCGGCAATGATGCGCGTATTGGTGAGCGCCGCAAATTCCTGCATGCTCTTGATGAGCGCCTGCCGCGTGAGGTCTTTATCCACACCTCGAATGAGCTGCATGTCGAGCTTGATAAAGTGCGGCTGCACGTCAGATATGAGGTTGAGACCGGAATAACCTGCGCCCGCATCATCAATACTGATTTGGTAATTCTGGCCTTTGTAGTGCTCGATAATCTGTTTGAAGCCGCGCAGGTTCACAACCGATTCGCGCTCGGTGATTTCAAAAACGATATCTTCGGCGCTGATGGCAAAACGGGTCAGGTATTCCTTGGTGAATCCCATACCAAAATGGGAATCCTGAATAATGTTGGGATTTACATTGAGGAACAAGCGGATGCCCGTCGGCATCTGACGGGCGGCCCGCAGGGCGCTGCGCCGAAAAAGATGCTCCAGCTCCAGCATGCGCCCATTTTCCAGCGCGCGCTGAATGAGAGCCTCGGGATTTTCAAGCGGAGTGCCGGCAGGTCCACGACCAAGCGCCTCATAGCCAAAGACAGCGCCATCACGGAGGGAAACAATGGGCTGGAGCACGCTGGTGATGGTCTGGTTCTGAAGGACATCCAACAAAGCCTGACAGCGCTGCTCGTCATCGGCAGCAACAACCGGCAGCGCAGTTGATGCAGGTGGAGGAACCAGAGCAGTCGCGCGGCATGGATGTGGGTGCGCATCTGCCAAACTTGCAGGATGCAGCGGCAGATCGCAAAAAGTTTCTACAAATAAATCCTGCGCGGAAGAATCGGGCATGACCCCCTCCACATAAATTGCTGTGATGGCTGGGCTGCGGCCAGTTTAAGCGAAGCGGACTGCGATATTAATTTTCAGCAGGCGCGGCACGTAGACTCGTAGTCACAAACATCACTAAGCCGATACTATGGCGGGTCTGTTACAGATATAATTGATTTTAGCGGCGAATTGGATTCGTCAGGAATAATTGGAAAAGACTGTTACCTAAAAGAAGGAGGAAATTGAGCTCATTGTTACAACCTCATGACGCGACTTTTTACGGCAATGTTACGGAGGGAAGCGTTCCCTTGAGCTGGGGGCAGATTTTAATTGGAGTTTAGATGGGTGGGACGGATGGCCTTTAGTGATTGCCGTGTCCGGCGCGGCAATGTTGCCAAGAACGATTTGCTTGGCTCGACTTAATTCTATTTATTGCCCTTCAGGCACTTGATTCCGCATCCTGTAGCGCGCTTTCACCTCAACGGCCTGGGATTTACCTCTCGGCTGTGATGATCCTTTAAATATTAACTGCCCTTCGGGCACGAGATTCCGCCGTCCGGCGGAGTTTGGGACGCCTGTGCGGCGCGCAGCAAGGCGGGGCCGGTTATGGGGCTACGCCCCCTTCGCGGCCCCCCTTGCATCCCCCCCGAAGCACCCCCAAAGAGAGACTATCAATAACCCCAGTGTGGCGAGGGCAACGCGGCTGTAGCTGCGGGAGCTTCCTTCCCTCGCTGCGCTCGCTCAGGTGATCTCCCTCCGCGCCGCGTAAATGCCAGATAGCGCTTTTGCTTTGGATAAAGGCCGTTTCAGCCAACAATTCCGATACCATTATGCACTGAAAGCTGGTCGTTGGCTCAAGCTGTCTCGCAACAATAGCGGGAATGATATGAAAGGGTTGTGGCGCCGCCTTCCATCTTGCCTTTTGCAGGTCGTGATTAGGAGAGGGTTGTGGCGTCGCCTTCCTTAGACTTGCCGGAGCGGAGGCGGAGGCGATGTGCTGGTGTTGGGCGAATTTGCAAAATACGCATTTTGCGACCTGAAAAGGAAGCGCCGGGATTTTGAGCGCAGCGTACTCAAGTACGTGAGCATCAAAATTCCGGCGCTGACGCATT
>NZ_DASQOG010000162.1:0-8515 GCF_035644575.1 Desulfovibrio sp. | reverse complement strand
CAGAGTCATGCAAAATGCCAGCAGACACCCTGCAAGAAGAACCAGTTCCGGTGCAAAAAGATGTGCGTTCATGCGTAGGCCTTATGTCTGTGCTTGGGGTTCATCAACGCGCAATAAGTTCAGCAAGGGCCAGTGCGCTCGGGGCATGGTAGCCGGTCTGCGCCAGCAAATGGTCAAGGCTGGGCCTCATGACGCGCAAAAACGGTTCCGGGGCCAGCCCAATCCAGAAAACAAACGCCAGCAACGGGGCCAGAGTGACGGCCTCGCGCCAGCCAAGATCATACATGCGCGACTGGTCGGGGTTGTTGGTGCCGCCCCAGATCACCCGCTGCAACATGCGCAGCATATAGGCCGCCGCCAGTACTGCGCCGGGGATGGCGCAGACCGCCACGATCTTGTTGTTGAAAAAAGCCCCGGCAAGAATAAGGAACTCGCCCACAAAACTGTTTGTGCCGGGAAAGGCCAGCGACGACAGCGAAAAAAACGTCAGATACGTCACATAGATGGGCATGAACTTGCCAAGCCCTGCGGCGTCCGAAAGCTCGCGGCTGTGCGAACGCTCGTACACCATACCCACGCAGAGGAACAAAGCCCCTGTGGTGATGCCGTGGTTGATCATCTGGAGCAGCGCGCCCTCAAGCCCGCGCTGGTTCAGGGCAAAGATGCCCAAAGTCACAAAACCCATGTGCCCCACGCTTGAGTAGGCAATGAGCTTCTTCATGTCCTGCTGCGCGAGGGCGGTAAGACCGCCGTAAAGGATTCCCGCTACCGAGAGCCACTGCAAGGCGGGCAACAGCCCGATAGCCGCGCCGGGCGTGATGGGCAGGCAAAAACGCAAGAAGCCGTACGTGCCCATTTTCAGCAGCACAGAGGCCAGAATCACCGAGCCGGCGGTCGGTGCTTCCACATGGGCTGCAGGCAGCCAGGTGTGGAAGGGAAACATGGGAACCTTGATGGCAAAAGCGATGAAAAAGGCCAGAAATACCAGCAGCTGGAAGCGTTCGGAATACTGCTGCCCCATGAGCGCGGGGATACTGAACGTACCCTGATTGATGTACAGGGCCACAATGGCCACCAGCAGAAATACCGAACCCGCCAACGTGTACAAAAAGAACTTGATGGAGGCGTAGCTTTTGCGCGGCCCGCCCCACACGGCGATGAGCAGATACATGGGAATAAGCATGGCTTCCCACAGCACGTAGAACAGTACCAGATCCAGCGCCATGAACACGCCGAGCATGGATGTTTCCATCACCAGCAGGCAGATCATGAACTCCTTTACGCGTTTCTGGATGTACTTCCACGACCCCAGCACGCACAGCGGCATGATGAGCGTTGTCATCATCACCAGCAGCAGCGAAATGCCGTCCACGCCAAGGGTGTAGTTGACGTTAAAGCTGGCAATCCACGGGTGGTGCTCCGCAAACTGGTACAGGGCGGATGTGGGGTTGAACCGCGTAAACAGCGGCAGTGAAATGACGGCGTTTGCCAGAGTGACCAGCAGCGTCCACACCCGCACCCCGTTTTCCCCCGGCAGCAGAGGCACAATGGCAGCCCCTGCCAGGGGCAGAAAAACAAGGATGCTGAGGATGGGATACCCCAAGGTGTTCATGCTCAGAAAATCCATTGTGGCGATCTCCTTTCACCCCGGCTCAAACGAGAGCCAGCAGCGTGAGCACCAGGGCCACCACTGCGGCCATGGAAATGATGTTTATTTGCAGGCTGCCGCTCTGCACGTGCCGCAGCACGCCGCCAAGAGCGCGCACACTGCGGGCCGTGCCGTCAACCACCGTATCAATGCATTGCCAGTCAAACCATGACCAAAAGCGCGCCGTACGCATGAGCGGCACTATGCCCTGCCGGTTCCAGGCCTCGCCCACGGTATTGTCCACAGACTGCACGGGCTTGCGCGCAAACCAGTAGAACAGCCTGCCGCCCATGCGGTAAAACCAGTCCAGATCCAGACTGATGGTGGGTTCTGGCGTGAGCTTTTTGAGCAGCAAAAAGAATCCGAGGGCCGTAAACAACAGTATCTGCAAGGTTTCAGAAATATGCGCCGCGCTGTAGGGGTGGTACTGCGCCGCCACATCGGGGAAGGGAAGCATGTCGTACAGGTACGGCGTGTAGCAGCCGATGAAGATGCACAAAAACGCCGCCACGGCCATGGCCGCCTGCATGTTGAGCGGCGGATCGCCCGCGCGCTCCCATGTTTCCTTGGAGCAGTTGTTTTTGCCGAACCAGATGAAGTACGGAACCTTCAGGCCCGTGTGCAGGAAGGTACCCGCAGAGGCCAGGGTGAGCAAAAATCCCGCCCAGTAGTTGTGCGCCTCAAATCCGGCGGCAACGATCATGGCCTTGGTCACAAAGCCGCTGAACAGCGGAAAGGCCGAAATGGAAAGTCCGCCCACCAGGGTGAACACAAAGGTTTTGGGCATCTTTTTGTACAGTCCGCCCAACTGGGTGAACTTGCTCACGCCCGTCATGTGCAACACCGAGCCGCAGCCCATGAACAGCAGTCCCTTGTAAAGAATGTGGGCAAAAGCGTGAGCGCAGGCGCCGTTGATGGCCAGCGGCGTACCGATGCCCACGGCTGCCACCATGTACCCCACCTGACTGATGATGTGGTAGGCCAGCAGGCGGCGGGCGTCGTTTTCAAGCACGGCGTACACAACGCCGTACAGGGCCATGCACACGCCAAGCGGCACCAGAATTTCCATGCCCGCAAAGCTGCGCGCCAACACATACACGGCGGTTTTGGTGGTAAAGGCGCACATGAACACCGCGCCTGTCACCGTGGCTTCGCCGTAGGCATCGGGCAGCCATGCATGCAGAGGCGGCACAGCCGCGTTGAGGATAAATCCGGCCATGATCAGGTAGGTGTAGAGCTGCGGATCAGCCACGCCGATGGGGCCGAAGGTCAGATCGCCCGTGGCCCGGTAGCGCAGCACAAGCCCTGCCAGCAACAGCAGACCGCCCGCAGTGTGCACCAGCAGGTAACGGTAGCCAGATGCCAGCGATTCCTTGCGCCGCCTGAACCACACCAGAAATACGGAGGAGAAGGCCATCAGCTCCCAAAAAAGGAAGAGCGTCAGGTAATCCCCGCAAAAGATGACGCCCAGCGATCCCGCCACATATGTCCAGGCGACGGAATGCTGCGCGGCTTCTTCCACATGCAGGCCGTAGATGGAGCCGATCACGCACATGAGGGTCATGATGTAGGCAAAAACCATACTAAGCGCATCGACCTTGCCGAATATGAGTTGCCATTTCATGAAGGGCAGCACGCCATATTCGCCATTGTGCCCCTGCATGAGCAGCACGGCGCAAAAGGCCAGCACCGGCACAAGCACAATACAGATCCGGCGCACGGCCTTGGGCAGCAGCGGCAGAATTACCGCGCCCAGCAACAGAACTGCGGAGGGGTGAATCCATGGCTCAGTCATCGTAATAATCCTCGCGGGTCATAATGCCCAAATGGCCGAACCACTTGGAAACGATGATAATCACAACGCAGGCGACAAAGCCGAACGCGGCCCAGAATCCGGGTATGCGTTCCACAAAGGTGTGCACATGCTCTTTTGAAACAAACAGGGCGTCCCACACCACCAGAGCCGCCAGCACCACCAGACACACACGGATGGTGGCCTTGAGCCGGGCGCGGAAAAATTCGATGATGTTCACTATCATCCTGTCACCACCTTCACGAAGGACATGATGGCATCGGGGTAAATGCCGATGAACACGGAAACGCCAGCCGCTATGAGAATGGGCACAACCATGCTCAGCGGAGCTTCACGAATGCCCGTTTCTTCACCTTCCGGCCTTTTGCCGAAAAATGCCTTGTAGGTCACAGGCGCAAAGTAGGCCACGTTCAGGAGCGTACTTGCCAGCAGCACCAGCAATATGCCCATAGAATGCGTGGGCATTTCCATGGCGCCCACCAGCAGCTTCCACTTTGTCACAAAGCCTGCCACGGGCGGCGCGCCAATCATGGAAAGCGAGGCCACGGCAAAAGCCGCAAAGGTAAAGGGCATGGAGCGCCCAAGGCCGCTCATCTCAGAAATGCACTTTTTGTGCGTTGCCACATAGATCGCGCCCGCGCAGAAAAAGAGCGTTATCTTTGCGAATGCATGGTTGGCGATGTGCACTATGCCGCCCTGTATGCCGTCTACAGTCAGGAGCGCCACGCCAAGCACGATGTAGGAGAGTTGACTTACCGTGGAGTAGGCCAGCCGCGCCTTGAGGTTGTCCTTGGTCAGGGCAATGATGGAAGCCGCAAGAATGGTAAATGATACAAAGTAGGCCGTGGGCACGCCAAGGTTCAGATTTTTCATCAGGTCGGTGCCAAACACAAAGAGCATGACGCGCGTGGTGCAGAACACGCCCACCTTGACCACCGCCACCGCATGCAGCAGGGCCGAAACAGGCGTGGGAGCCACCATAGCGCCCGGCAGCCAGTGGTGGAACGGCATGATGCCGTTCTTGGCAAAACCCAGAATGCAGCAAACGTACAGCACGGTTGCCAGCGCATCGCTGGCCCCGGCGGACAAAATGCCCGTGTGGCTGTTGTGGGCAAAGTCCAGATTGCCCGTGAGCACGTAGATGACGATCATGGCTGGCAGCACCAGCCCTTTTGCCGTGGTGGTCAGGTACACAATATACTTGCGCGCGCCGTCGTAGCCCTCAGCATCCTGATGGTGGGCCACAAGGGGGTAGGTGCACACGCTCACCACTTCATAGAACAGATAGAGCGTAAACAGGTTGTCGGCAAAGGCCACGCCCATTGCCCCAAAAAGCGTCAGGGCAAAACAGGCGCTGAAGCGCGTCTGGGCATGCTCGTTCAAGCCGCGCATGTACCCTGCCGCGTAAAAAACGGTGATAATCCATAAAAACGAGCCAACCAGCGCAAACACCATGGAAAAAGCATCCGCCCGAAAGCTCACCGAAAGCCCCGGTAGTATGGGAAAAAGCGTAAGGTGCAGCGTGTGGCCGTGCCCCATGGGCGCAGGTGCAACATCGCCGATCATG
This sequence comes from Desulfovibrio sp., assembly GCF_035644575.1. Taxonomy (GTDB): domain Bacteria; phylum Desulfobacterota; class Desulfovibrionia; order Desulfovibrionales; family Desulfovibrionaceae; genus Desulfovibrio. Next base: position 3,487 of record NZ_DASQOG010000162.1, on the reverse strand, counting down.
GAGGCGATGATGCAGAACATGACCACCGCCGTTACAAACGAAACTGTTTCGCGCACGTTGGGCCGACGCCCCGTCAGCATTATCAGGCATGCGCCGATCAACGCTGTAAGTATGGCGGCCAGGGGTCTGACGGATTCAACAATATCCATATGCTGTTCCCCTTAACCTTTGAGGTCTGACGGAGCGTCCGTTTCAACAGATCGGTACAGCCGGTACACCGCAATGATGATGGAAAGCACAATGACCGCTTCCGCCGCTGCGATGGCCATGACAAACAGAGCCGCGATCTGCCCGGTTGCCGTGTCTGGCGCGCAAAACCGCCCAAAGGCCATAAAGTTGACCGATGCCCCACAGAGGATAAGCTCGGACGCAATGAGCATGCCTATGAAGGTACGGCGCATGGCCATGCCAAACAGCCCCAGGCCGAACAAGGCCGCGCCGATGACCAGATAGGTTTCAAGAGACTGACTCAAGCTTGCGTAGTGCATCACTTGTCCCTCCCGTGGCGGGCCAGTGCGAGCGCCCCCACCATGGCTACCACCAGAACCACGGAAATAAGTTCAAAGCTCATGGAATACGTGCTCAGCAAGGCCTGCCCGATGCGCTCGATGGTTCCCTCAATCTGGGCCGGAGGCGTCTCCGGCCAGGGAGCCACGATGGATTGCACCACAAGCGCCGCTGTGATGGCGCAACTGGCCGCAGCGCCCAGAAACAGGCTCAGCTTGTTGCGGCGCGGGGCGCGGTTTGCGTCCGACGTTTCAGCCAGCATGATGGCGAATGTAATGGTGACGCACAGCGCGCCCACGTACACAAGCATCTGCATAAAGGCCACAAAGGGGCTGGAAAGGTAGTAATAAAGCCCCGCAACGCCAGTGAAGCACAGGGCAAGCCCGGCCACGCGGCGTATGAGCGTGCGCGCCGAAACAGCCAGCACCGCGCCGCAGAACGTCACCAGCACAAAGAACCAGAAAATGCCCTCGGCCAGCGTTTGCATAGTTTCATGACTGGACATCAGGGACGCTCCTTGAGCCGCCGTACAAGGTCAAAGTGGTACTCCGCCTCGTCAAACCCGGCCAAATTGTAGTCATGAGAAAACGTCAGCGCGTCTGTGGGGCACGATTCCACGCACAGGCCGCACAGGCTGCACTTGGTAAAGTTCAGTTTGTAACTCGTGAGGGTCTTCTTTTTGGCCCCGTCCAGCTTTTCGCCCGCAAGCTCTATGCAGCCCGAGGGGCAGGCCTTCTGGCACGAGCCGCACACAATGCATCTGTCCGTGCCGGTTTCCGGGTCGTACACCAGGTCGATATGGCCCCTGTAGCGCGGCGGAATGGGCAGCACCTCGCGCGGGTAGGATGATGTAACCACCGGCTTGAAAAAATAGCGCAGCGTTATGCCCATGCCCACAAAAAGGCTCCACCCGCCTGAAAAGATATTTTTAAAATATGCGTTCATACTACAGCACCTTGAGCAACGCGCTGGTAATGATGAGGTTGACGAGCGCAATGGGGATAAGCACCTTCCACGAGAGGTTCAGCAGGCCGTAGAAGGTCGTGCGCGGAAACGTCCAGCGTACCCAGATTACGGTAAAAATGACCCCGTAAAGCTTGATGGCAAACCAGTGCGCCCCCGGCCAAAGCCCCAGCGGGCAATCCCACCCGCCAAGAAACAGCAGGGTCAACAGGCTGGCGCCCACCACCACGTTGGCGTACTCGCCCATAAAGTACACGCCAAAGCCCATGCCGGAATACTCCGTAAAAGCGCCTGCGATCAGCTCGCTTTCGGCCTCGGCCATGTCAAAGGGAGCGCGGTTTGTCTCCGCCAGCATGCAGATGAAAAAGATGATGAATGAAACCGGCATGAGCGGACTTGCCGAAAGGCGAAACACATTCCAGTGCCAGAATCCGCCCGATTGCGTACCCACAATTTCGCTGAGGTTGAGGGTGCCCATAACCATAACAAGGCTCACTACAACCAGCAGCATGGGTATTTCGTAGGCCACGTTTTGCGAGACCACGCGCGCGGCGGAGATAACCGCGTATTTGTTGCGCGAACCCCACGCGCCAAGCAGCAAGCCCAGCACGTTTACCGAGGCAAAGGCATAGATTGCCAACAGCCCCAGGTTAAGGTTACGCGCCACCAGCCCTTCGGTGTAGGGAATGGTCACAAAACTCATGAAGGCCGGGGTCATGACCAGCACAGGCCCAAGGCAGAACAGCACGCCGTCGGCATCCTTGGGAATGAACACCTGTTTGGTCATGAGCTTGAAGCCGTCAGCCAGCGGCTGCAACAGGCCATAGGGGCCAACTTCCTTGGGCCCTATGCGCCGCTGTATATGCCCTGCCACCTTGCGCTCAACCCATACCAGATAGGCCGCGTTTAGCGCCACAAAGACAAGGAATCCTACAAGATACCCCAGAAGACGCAGCATTTCGGAATAAAACGTCATGGCTGTGTTCCTTAGCGGTCAATATCCGGAATCACCAGGTCAAGGCTGCCGAGCAGCGCCAGGGCATCGGGCAGCAGCATTCCCCTGCCCGCCTCGCCAAAAACAAGCAGGTTTGAAAAACAGGGGGTGCGCCACTTGAGCCGCCAGGGGGTGCCGCTGCCATCGCTGACGGCGCGGATGCCCAAAAGACCGCGCGCAGTTTCCACAGCGTGGTAATAGTCGCCCTTGGGCGGTTTGATGGTTTTGGGAACCTTGGCCGCCATAACCGGGCCTTTGGGCAGATAGTCGAGGGCCTGCTCGAGAATGCGCAGGCTCTGCTCAATTTCGTCCATGCGCACCTTGTAGCGGGCCATGGAATCACCCTCGGTGTACACGGGCACGTCAAAGGTAAAGCGGTCATAAACGCCGTATGGCTCGTGCTTGCGCACGTCATAGGCAATGCCGGCACCGCGCGCCACAGGCCCCGTTGCGCCGTATTTGCGGCACATCTCGGCAGGCACAAAACCCACATCCACAAGACGTTGCTGGATAATGAGGTTTTTGGAAACAAGGGAATGGTACATGGGCAGGCGCTTGCGCATACGCGCGATAAAGGCCCGCGTGCCTCTTACAAAGTCATCGTCAACATCGTTGTACACGCCGCCAAAGCGGAAGTAGCAGTACGTGAGGCGCGACCCGGTAACGGATTCCAGCAGATCCAGAATCTGCTCGCGGTCGTCAAAGGCGTACAAAAGCGGCGAAAACCCGCCAAGATCAAGCACAAAAGCCCCAAACCAGAGCAGATGGCTTGAAACGCGGTTCAGCTCATTGGTTATGACGCGGATGAACTCGGCGCGTTCCGGCACTTCAATGGAAGCAGCGCGCTCGACCAGACAGGCATAGCCGTGGTTGTAGGCCAGAGCATGCAGGTAATCCATGCGGCCCGTATTGGGCATAAACTGCGCCCAGGTGCGGTTTTCGGCCATTTTTTCGTGCATGCGGTGGATGTAGCCAAGCACAGGCTCGGCCTCCACTATATACTCGCCGTCCATGACCATCTTG
>NZ_DASQOG010000161.1:0-9352 GCF_035644575.1 Desulfovibrio sp. | reverse complement strand
ACCAGCTTGGCCTGACTCATGTCGCTGAGCGGCGTCACAAGGCGTACCGGGTCGCCGCCTTCCTTGCGCGTGAACAGGTTTTTGCGGAAGGATTCCGCAGCGTGGGAGAGCAGGTTGTTGGCCACATCCAGCACGGGCTTGGTGGAGCGGTAGTTTTCTTCCAGCCGCACCACGCGCGCGCCGGGAAAAAGCGTGGGAAAGTCCAATATGTTGCGCACATTGGCGCCGCGAAAGGCATAGATGGACTGGGCTTCGTCGCCCACAGCCATGACGTTGCCTGGGGGGCCGTCCATTGGCCCTGCCAGCAGGCGCACAATGCGGGCCTGAACCAGGTTTGTATCCTGATATTCGTCCACAAGAATATGGCTGAATCTCTGCCGCAGCGAGGCGGCAGCCAGCGGATTCTCGCGCAGCAGGGCCTCAAGCTCGAACAGCAGGTCATCGTAATCCAGCAGGCCCTTGTCGCGGCGGTAGGCATTGTAGGCATCGCCCAGCCGGGCCAGACCATCGGCATGGGGCAACAGATGAAAAGCCTCGCGCCGCAGCACTTCGTCCAGCGGCAGTTCCTTGTTGCGGGCCTTGCTCAGCAGCCCCACAATGCTCTGTGTTTTGGGAAACGACCTGTCGCCCTTGCCCAGCTTGAGCTGATCCTTGCAGTGTTTGACCGCCTCGTTGATGTCGGCGGAATCCATGACTGTGAAGGGTCTGTCGCCAAGCCATTCGGGCTTCCAGCGCCGGAGCGCCCCGAAGCCAAAGGCGTGGAAGGTGCCGCCCTGCACGCCCGCAAGCCCCTGATTGAGCAACAGCCCCGCGCGGTGCAGCATTTCCTGCGCGGCCTTGCGGGTAAAGGTGAGCAGGAGCATGGCGTCAGGTTCGATGCCGTGCTCTGCCAGCCATGCCAGACGGTAGACGATGGTGCGGGTTTTGCCGCTGCCTGCGCCTGCCACAACCAGCACCGGGCCGTCGCCGCAGGTGGCTGCCTCGTACTGGGCTTCGTTAAGGGCTTGAGCGTAATCAATCATGGGCGCAGGGTAGCATAAGGCGGCAGCGCATACCAGAGCCGCGCAGAGGCGTTCCCCGCCCTTGACTTTGCCCGCGCACGTCCCGAATATCGCGCAAAGAAAAGAAAAAGGACAAACATGCGCATTACGGAAAATGATTATATTGTGGGTGCTGGCGCAAAGCTGCCCCGCCGCCGCAGGCTGTTTCTGGCGCTCTTGCTGGGCATGATGGCCGCCTTTGGCCCACTGTGCACCGATACCTATTTGCCAAGCCTGCCCGCCCTGGCGGCAGACCTCAACATTTCCACGGCAACAACGCAGTTGACCATCACGGCCTGCCTGCTGGGCATGGCCCTCGGGCAATTGTTTGTGGGGCCCATTTCAGATTCCACCGGGCGGCGCAAGCCCCTGTTCGTGGCATTGATCTTTTTTACGCTGGCTTCCATATGCTGCGCAGCGGCAAAAACGGGCAACAGCTTTATTGCCCTGCGATTTGCGCAGGGGCTTGGCGGGGCAGGGGGCATCGTGCTGGCCCGCGCCATGGCCTGCGACCTGTTTCGCGGGCCGGAGCTGACCAACTTCATGAGCCTGCTCATGGCGGTCAACGGCATTGCGCCCATTACCGGGCCGCTCCTGGGCGGCTGGCTGGCGACCCTGAGCGGCTGGCCCCTGATTTTTTATTTTCTGACGGGCTTTGGGGTGCTGCTGATCGTGCTGAGCGCCGTAGGCCTGCCCGAAACCCTGCCGGAAACCATGCGCCGCGAGGGCGGCTTGCGCGCCTCGTGGAAGGCCATGGGCGAACTTTTGCGGCAAAAGCCCTTTATGTGCTATGTGGGCGTGCAGGGCTTCACCATGGGCGGATTTTTCGGCTACGTGGCGGCCTCGCCCTTTGTGTTGCAGGGCATGTACGGCATCTCGCCGCAAGGCTACAGCGTCATTTTTGGCTGCAACGCCTTGAGCGTCATGTTTGTCGCCCTTGCCACGGCCCGGCTGGCGCGCCGCTTTGGCGAAGCCCGTTTGCTGCAAATCGGCAACACGTTGCGCTGCGCAGCCTGCCTTGGCGTGCTGGCCGTGACGGTGATAGCGCCAGCTTCGCCCTTGCCGCTGCTCGGGGGGCTGTTTTTCATGATCGCCCTTCAGGGCATGACGCTCCCCACCAGCTTTACCCTTGGCATCAGCGCGCAAAATGTTGGCGCGGGAACAGCCTCGGGCATTCTGGGCGTGGCGGTCTTTATTTTTGGCGCGTGCACCTCGCCCCTTGTGGGGCTGGCCGGGGGCGATACCGCCGTGCCGCTGGGATTGGTGAGCGCCTGCACCGGGCTTGCCGCCGCAGTCCTCGGACAAGTGGGCAACCGCGAAATGCAAAGACGCGCAGTGCAGGAAAAGCAGGCCTGAGCCCCGTCATTTCTGGCAGGGAGCAGGCGGCATTGTTGCTGCAAATCAGCCCGCCGCATTGACGCGTTGTAGTCTGATGTTTACAACAAGTGGCGCTTGCGCTTTTTTTCGCCGCGCAGGGAGAACCGGATTCATGGATTGGGATGCCCGTCTTTATGACCAGAGCCACGACTTTGTGGCAGCCTACGGTGAAAACCTGCTGGGGCTGTTGCCCGATGGCCTGGGCTTTGTGGTTGACGTTGGCTGCGGTACTGGCGCGCTGACAGAAGCATTGACCGCCAGAGCCGCCCGCGTGGTGGGCATTGACGCCTCGCCCGACATGATCGTGCAGGCCCGGATGCGTCTGCCGCGAGTGGAATTTCTGGTGATGGACGCCTGCGACATGCCGTGGAACGGCTGCGTGGACGCGCTCTTCTCCAACGCCGCCTTGCACTGGATAGAAGATCAGGAGCGCCTGACCGCCGTCATGGCGCGGGCCTTGCGCCCCGGCGGGCTGCTGGTGTGCGAATTTGGCGCGCAGGGCAACATCGGGCGCATCCGCGCTGCCTTTGGGGCGGCCTTTCAGGCTGTACTGGCGGGGGAGGGCATTGGCCCGGCGCATCTGAACAGCGAGCGTTTTTATTTTCCCTCGGCGCAAGAATATGCGGCCCTGCTGCGTCGCCACGGATTTTCCGTGCGGCTGGCGGAAGAATACGACAGGCCTACCCCTCTCAAAGGCGGGGAAGAAGGCCTTGCCCGCTGGATGGCGCAGTTTTTTGCCCAGGATCTGGATTGCGTGGCCCCAGAGGCTCAGGAAAAAGTTTTTGCCGCCGTGGCGGATGCCCTGCGCGCATCCATGTGGAATAACGGCGGTTGGATTGCTGATTATCGGCGGCTGCGGGTCGTGGCCGTAAAACACTAAGGGAGTCTCCATGCCCGAAGCTCAAGAACAATTTCAGAATGGCGTTGCCAAGGTTCTGGAAGCCGTCATGTTCGAGAACTGGCTGCGTTTTTATTTCATCTCTGAAAAGCCCGATGCCCCTGCCGCTGCGGACGGCCAGCCCGCACTGTTCATCGCCGTGCCGGTCAAGGCCATGGAACGCATCAGCGAGATGTTTCCGCGCCTGCTGCCGCTGGCAGAAGAAATGAATGGTCAGGAAGTGACCTTTGAAACCTCCCGCCGCGCGGTCTGCAACTTTGTTCTGGCCCATGTGGACGGTCAGGTCATGCCCCGCGATTCTGCGACCATGATTTTTGAGAGCTCCACCTTCCAGGTGCAGATGCAGCTTTTCAACGCCTGGGTGCAGATGCACGAAGAACAGCTTGACCGCAACTTTGTGGATTTTGGCGGCTGGCAGAAACTCTTTGACGAATGGCGCAATACGCCCGCCGCGCGCGAACTGGCCGAAAAGCTTTCCCTTTCTTTGCAGGGTGCGGCTGTTGCGCCGGGCAAGGACACTGTGCAATAGGCTGTGCAAGAAAATATTTTGTACAGTTTTGCGCCTTCCAGGCAGGGCGCAGGCAGGTGGGGTTAAACATTTTTAACGCGCCCATTGAGAGGCTGTAAAAAATTACCAATAAAAAGCAGATGGTTAAGTGATTATTTGTATGCTGCTTTTTGTGGCACGGCCATTGCAGCTTGGAAAGTACCTTCCTTTCTTTTGCTGACAGTCTCCTCCAACCAAAACGGCCTGCCTCCCCAAGCGGGCCGTTTTTTTATGTCAAATCACGGCAGGATCACATGCAAGACAAGTTTCTGGCTTCTGAATATCCCCAGTCTGCACCGGAGCAGGCAGGGTTTCACATTATCCCCGTTCCTCTGGAGCAGAGCGTTTCTTACGGTGCTGGCACGGTCAAAGGCCCTCAGGCCCTGCTAGCCGCATCGCACCAGCTTGAAGCATGGGAATGCGGATTCGCACCGGGCGAGTCAGGTTTTTTTACCGCTCAGGCCGTGGACTGCGCTGGCCCCATAACCGACACGCTTGACCGCATAGAGGCCGCTGTGGCCCATGCCATTGCCTGCGAGGCCGTGCCTGTGGTGCTGGGCGGCGAGCATACCGTGACGCTTGGGGCCTTGCGTGCGCTGGCCCGGCAGGCGGAAAAAACGGGTGAACCCTTTGGCGTTGTGCAGTTTGACGCCCATGCCGACCTGCGGCCCCAGTATGAGGGCAGCCCCTTTTCGCACGCCAGCGTCATGTACCGTGCCGTGGCCGACCTCGGCCTGCCGCTCACGCAGTTTGCCGTGCGTGATTTTTGCCGGGAAGAAGCCGAGATCCGCAAGAAATTCAACGTCACCCATTACGACGCCTACTTTCTCGCCCGCGTAGGCCTGCCGGAGCTGCCCCTGCCCGAGGATTTCCCCAAGAACATTTACATCACCTTTGATGTGGACGGGCTGGATTCGTCCATCATGCCAGCCACCGGAACGCCCTCGCCCGGCGGCATCAACTGGCGCGAGGCCCAGTACATGCTGGAACGCTGCGTGGCGGGCCGCCGCGTGGTGGGGCTGGACGTGGTGGAACTGGCCCCCATTGAGGGCCTGCACCATGCGGACTTTACGGCTGCCAAGCTTACCCACCTCATCATGGGGCTGGCCCACGATGCCAATCAGAAGGAGGCCCAGTCATGAAGAATACGATAGTAACTTTCCGCGAGGCCAAAGGGCAGGAAAAGCTCGTTATGCTGACGGCTTATGACTACAGCACCGCACGGGTCATGGATATGGCCGGGGTGGACGCCCTGCTTGTGGGCGATTCGCTGGGTATGGTGATGCTGGGCTATCCCGACACGCTTTCCGTCACGGTAGACGACATGGTGCGCCACTGCGCCGCCGTGGCGCGCGGTGCGCAAAAAGCCCTTGTGGTCTGCGACATGCCCTTTATGAGCTACCACGTTTCCGTGGAAGACACCGTGCGCAACGCCGGACGGCTCATGACAGAAGGTCGCGCCCAGGCGGTCAAGCTTGAAGGCGGCGCGGAATTTGCCGCAGAAGTGCGGGCGCTGACGCGGGCTTCCATCCCCGTCATGGGGCATCTTGGCCTCACGCCGCAATCGGTGAACGCTTTTGGCGGGTTCAAGGTGCAAGGCAAAAGCATGGCCGCAGCCCAGAAGCTGCTGGACGATGCCCGCGCCCTGCAAGAAGCCGGGGCTTTCGCCCTGGTGCTGGAATGCGTGCCCGCGCCCCTGGCCGAGCGCGTGACCCAGGCTCTGTCCATCCCGGTTATCGGCATCGGCGCAGGCGCTGGCTGTGATGGGCAGGTGCTGGTGTGGCAGGATATGACGGGCATGACCCTGAGCCACCTGCCGCGCTTCGTCAAACGTTTTGGCGAAGTGGGCGCAAGCCTGCGCTCGGCGGTGGAGGCCTATGCGCGTGAAGTGCGCGCGGGCGCGTTCCCCGGTGAGGATCACGTCTACCCTCTGCCCGAAGGTATGGAAAAGACGCTGAAAAAATTGAAGTAACCCTGCCTTGCCACAGAGATTTGAAAGCAAAACGCCCGCTATCGCGGGCGTTTTGCTTTTTCGGCTGCGGCAGTCTCAACGCCGGTGAAAATCCACAGGAACGCGCACACGGGAGCCAGCCTTGTTGCTGAACAGCAAAAAGCCCTGCTCCAGACCGTGCAGATAAAGGCGTCGTGTGATGTCCACATCCTTGCGGCAATACGTGGCGATATCTTCCAGCTTTCCTTCCTTCCACCATTGCAGGGCTTGCAGGCCGTCGGCGCTTTTGGGTTCGCCCAGGGTGGCCTGCCCCAGATTGTCCAGCGGAAGTCGGTAGTTCAGGCGTTCGTATACTCGCTGTAAAAGATCAAGGCTGGGCAGCTTGTGCAGATCAAAGGGCGCAAAGGCCGAAAGCACTGCGTAGTCAAAGCGCAGGCTGTTGAAGCCCACCACAAGGTCGCTTGCGCGCAGGCGCTCGAACAATGCGGGCAGTTCCTCCTGCTGGTAGGAGAAATAGTCGTCTGCCTTGCTGTCGTAGGCCACGGCAACGCTCACGCCCATGCGGTCGGCCCGGTTCCAGCCGCCCACTTCGGCAGCGGAGCGCCGGGTTTCCACGTCAAAGACCACAAAATTTTTGGGCGGCGGCACGGGAATATGCGTCAGCAGGCCTGCGGCATCAAAGGTCTTTGTTCCTTGAGCGCCCGGCGCGCTTCTGGCCTCCCTCTGAGGCGTGGGGGCGCTGCCGCTGGAGCCGGACTGCGCAAGGCCGTTAGCGCCGAACAGGCTGTTCTGATTGTCTGGCGCGGAGTGCTTTTTGCTCATGGATTCTTCCTCCATTGCAGTGTGCGCGGCTTCGGGCTGGCTGCCTTCATTGATGAAATCCAGAGCCGAAACCGCAGGCCGGGGCGCTGTAGCCAGGGCAGAGGCTGCGTCCAACGATTCCATATCCAGCCTGTCAGGAGCGGGGCTGATGCGCAGGTCGCGGCACAGGGCATCGCCTTCCGTGCCGGGGGCCAGCATTTCGCGCAGCAGCTCCAGCGCGCCGATCTTGCTGATGGGTCTGTTGCCGGAGCCGCACTTGGGCGAATGCACGCAGGAGGGGCAGCCGTCCTCGCAGGGGCAGGCGGCAACAGCCTTGAAGGTCGCTTCCAGCAGGCCCCGCGCATCGGGAAAGGCCTGGCGCGTCAGGCCCGCTCCGCCCGGCAGACCGTCATAAATAAATACGCCCGACAGCCCGGTCTGGGCATGCAGCGGGGTGGAAATACCGCCAAAGTCGTTGCGGTCGGCCATGATGAGCAGGGGCAGCAGGCCGATAGCCGCATGTTCAAGGGCATGGATGGAGCCCATGTAGTGCAGAAAACGTTCTTCCAGCGAGGCGCGGATGCTGTCTGGTATGACGTACCAGAGGCCCTCGGTTTCAAAAACCTGCGGCGGCGCGGCAAGCGGCGTGATGGTGAGCAGGCGGTTGCCCGAGGTGGAGCGCTTTTCATAGCCGGTCACGGTGTCGGTAATGCGCAGGCGGCCACGGCAGACCAGCACGCGGCCCAGGGACGTGCGCTCGACTTCTTCAAGAATGTCCGTACTTTTTTGCCCACGTGTGCGCGTAAACCATGAGACTTTTGCAGCCTTGGCCACAATGCGGGCGCGGGACGGATCCATCTCTTCAATCACATAGCTGCGGCCCCGGTGCAGGTAAACAGCGCCGGGGTGCGTCTCCTGCCAGGCGCGAAAGCCGTCCACCGAGCCGATGATCTGACCGTCCTGATCTTCAATGCTGAAGGTCTGGCCTGTGCCGCGCAAATCCACATGCCGCTGGGGCCGCTTGCGGGCCGCCAGCAGTTGGGTGCCGTCCGCCGATTGCAGCAACAGCCCCTTGGCGTTGAGCGCGCGGGCGGCGGCGCGTGCTGCGGGGCTTGCCAGCATGGCTTCGCCGGGGATGAGGGGCATTTCTGCCGCCGCGCATTCCAGATGGCGGGTCAAAATGACTTCGTTGTCAGGGTTGACCACGGCCTTTTCCGCAGGGCGACTGAAAAAATCTTCGGGATTGCGGGCAAAATACTGATCCAGCGCATCCTCGCCTGCCACGATGATCACGGCCGATTCCTGCTGGGCGCGGCCCACGCGCCCCCCACGTTGCAAGGTTGCCATGACCGTGCCGGGGTAGCCCACAAGGATGCACACGTCCAGCCCGCCAATGTCGATGCCAAGTTCCAGCGCGCTGGTGCTGACCACGGCCAGCAGTTCGCCCGAGGCCATGCGGGCCTCGATGCCGCGCCTTTCTTCTGGCAGAAAGCCCGCGCGATAGGCGGAGATTCGCTCGGAGAATACACCCGATTGCCCGGCCCACAGGCTGATGAGTTCTGTCATGCGCCGCGAGCGGCAGTAGACTATGGTGCGCAGGTTGCGGGCCAGCGCCGCCTTGAGCAGGTCAATGGCGGCTGTGGCAGGGCTTTGCTCCGGATTGAGAAAAACAAAGTGCCGTGGGCCCTGTGGCGCGCCGGACTGGTCAATGACCACTGGCGCATCTGTTATACGGGCGGCAGGAGCAGAGGACGGAACCTGAGCCGGAGAATCCAGACCTGTGGCAAGGGCAGGCGCGGCGGCGGGAGCATCCGTGCCGGTCAACGCCGCTGCCAGTTCGCCGGGATTGCCGACGGTGGCCGTGCACAGCACATAGACGGGTCGCGCGCCGTAGCGTCCGGCAATGCGGTTGAGCCGCCGGAACACCTGGGCCATGTGCGCCCCAAATACGCCCCGGTAGGTGTGGGCTTCGTCCACAACCACATGGCTCAGGCCAGCCAGAAATTCCGCCCACTGTTCGTGGTGGGGCAGAATGCCGAGGTGCAGCATCTCTGGATTGCTGATGAGCACCGTGGGCGGGTTGCGCCGGATTTTGCGGCGAAAATGGTCGGTGGTGTCGCCGTCATACAGGGCGGCTGTAGGGCGGGCCTCCTTGGGCCAGCCTTCCACCAGGGCGTTGAATGCGCCAAGCTGATCCTGCGCCAGTGCCTTGAGGGGGAAGAGATACAGGGCGCGGGCATCGCGGTCGCGCAGGTAGCGGTCGAGCACGGGCAGGTTGTAGATAAGGCTTTTGCCGCTGGCCGTGGGCGTGGCCGCAACAATGGAATGTCCGGCGCGGATGTGGTCTGTGGCAAGGGCCTGATGGCTGTATAGCCCGTTGATGCTGCGCTGCTCAAGGGCACGGCTAATGGCTGCGGGCCAGGGCAGGCGCGTCTGTGCGTAGCATGGCTCCACCGGCGGAAAGAGCTTGTGGCACGTGACCTGTGCGCCCAGCTTTTCCGACGCCAGCAGCGCCGCGATATATTCCCCCACAGACACCGTGCAGCGACCTATTCGGCAGTGCCGGGCTGCTGTGCGCTTTCGTCGGGCTGGAGGCAGCGCAGCACGCGGGCGGGAGAGCCAGCGGCAAGGCAGAAGGGCGGCACATCGCGCGTGACCACGCTGCCAGCGCCGATGATGGCCCCCTCGCCAATGGTTACGCCCTTGAGGATAAGGCAGTTCATGCCAATCCACACGTA
>NZ_DASQOG010000160.1:0-7418 GCF_035644575.1 Desulfovibrio sp. | reverse complement strand
GTGGCTTCCGAATTTCTTGGCCTGCCGCTCTACAAGTATCTTGGCGGCATCAACGCCAAGGTGCTGCCCGTGCCCATGATGAACATCATCAACGGCGGCGCGCATGCTCCCAACAATCTGGATATTCAGGAATTCATGATCATGCCCGTTGGGGCCATGACCTTCCGTGATTCCCTGCGCATCGGCGCGGAGATTTTCCACACCCTTCAGGCCATCCTCAAGAAGGACGGTCACGTGACCAGCGTTGGCGACGAAGGCGGCTTTGCCCCCAACCTGAAGAACCACGACGAGGCCTTTACCTACATCATCAAGGCCATTGAAGAAGCGGGCTACAACCCCGGCTCCGAAGTGGCTCTGGCCATCGACGCCGCCGCCAGCGAATTTTACAAGGACGGCAAGTACGTGCTCGGCGGCGAAGGCAAGACCTTCAACAATGCTGAAATGAGCGACTGGCTGGCCGAATTCACCCAGAAGTACCCCCTCATCTCCATTGAAGACGGCATGGCCGAAAGCGATTGGGACGGTTGGGGCATGCTGACCGCCTCCCTGGGCGACCATATCCAGCTGGTGGGCGACGACGTGTTCGTGACCAACCCCGCCATCCTGGCCGAGGGCATTGATCAGGGCGTGGGCAACTCCATCCTCATCAAGCTCAACCAGATCGGCACGGTTACGGAAACTCTGGACACCATCGAAATGGCCAAGGAAGCTTCGTACAGCACGGTTGTTTCGCACCGCTCCGGCGAAACCGAAGACAGCTTCATTGCCGACCTCGCCGTGGGCGTCAACGCCGGGCAGATCAAGACCGGTTCGCTCTGCCGCTCCGAGCGCATGGCCAAGTACAACCAGTTGCTGCGCATTGAAGAAGAACTGGACGACGATGCGGACTTCTTTGGCCCCATCATGGCCGAATACTATCTCCAGGCAGAAGACGAAGACTAGGTTTATCCGCCCGCAGATCAGGCCGCTCTACGGCATGGTTTGCGGGCTTTTCACAGCTGATCGCGTATGGACCTCCAACCCGCGCGCAACCATATTGGAAGGGCGCGGGTACCACCAGCGACCGTCGCACCGGCCGGGCGCGGCGGTCGCCCTGTTTGCGGCGGCTATCTTATTTTTTGGAGTTTGACATGATCTTGATTGACGGCAAAAAAACCGCCGCCGACATCCGGGCGGAACTTGGCGCGGAAGTGACCGCCGCCCGTGCCGAGGGCCATCGTGCTCCGGGCCTTGCGGTTATTCTTGTGGGCGAAGACCCTGCCTCGCAGGTCTACGTGCGCAACAAGGAGCGCGCCTGCGCCGAAGCCGGTATTGTTTCCTTTCCGCACCATTTGCCTGCCGCCACCAGCCAGCAGGATCTGCTGCAACTCATTGGCGAGTGCAACGCCAATCCCGCTGTGGACGGCATCCTGCTGCAACTGCCGCTGCCCAAGGGGCTGGACGCGCAGGAATGCCTGCTGGCCATTGATCCGGAAAAGGACGTGGACGGTTTCCACCCTGTGAGCGTGGGCCGCCTTTCGCTGGGTTTGCCGGGATTCGTCTCCTGCACGCCCGCCGGGGTCATGGAGCTGCTGCGCCGCTACGACCTGCCCACCAGCGGCAAGAAGGCCGTGGTTGTGGGGCGCTCCAATATTGTGGGCAAACCGCTGGCCATGCTGCTGGCGCGCTCCGGCCGTTTTGGCGACGCCACTGTGACCGTATGCCATTCGCGCACGCCCGATCTTGCCGAGCAGTGCCGTCAGGCTGATTTTCTGTTTCTTGCCATGGGCAGGCCGCGCTGCATCACGGGCGACATGGTGCGCCAGGGCGCGGTGGTCATTGATGTGGGCATCAACCGCACTCCCGAAGGTCTGTGCGGCGATGCGGATTTTGCCAGTGTTAGCCCCAAGGCGCATGCCATTACGCCTGTGCCCGGCGGCGTCGGCCCCATGACCATTGCCATGCTGCTGAGCAATACCGTGCAGTCGTGGCGGCAGCACCGGGCCTGATCTTGCCTGTTGGAGGGAGAACACATGGAATTCAGGGAAGCCGTAAGAATCTGCCTGACCAAGAAGTATTGCAGCTTTAAGGGCCGGGCCTCGCGCTCCGAATTCTGGTGGTTCTGCCTGTTTACGCTGCTGCTCAATATTGCGGTGGGCATTGTGGGGGCTATCGCCCCAGCGCTGGCTTCCATCATCAGCGCCGTGCAGGCCCTGTGGCTGCTGCTGCCAACGGTGAGCGTGTCAACGCGCAGGCTGCATGACCGCAACCTTTCGGGCTGGTGGCAGCTGCTGCCGCTGGCAGCGGCGCTGCCTGCCATAGCAGGGGCCGTGCTTGAAGCTGATGGTCTGCTGGTGCTGGCAGGCAGTGCGGCGGCTCTGGCGAGCCTTGGGCTTCTGGTGGTTTACGCGCTTAAAGGAACCTCCGGATCCAACCGTTTTGGCCCTGATCCACTTGACGACAGCGGGGTCTGAGGGCCACCATATGAAGGTTGTGCCGCCCTTCGGCGACAACAGGCGAAAATCCGCGCCAGTGGCCTATTGCAGGCCATCTTGCCAGACGTTCGGCTATAGCGTATGGCCCGGTCATCATCTGCCATATTGAGAGGGCAACTATGTTTCGCAACGCAAAGAATGTCGGTTACTATATGATTGGTTCGGGCAGCCTTGCCCAGCTTGGCGATCTGATCGGCGCGCGCCGCGCCGCAGTGAACGGCCCTGCCGTGTTCTTTATTGACCATTTTTTTGAAGGCAAGGATCTCATTGCCAAGCTGCCCGTGGAAAGCAAGGACATGGTTGTCTATGTGGACACCACCAACGAGCCCACCACTGACAGCATTGACGGCTACACCGACAAGGTGAAGGCCTTCCTCAACGGCGCGGCTCCCTGCGCCCTGCTGGCCTTTGGCGGCGGCTGCGTTCTTGATACCTGCAAGTGCGTGGGCAACCTGCTGAACAATCCCGGCAAGGCCGAGAACTATCAGGGCTGGGAACTGGTCAAGAACCCCGCTCCCTACAAAATCGCCGTGCCCACCCTTTCCGGCACGGGTTCCGAAACCTCGCGCACTGGCATCATCTGCAACGAGGAAAAGAACATCAAGCTGGGCATGAACAGCGACTACACCATGTTTGAACAGGTGCTGCTCGACCCTGACCTCACCGCCAGCGTGCCGCGCAACCAGTATTTCTACACGGGTATCGACACCTACATGCACTGCTTTGAGAGCATCACCGGCTCTTACCGCAACGTGGTGGTGGATTCCCTGGCTGAAAAGGCCATTGACCTCAGCAAGCAGGTCTACCTTTCCAGCGACATGATGAGCGATGAAAATCGCGAAAAGCTCATGATCGCCTCCTTCCTGGGCGGCATGGCCGCCGGTTTCGTGGGCGTGGTGCATCCCCTTTCCGCTGGCCTCAGCATGGTGCTGCATATGCACCACGGCATTGCCAACTGCTACGCCCTCACCGTGCTGGAAGACATCTACCCCAATGAATACAAAGACTTTATGGCCATGATGGAACGCCAGGGCATCGACCTGCCCAAGGGCATCTGCCAGGGCCTTACAGATGCGCAATACGATGCCCTTTACGGCGCCAGCATTGTGCACGAAAAGCCCCTTTCCAACCGCCTTGGCCCGGATTTCAAAAAGATCCTCACCAAGGAAAACGTTATCGAGCGCTTCAAGCGCATGTAGCCGCGCGCGGCGCAACCAGCGCCGTCGCTTGCAGTGATAACCGCAGATTGTGCGCCGTCGGGCCTTCCGGCGGCGCATTTGCCACAAGGAGTCCTCATGGACCTTAAAGTGAATTTCAGCGGCCGCGCCATCCGCTACACGGAAGAAGAAATCGCCGTGGTTGTCGAGGTCATGCGCAATGCCGACACGCTCACCCAGGGCGTGCACATGCGTGATTTTGAAAGCAAGTTTGCCAGCTATCAGGGCGTTGCCCAGGGCAGCTGCTTTGTGACCATGAACGGCGTTTCGGCGCTGGAGCTTTCGGCCCAGCTGTGCCGCTTCAAGCCCGGCGATGAAGTGGTCATGCCTTCGCATACCTTTACGGCCTCTGCCTACCCCTACATCAAAAAGGGCGCCACAATGGCCTGGGCTGACGTTGACCTTCTGACCCGGGTCGTCACAGCCGAAAGCATCGAAAAAGCCATTACGCCCCGCACCAAGGCCGTTGTGGTGGTGCACCTGTACGGCTATGTGGCAGACATGGCCGGCATTGCCGCCCTGTGCAAAGAACGCGGGCTTATCCTCATTGAAGACGCAGCCCAGTCCATCGGCTCCGAGCTGAATGGCAAAAAGGCTGGGAGCTTTGGCGACATGGCCGTTTTCTCTTTCCATTCGCACAAGAACCTCACCACCCTTGGCGAGGGCGGCATGCTCTATGTGCGCGATCCCAAGCTGGCGGCCCTCGTGCCCACCCTGCGCCACAACGGGCATTGCGGCTATGACTTTGAGCGGCCCGACTACTGGAAGCCCGCCATGGGCAATGTTGACCTGCCCATGCTGGACGGCGAACCCCTGCAGCCCAACAACTACTGCCTTGGCGAAGCGGAATGCGCGCTTGGGGCCAAGCTGCTTGAACGTATCGACGCTATCAATGACGAAAAACGCGCCCGCGCCCTGCGCTTCATTGATGCGCTGGCGGACTTTCCCGAGCTGGAGTTCCATCGCGAGGATTCCCGCCGCCATAACTACCACTTGCTTGCCGCGCGCATGACCACGGGCACCGAAGCCCGCGACCGCTTTATCCGCGCCATGTTCAACGAGAAGGGCGTGAAGTGCGTGGTGCAGTATATTCCGCTGGACCGCTACGATTACTACCGCCGTCTGGGCATGGGCAAGGCCGACTGCCCCAATGCCGACACCTTCTTTGACGCCATGATTTCCTTCCCCTTCCAGCATTGGCTGACGGATGAGGAATTTGACTACATGCTGGCCTCCACCCGCGAGGTTCTGGCCAGCCTGCGCTAACGCGGCCTGTATTGCCCCGGACAAGATCGGAATTCACGATGTTGTCCGGGGTTTGCTCACTGCGCCATGTTCCTTCCGCACAGCAGAGAACACATGAAAGAACGCTGCATCGTCATACCTGCCATCAAGAAAAATGCCGTCATTCCTGATCAGCTTGTTAAAAAACTGGCCGGGGTCACGCTTGTGGAAAGGGCCGTCAATACTGCGCGCGGCGTTTTGCCCGGCGATGATATTGTTGTGCTGACCGACAGCCAGGAGATCGCGCTCATCTGCGAACGCGCGGGCGTGCGGTACCACTGGAACAAGGATCTGCGGTTCACCAGCCTTGATATCGTTACCGAAATGCGCGGGCTGCTGACAGAACTTGCGCGGGAATACGAGCACTGTATGATTCTGCGCGCCTCCTGCCCCCTGCTCACCTGGGTGGATGTGGAAGACGCCTGGAAGCGCTTTCGCGAGGCGCAGGCCGATAGCCTGGTGACGGTTAAAAGCATGCGCCAGCGCATCTGGAATGTGCAGGGCGAAGGGCTTGAGAGCCTGCTGGATGAAGACGCCGGGCACGACAGTGAAAAAATGCTGGTGGTGGAAAGCCGCGCACTCATCATTCTGCGGCTTGCCCTGCTGGACAAGGCCAACGGACACACGCTGGGGCGCGGCAAGATCGTGCCGTATTTTCTCAACGACAGAGCTATTGAAATTCAGGGCTATCAGGACTGGTGGATCTGCGAACACCTGCTGCAACGGCGGCATGTGGTCTTTGTGGTGGCGGGCTGGCCCGCCATCGGCATGGGGCATGTGTTCCGCGCGCTGATGCTGGCGCACGAGATCACCAACCACAAGATCAGCTTTGTCTGCACGCGCGAGAGCGAGCTGGCGGTGGAAAGCATTGCCCGCAAGGACTACAAGATCGTGCGCCAGGGCAACGAGGAGCTTGCAGACACCGTGCTGCGCATGCGGCCCGACCTTGTGGTCAACGATATTCTGAACACCACGGCGGCCTACATGGCGCGCCTGACCACGGCTGGCGTGCGCTGCGTCAATTTTGAGGATGAAGGCCCCGGCGCGGACTGGGCGCGGCTTGTGGTCAATGCCCTGTACGAAGACAGGGACAGCAACGAGCGCCTGCGTTACGGGCCGGATTATTTTTGCCTGCGCGATGAATTTCTGGGGGCGGTGCGCAATCCCTTCCGCCCGGAACTCAGGACAGTGCTCATCACCTTTGGCGGCACGGATCTCAACGACTGCTCGCGCCGGGTGCTGGACATCATCGAACCCATCTGCCGGGCCTACGGCATCCGCATACGCCTTGTGGCGGGGCCGGGCTATGCCCACAAGGACGCCATGGAGGCGCATCTGGCACGGCTGGATAATCCGCTGGTGGAATTTACCTGGGCCACCAATGTCATGAGCCGCATGATGGAAGGGGCCGACCTTGCCATCTGCTCCGCAGGGCGCACGGTGTACGAGCTGGCCCATATGCGGATTCCTTCAATGGTGCTGGCCCACCACGAGCGCGAGGCGCGCCACACCTTTGCCCGCCCCCGCAACGGCTTTGCCTTTGTGGGCATTATGGACAGGGTCAGCGATGCCAAGATTCGCAATGTTTTTCTGGCCATGCTCAAGAATCCCCGTCGCAAACGCTTTTGGGATCGCCAGAACGCCCTTAATTTTACGGCCAACAAGGGGCGCGTTGTAGCCCTTATGCAGAATATCCTGCAGGAAGGCGCAGCCGCCCCGCAGGCGGCGGAAGATGCCGCTCCCGCAGAACCGCAGCACGCGTAACCTGCTCCACAAAGGAACACCCATGCGCAAGACCGGCAAGGTTATAGCCATTGTTCAGGCCCGCCTCGGCTCCACGCGGCTCCCCATGAAATCACTGCTCTGTCTGCGTGATGTGCCCGTTATCGACTGGGTAACGCGGCGGCTGGCGCAGGCGGTAAAGCTTGACGGCATCATGGTGGCCGTGCCGGATACGCCCCTTGACCGTGTACTCATGGAGCATCTGCAAAGGCGCGGCGTGCCCTGCGTTGCCGGTTCTGAGGACGATGTGCTGGCGCGGTTCTGCCTTGCGGCCCGCACGGCGGATGCCGGGCGCGTGGTGCGCGTGTGCGCCGATAATCCGCTCATCTGGAGCGGGGCCATTGACCGGCTCGTGGATTTTTACGATCAGGGCGGCTGGGACTATGCCTATAACCATATTCCGCGCAACAACCTCTGGCCCGACGGCCTCGGTGCGGAAATTCTTTCGCGCGACCTGCTGGAAGAACTGGATGCCAAGGCCGTCCAGACCTCGCAACGAGAGCACTGCCTCAACTACATCTGGGACAATGCCGCCAGCTTTAAAATAGGCACGTTTGATCCGGAAGAAGACTGGCTGCGCCGCCCCGAACTCAAGCTGGATATGGACAGGTCTGACGACTTCTGCCGTCTGGCGCTCAAGCCCATCCACCCCGACATGGAC
>NZ_DASQOG010000159.1:0-24904 GCF_035644575.1 Desulfovibrio sp. | reverse complement strand
TTTCCTGGGACATGATTAAATCCTCCCTCCTGTGTGTTGCATAGAATTTCTAGAGGTGAAATAATTCCATGGTACAGCACTAAAAATATTTTAGAGAGGCGTCAAGAGCCCGGAATTGATTGATCTTTCAGTCATGCCTGTGCATATTTTCACAAAATGGCATAAAAGGCAACCTAGGATACCAGTCTATGCGGATTGGAACGCCATACCAATTGAAGAAATAATTCACAATTGGCGGCAAACTTTTTTTCATTTTTTTTATTTTTTCCAGCGCTGTTGCGGAAAGGGCAAAAAAAGGGCTCCGCCAATTAAAACGGATGGGCTGAGGCAAACTGAAACCATCACCGGATGGTTGCGGTAATCCGGTGCGCAGTGGAAAAAATGAATATGAACAAGAGCAGAGGCGCAGCAGAAAATCTTTCGGCAGCGCGGGGCGGATTCAGCGAAAGCATGGGCGCATGTTTCCCTGAACGTGTTTGGGGCACGGGGACTGATTGCGGGGCAGTTCTGGAAGGGAAGACAGCCATGACACAGCCATAGGCAGCTGTGCCATGGTGAAAAGGGAATATCTGTCAGGCGCAGGGCAGCATGAGGCCTCTGTCCAGCATGACCTGGGCAAGTTGTGTGACGGGCAGACCCACCACTGTGCTCCACGAACCGTCAACGCGCTCAACCAGCACGGCTCCCTGCCCCTGAATGGCATATGCGCCCGCCTTGTCGTGCGGCTCCCCGGTGTCCAGGTAGGCTTGCAGTACAGGCTGCGGCCAGTGGTGGAGGAAAACACGGCTGGTGTCGCTGAATGACAGCATGCGAAACGAATCGACACAGCATTCGTCCACATTGGGGCCAGCAGGCCCTGCTGCTTGCGCGGGGGCAAAGGCTGCATCGGCAGGCAGCAGCAGGCACACGGCGCTGATAACTTCATGCCCGCGACCATTGAGGCGTTCCAGCATGCGCAAGGCATGGGCCGGGTTTTCCGGTTTGCCAAGAATATCGCCATCCACAGCCACGACGGTATCTGCGGCCAGAATCACCGGCCGTAATTCCTGGCTGGCAGCGCCTTGCTGGCGAACGGCATGGCCTGATGCCAAGGCCTTGGCAGTAGCAGCGCGCCGGGTATACGCCTCCGGGGATTCGCCCTGTTCCGGGCGTGGTTCGTCAGCACTGGTGAGAGCCAATCGGAAGGGGATTCCCCATTCGTTTAAAAACTGCCGCCTGCGGGGCGAGGCAGAGGCCAGGAGCAGTTCAAGGCCTGAGGCCATGCGGAACAGCGGGCGCAAAAATGAGGACGAATCGGCAGGGGCCGGGCACGGGGCAATATTGTAGGACATGGTAAAGCCTGATCAGCGCGGTGCGGGAGCGTGGCGCAATATTTCGCCGCCCTGCATGTCCAGCACGCAAAAGACGCCGTTTTCTATAAGGCCGTAGGTGCGGGGCGAGCCGCTCTTGGGCAGGGAAAGGGAACCGGGGTTCCAGAAGTGCAGGCCATCAATGGTTTCGCCGCGCGGCACGTGGGTATGCCCGCGCAAGAGAATTGTTCCTGGCTTGATGCCGGGGCAGGGCGGGCGCTCGGGCAGATGGTGCCCGTGGCTGGCAAAAATGCTCAAGCCGTCTGCTTCAATCCAGGTGGACTCTGTGACTGCAAAGGGCAAAAGGCACAGATCAACCTCGGCATCGCAGTTGCCGCGCACTGCCACCACCGGGCAGGGCAAGGCCGAAAGATCGGGCATGGTTTGCAGCACTGAACGGGTGTCATAGCCTTGCGGCAGAGGATTGCGCGGGCCGTGGTAAACCAGATCGCCCAGCAGCACCAGTGCGTCAGGGGTAAGCTCTCGCGCTTTTTCCAGCAAAAAAAGCAGACTTTCAACAGACCCGTGCAGGTCGGAGGCAACAAGCAGACGCATCAGGCGCATTCCTTGGCCGCAGGGTGTTCCTTGTTCCAGTCTTCAAGAGGAATAGCTTCTTCCACAAGCATGATGGGAATATTGTCGCGTACAGGATAGACCACGCCGCAGGCCTTGCAGGCAAAGGCGGCGACTGAACCGTTGTCTTCCAGCGCCACAAGGTTGCCCAGGCATTTGGGGCAAGCCAGAATTTGCAGTAACTCGCGGGTTTCCATTGGCATAAAGAATCCTTCTGTTAATCGTGAGGGGGTATTCTATCTCCAAGCGTCTTCCAGTTCAAGGCTTGCCCCATATTGTCATTTTGCGGTATAATAATTATCCCATGAAAGATAGCATGAAATTCATCGATCTGCACACGCATTCCACAGCTTCTGACGGTACTGATACTCCGGCCCAGCTTGTGGGCAAGGCACATGCAGCAGGCCTTGCCGCAGTGGCAATTACTGACCACGACACCCTGTCTGGCCTTGACGAGGGGCAGCAGACCGGGCGCGAGCTTGGTATTGAGGTTGTGCGCGGCTGCGAAATTTCGACAGGCACGGAACTGGGCGAACTGCACATTCTTGGCCTGTGGCTACCGGAAAATCCCCAGCCTTTGCTGGAAAAACTGCGCTGGCTGCGCGAAATGCGGGCAGAGCGCAATGTGGGCATAGTAAAAAAGTTGCAGGATCTCGGCTACGACATCAGCATGGAAGAAGTGCTGGCGGCGGCCAAAGGCGAGAGCGTGGGGCGACCACACATCGCTGCCGTGATGCTGCGCAAGGGCTTTGCCAAGGATCCCCGGCAGGTTTTTAAAGAATTTTTGGGCAGCCGGGGCAAGGCGTATCTGCCCAAAACCGTGCTGGAACCTGATGAAAGCGTTCGGTTGCTTGCCTCCATGGGGGCAACGGTATGCCTGGCGCATCCGCTGCTCTGGAAGGCCCCTTCAGGATGGCTGGACTCCATGGTGGCCCGCCTCAAGGAATACGGGCTCAGCGCCATTGAAGCCTACCATAGTGAACACTCCGAAGCCGATGTACGCACCTGCCTGGCCCTGGCCAAGCGTTTTGATCTTGGCGTTTCCGGCGGATCGGACTATCACGGATCAAACAAGCCCACTATCCGTCTGGGCCAGGGCTACGGGGGCTTGCGCGTCAGCTCGGCTGTGCTTGAGGGCTTGAAAGAACGCCGGGACGCTGCCGGCCTCCATATCTGACCGTCCCCCCCATCGCCCCGCTTGCGGCGGCCAAGTCAAACCGCTTGCGCAATCGGGCCACCCGATGTACAGCGGTTTTTCCACACTTATCTGGAAGGCATTGCATGCGTATTCTTCATAAACAGCAACATCTTCCCCCTCTTGAGGGGCCACGGCTGGAGCCGCATCCTTTTCGTGGCGCAGGGGTGCCCCCTGACGAACACGATGGCGCGCCACTTGTTCCTGTTGCCCGACCCGAGCGCGGGTCAGCCGCGCAGGGCACCGCCGCCCCCCACAGAGAAGCCCCTTCGGGTAAGGACGTAGGCACAGAAGCCTTTGAACTGCGCCAGCTTGGCGAAGAAGATTTTGAGGAATTTGAGGCCCTGCTGCGCTACGCCTTTCAGGTCAGCACATCTGAAATGGCCCGTATCGGTTGGTCCGACATGGAGATGAAGCAGTCCAAGATGCCCATATTTGAGGCATCGCACGTCATGGGCTGGTTCTACAAGGGGCACCTTGCCTCGCAGATCGTCATCTACCCGATGGAAGTGAACATCCAGGGCGAAATCTGCAAAATGGGCGGCATCACCGGCGTGGCTACCTATCCCGAATACACGGGGCGGGGGCTGATCCATTCGCTCATTGGCAAAAGCCTAGAATACATGCGCTCGCAGCAGCAGATTGTTTCCTACCTCTGCCCCTATTCCATCCCCCTGTACCGCAAGCACGGCTGGGAAATTGTTTCGGACAAGATGACCTTTGCCATCAAGGACACCCAGTTGCCCAAGCGCCACCCCGTGGACGGGCAGATCGAGCGCGTGGACATCGAGTGCGAAGACCTGCACCGCGTTTACAAGTATTTTGCCCTTCAGGAACACGGCGCGCTTATTCGCGGCAAGCTGGAGTGGGAGGAGTACTGGCGCTGGGATTCGGACGACGTCATGGCGGCGGTATACTACAGCGCCGACGGCAAGCCTCTGGGCTATGTTATCTACTACATAGAGAACGAGGTTTTCAGCATCAAGGAAATGGTCTACCTGAACCAGGAGGCCAAGTACGGCATCTGGAACTACATCAGCGCCCATTTTTCCATGATTACCAAGGTGGAAGGTGCCAACTACACTGGCGAGCCCATTGCCTTCCAGTTTGAAGACAGTGAAATTGACGAGAGCATTCAACCTTACGCCATGGCCCGCATTGTGGATGTGCAGCGTTTTATTGAGCTGTACTCCTTCCAGTTTGAAGACCCAAAGCTGACTCTTGAACTGGAAGTGAGCGATGTCATGGCCCCGTGGAACAACGGCATCTTCCATGTGAGCTGGCGCGACGGGCGTACTTTTTGCGAAAAGGTAAACACCTGGAGCACAGGCCATCGCCTTTCGCTGGATATCAAGACGCTCACAACAATGCTGATGGGCTACAAGCGCCCCACCTATCTGTACAACAATGACCGCATCGACATGGACTATCATCTGCTGAAAACGCTGGAGACGCTGATCCCGCCGGACAAGCCGTATTTTTCGGATTATTTCTGATTTTCGGGAGCAGGGCTCGCAGGTTGACACATCTGTGGACAGATGGCAGTTGTACGCCGTTCCGTGGATGCATTGTTCTGTTCTTTTGGGTTTCCGCAGGCCGTGCCTTTTTATCCGAGCCCACGCAAAGGAGTATTGGATATGGCATGGTTTGCATTGAGTTTGGCCGTGGTGACCGAGATTTTGTGGGCGCTCAGCCTCAAGTGGGCTTCTTCGCTGGGCAACTGGCAGGCCGCGGCAGTGCCCATTGTGCTGAGCTTTGTGAATATGGGCCTGCTGGCGCTGGCCATGCGCGGGCTCCCGGCGGGGATGACCTATGCCCTCTGGACAGGCGCAGGCACTGTGGGCGTGGTTCTGGGCGGGGCGCTTTTTTTCGGCGACAAGGTTTCGCTGCCCCAGCTGTTTTTCATCGCCCTTATTATCATCGGCAGCGTAGGGACAAAGTTTTTTTCATCCCAGGCATAGGACGTTTTGCCTGCCGCGCCGCATGATCGGCGCGCTGAAGCATTGTTGCTGCGTACGCACAGAGCATGGAACATAAAAAGGCGGGGTTGTCCCCGCCTTTTGTGTCTCTTGGTATAGCGATCTAATGCAATTACTTGGCTATTTATCCTGCCCGCAGCATTTTTTGTACTTTTTGCCGCTGCCGCAGGGGCAAAGGTCATTGCGCCCAATACGAGGCGCGGCCTTGGCGGGCTTTTTGGGGTCTTCCGAAATGCTGCCGCCGCTGGAGTAAGAAAGCTGCGAGTTGCTCTCCTTATGGCGATATTCCCGCGACACGGGGGAATGCTGCGGCTCTTCGACCGGGGCTTCCACTTCCTGCTGTTCAGGCTCGGCGGGGATAGGCTCAATCTGTACACGGATGCGCGTAAGGGCGCGGAACACGCTTTCACGGATCTGGAACAGCATGGCCTGGAACATTTCAAAGCCTTCTCGCTTGTATTCCAGCTTGGGGTCGCGCTGTCCGTAGCCGCGCAAGCCTATGCCATCGCGCAGGGCGTCCATGTTGCGCAAATGTTCTTTCCAGCAGCGGTCAAGCTCTTCCAGCAGAAAGTAACGAAGAATGTCGGCATAGGTGGGGCCGGTTTCCGCCTTGAGCTTGTCAAGAATGCCCTGTGCCATGACCTCGGTTTCTTCGCGCTCGGGCAGGCGCGCACCTTCTTCAAGCACTCTGTCGAGGTTGAAGACATCGCGCAGACGCGCCAGAGCTGCGGCGCGGGCTTCGTCCTGGCCGTCCACAGGCAGGGATTCCAGCGGGCTGTACACGTCATCCAGTACATCGCTCATGAATTCCTGCAAAACAGGCCCAAGGTCTTCCTCAACCATGAGTTCGCGGCGCAAGGTGTAGATAACCTCGCGCTGCTGGTTCATGACGTTGTCATAATCAAGCAGTGTTTTGCGTATTTCAAAGTGGTGGGCTTCCACACGCTTTTGAGCGCCTTCCACAGCACGGGTAACCATGGCGTTTTCAATGGCCTCGCCATCGCGCAGCCCCAGCTTTTCCATGAGGCCCTTGATGCGGTCAGAGCCAAAGAGGCGCATGAGGTCGTCTTCGAGCGAAAGGTAGAAGCGCGAAGAGCCGGGGTCGCCCTGACGGCCCGAGCGGCCACGCAGCTGGTTGTCGATGCGGCGGCTTTCGTGGCGTTCAGTACCAAGAATGTGCAGGCCGCCCAGATCCACGACGCCCTCGCCCAGCATGATGTCCGTACCACGGCCAGCCATGTTGGTGGCAATGGTGACGCGGCCTTTCTGGCCGGCCAGCGCCACGATCTCGGCTTCTTTCTCGTGCTGCTTGGCATTGAGCACGCTGTGGGGGATGCCGAGCTTGCTCAGGCGATGGGAAAGCATTTCGGACGTTTCAATGGAAATTGTGCCCACAAGCACGGGCTGCTCTTTTTTGTGCAGTTCGGCAATGGCTTCAACAATGGCGTCAAACTTTTCCTGCCGCGAACGGTAGATAAGGTCAGGATAATCCTTGCGAACCATGGGCCTGTTGGGCGGAATGGAGATAACTTCGAGGCTGTATATCTGGTGGAATTCCACCGCTTCGGTATCCGCAGTGCCGGTCATGCCCGAAAGTTTGTCGTACAGGCGGAAGTAGTTCTGGAAGGTGATGGAGGCAAGCGTCTGGTTTTCAGCGGCGATGGTGACGTGTTCCTTGGCTTCCAGCGCCTGATGCAGGCCATCTGAGTAGCGGCGGCCAGCCATAAGGCGGCCTGTAAATTCGTCAACAATGATTACCTGATCTTCCTGAACAATGTAATCCACATCGCGCTTGAAAAGCTGATGCGCCTTGAGCGACTGCATCACATGGTGTTGGGCCGTGATGTTGGCGGGGTCAAAAAGGTTGTCCAGCTTGAGCAGCTCTTCGCACCGGGCCACGCCTTCATCGGTGAGCATGGCTGAGCGGACTTTTTCGTCCACCGTGTAGTGCTCGGGGGTGAGCTGACGGACAATATCGTCCACCGTGCGGTACATGCCCACCGATTCATCGGAAGCACCGGAAATGATCAGCGGCGTTCTGGCTTCGTCGATGAGGATGGAGTCCACTTCGTCCACAATGGCAAAATTGTGCCCGCGCTGCACAAGCTGGTTGGCGTAGAACTTCATGTTGTCGCGCAGGTAGTCGAAGCCGAATTCATTGTTGGTGCCGTAGGTGATGTCCTTGGCGTATTCGGCCTTGCGTTCTTCATCGTCAAGACCATGCACGATAACGCCTGTGCTCAGGCCTAGGAATTCATACAGCTGGCCCATCCAGGCCGAGTCGCGCTTGGCGAGGTAGTCATTGACCGTGACCACATGCACGCCCTTGCCGGACAGGGCATTGAGCACCACGGGCAGGGTCGCCACAAGGGTTTTGCCTTCACCGGTCTTCATTTCGGCTATCTTGCCCTTGTGCAGCACCATGCCGCCGATGAGCTGCACGTCATAGTGACGCATGCCCAGTCTGCGGCTTGAAGCCTCGCGCACCAGAGCAAAAACTTCGGGCAGCAGAGCGTCCAGAGTCCTGGTGCCGTCCTGCACTTCCTGTCGGTATTGCGCTATGCGTACAGGAAAATCGGCATCGGTCAGTTGCTGCATTTCAGGCTCGAACGCATTAATGCGCTGCACCATGGGGTGAAGCTTGCGCAAGTAGCGGTCGTTGGTGCTGCCGAAGATTTTTTTGAAAAGAAAACCAAACATGAAGTCTCCTTACTAGAGCATTTTCACTTTGAAATGCTCGCTTACCGCCTAAGTATCCCTACTGTCGCGTCCGTAACGGAAAGGCAACCGTGGCGCGTTTTTTCAGTATCCGCGCTGTGCAGACAAACATTTTAGATATGATCTGTCTAGCACAATGGTCGGTCGCTTGCGCTGCGCAAACACCAATGTTGGGTGCGCTGCGGAATGTGCTGCATGCGCAGTGCCTTATCCCAAAGGGACAAAACACGGCATCTCTTAAAAATAAGTCATAATATTGAGGTTGGCAATGTGACGCGGCAAAAATATTATTGGTCAGAGAATAGGGGGGAAGGTGCAGGTGCGCCCATGCCCGTGCCAGCAGGCAGCCTCACAAAATCATTTTCTTGCGCGCTCCAATCCTTGAAGGGCAAGTTTCATGCCGGGCTTGAGGGCAAGGGCCAACTGAAAAAACTGCACCGACCTGTCACGGTCGCCCGACTGAAGAAAGACCGCTCCAAAGTTGCAGGCGATGGAGGCGCTGCTCTTGACCATTTCCGGTTCCAGGTCCAGAGCCTTTACCAGATTTGCCTTGGCCTGAATAAAATCCGCGCCTTCGGCAAAGGCCATGCCTACATTATAATAGAGCGTTGGATCATCAGGGGCGATTTTGAGGGCGCGTTTGTATTCCGTAATGGCGTCCTGCCAGCGACCCTGCCTGCGCAGGCTGATGCCCAGCTGGTTGAACAGGGCCAAATCTTCCCGCCCAAGCCGTTTGCCCTTGGCTTCAAGACTGCTGCGCAGAAATTTTTCTGCCTTTTCCGGGTCGCGTTCGCCATAAATGCCGGCAATACGGCTTGAAAGCGCGCTGAGGCCATCGGCTGCTTCCCGGTTCATCTGAACTACGGCTTTTTCAAAAAAAGCCTCGGCCTTTTCCACATCGCCGTTGGCTAGATGGGCCTCACCCAAGCTGACCTTGCGGTTCACGTTAAGAGGCGAGATCGAATCCAGTTTCTCGAGATAGCGCACCTGCTGGGGCACATCGCCAATTTCCGCGTACATTTCAGCAAGGCGCTGAAGCGGAGCGAGGTAAAGATCGGCAGATTTGGCGGCTGACTCATAGGCAATACGGGCTTTGTCGTATTGCTGGGTGGCGCGAAAAATATCGCCCATAAGCAGAAAAGCCGCAGCGCTGCCCGGCTTGAGCTGCAAAACTTTCTGGCAGGCTGTCAAAGCCATGTCGTATTTTTTTTGCGCCAACAGCCTCTTGGCAACGTCAATGACCTGCCCAAGCTTGCTCTGCGGCTTGAGGGTAAAAGCCATTTTTTCAATGAGCGTATTGGCGGAAACAGGCTTGGCAATAAAATTGTCCGCACCGACCTCGTGAAGCAGCATGAGGCGGTCGCGTTGCACATCGCTCGTGAGCACAATAATCTTAAGCGCGGCGAAGGCCTGTTTGATCTGGCCCACAAGAAAGCTCAAATCCTGTCCGCCTATACTGCGTTCCATAAAAATAAGAGGTGCAGGGTGCCGGGCCAGAATGTCGCGCAGCTCTCGCAGCATCATGCGGGGGTCGGCAACAGCGGTGAATATGCTTTGCGCCGTAAGCCCCATCTCTTTGGCAAGGGTTAGGCGCAATTGTGTGCAAAAAGCCTGGTCATCGCTCACGGCCAGAATATGTCCATTCTCTTTAGTAATGTAATTTATGACAGTACCTTGGTAGGAATTGAGCTTTGCCCTGTTAGTGGCATCAATCATGGACATGGGATCTCCTGAAAATATCGACAGCTAAGATGACAAGTTAGCGCAAAATGGTGAAGATCGTGCGACAAAAAAGCGTCATCTTGGCAAATTGCCGGAGGGGTGCGGCTCTTTTAGTTTTTGCAGGGGCAAGCGTCAAGAAGTAAGATTGGCGCGGCAAAAAACCTGGATGACGTGATAAAAATAATGCAAAAATGGCTTGACGTTCAAAGGGAACTTGGATAGAAAAAATCTCCGCGCGATAAGAAGCAATTTTTATCGGCGTTCCCTGGACGGCAGGGAAGGGTGGGTTGAGCCCATCCTGATGCACCCAAAGCGACCACAGTAAGGTTGCGGAGGGTTTTGACATGTGCAGGCGTTACCGAATGCCGGACAATGTCGAGCCGTTCCAGCCCAAAGACGGATCCCACCGCAGCCCCCAGGCCGCGCGTGACCCGGGGCTGTAAGGTAGGGGGATAGCCCCCATTTGGTGACCCTGCGGGACCGCTTAGCCGCTCTTTCTATGGAGTGGCTTAGCCTGGGCGACGCTGGGGAGCATCACGCGGATGATGCAGGCGCGTTCAGGCGTCCAATCTTCCGAATTCTTCCTGAAATTTCAGGCGTGATGCGCGCATTAGCGCAACCCCTTACGTTGCTCCGTTTTTCCGTTCCTTGCCAGGGTGAGGTCGGCCCTTCGGGCCATGCTTCATGGCCCGCGTATGCTGTGAAGGAGCCCGCGCTCGTAGCCCAAAGGGCCGCGCGGGATGTTTTTGCAAACGGAGTAGGCACAATGACGACAGTTAGCAGCGATCGCATTCGGATCAAGCTCAAAGCCTACGATTACCGCATTCTGGATAAAGCCGTTGCGGAAATCGTGGATACGGCGCGCAATACCGGTGCCGGTGTGGCGGGACCAATTCCCCTGCCCACCAACATTCACAAGTACACCGTGCAGCGTTCCGTGCATGTGGACAAAAAGTCCCGTGAGCAGTTTGAAATGCGCATTCACAAGCGGCTCATGGATATCCTGGAACCCACGCAGCAGACCGTCGACGCGCTGGGCAAGCTTTCGTTGCCCGCCGGTGTGGACGTGGAAATCAAGCTCTAGCGAGAGGCAGTCATGGCTGAGAAAATGGGAATTTTGGGTCGCAAACTTGGTATGACCCGCATATTTGACGGCGCTGGCGCTGCCGTGCCTGTCACGGTGATTGAGGCCGGTCCGTGCCCCGTCACCCAGGTCAAAACTGCGGAGACGGACGGCTACAACGCCGTTCAGATCGCGCTGACCCCCGCTAAGGAAAAGCACAGCACCAAGGCTATGCAGGGACACTTCGCCAAGGCTGGCAAGGGTCTTTTCCGCCATCTGCGCGAAATCCGCCTTGCGGGTGCGCCGGAGCAGGAGCTGGGTCAGGAACTGACCGTTGAAATTTTCGCCGCAGGCGATACGGTCAAGGTGACCGGCACAAGCATGGGTAAAGGCTACCAGGGGCGCATGCGCCGCTGGAATTTCGCCGGTTCCAAAGATACCCACGGCTGCGAAAAGGTGCACCGCAACAATGGTTCCATTGGTAACAACACCTTTCCTGGCCATGTTTTTAAGGGTCGGAAAATGGCGGGCCATTGGGGCAATGAAACCGTTACGGAAATGGGCCTGACCATCGTTGATGTGCGTCCTGAGGACAACGTCATTCTGGTCAAAGGTTCCGTGCCCGGCCCCAAGAACGGGCTGGTGCTGATCCGCAAGCAGTAGAGGAAGCAGCAATGGCTACCGTGAAAGTATATGACCAGAACAAGCAGGAAAGCGGCGAAATCACGCTGGCTTCCGACGTGTTCGAAATCGAGGTGAGGCCCGAAATCCTCAATCTCGTGGCGCGCGCCCAGATGGCGGCCAAACGCGCCGGCACGCATATGGCAAAGACCCGCGCGCTGGTTTCCGGCGGCGGTGTTAAGCCCTGGAAGCAGAAGGGTACGGGCCGCGCCCGTTCCGGCTCCAACCGTTCGCCCATTTGGCGCGGTGGTGCCGTTATCTTCGGACCCAGCCCCCGCGATTACAGCTTCAAGGTTAACAGCAAGGTGCGCGCCCTGGCCATGAAGATGGCCCTGTCGAGCCGCCTGGCTGCCGCGACCCTGATGGTGGTCAAGGGTATTGAACTGCCCGAAGCCAAGACCAAGCATTTCGCCAAGGTTGCCGACACGCTGGGCCTTTCCAAGGCTCTCATCGTGGCGCCCGCAGAAGACAGCGCGCTGGTTCGTTCCGCTCGCAATATTCCGGGCCTCACCATGACCACTGTCGATCGCCTGAGCGTGCTTGAAATCCTCAAGCACAAGCAGCTCGTTCTGCTTGAAGGCGCCATCGAACCTGTTCAGGCGCGTTTCGCAAAGAAGGGGGCGTAAGATGGAAACCACTTCTGTTCTGCTCAAGCCCCTGCTGACCGAAAAGACGACCTTGATCAAGGACGAAGCCCAGCAGGTTGCCTTTATGGTCCACACCCTGGCCAACAAGCTTGAAATCAAGCAGGCCGTGGAAAAGGCTTTTGATGTTAAAGTGGAAGCCGTCAACGTAGTGCGCCGCGCCCCCATGAACAGGGAGCGCCAGGGTCGCGTTGTTGGTCGTAAGCCCGGCTGGAAGAAAGCGTATGTTACGCTGCGCCAGGGCGATAAAATTGAGTTCTTCGAGGGAGTGTAATCATGGCTGTCCGCAAGCTGAAACCGACCTCCGCGGGGCGTCGCTTCCAGACGGTTTCCGACTTTGAGGAAATCACCCGGACGCGCCCTGAGAAGTCGCTCACTGAAGGCCTCACCAAAAAGGCCGGTCGCAACAATCTGGGTCGAGTCACCAGCCGCCGTCGCGGTGGTGGCGTCAAGCGTCTGTACCGCATCATCGATTTCAAGCGCGACAAGACCGGCGTTGAAGCCACTGTTGCGCACATTGAATACGATCCCAACCGTACCGCCCGTATCGCGCTGCTGCACTATTCGGACGGCGAAAAGCGCTACATCCTCGCTCCGGTTGGCTTGAAGCAGGGTGACAAGATCATGTCCGGCATCAACGAGCGCAATGGCGTCGTGGCCGACATCAAACCCGGCAATGCTTTGCAGATGGCCCGCATCCCTGTGGGTACCGTTGTGCACAACATTGAGCTTTACCCCGGCAAGGGCGGTCAGATGTGCCGCGCCGCCGGTACCTACGCCCAGCTGGTCGCCAAAGAAGGCAACTACGCCCTGCTGCGTCTGCCCTCGGGCGAAGTGCGCAAGGTGCTTGCTACCTGCGTGGCTACCGTGGGCCAGGTCGGCAACGTGCATCACGAAACCATCTCTCTGGGCAAAGCTGGCCGCAACCGCTGGCTGGGTCGTCGTCCCAAGGTTCGCGGCGTTGCCATGAACCCCATCGACCACCCCCTGGGCGGTGGCGAAGGCAGAAGCTCTGGTGGCCGTCATCCTGTGTCGCCTTGGGGTATGCCTGCCAAGGGTTACAAGACCCGCGACAAGAAGAAGGCCTCTTCCCGGCTGATCATCAAACGCCGCGGCCAGAAGTAGGAGTAGCTCATGCCGAGATCGTTGAAAAAAGGGCCGTTTGTTGACGGCCATCTGATGAAAAAGGTCGACAGCACCGTGGCGAACAGCGACCGCCGTGTAGTCAAGACCTGGTCGCGCCGCTCGACCATCCTGCCCGAAATGGTGGGACTGACCTTTGCGGTGCACAATGGCAAGAAGTTCGTGCCGGTGTTCGTTACCGAAAACATGGTTGGCCACAAGCTGGGTGAATTCTCGCCCACTCGTACCTTCCATGGGCATGCCGCCGACAAAAAGGCCAAGGCCGGCAAGAAGTAGGGTAGGCATATGGAATCTAAAGCTATTGCAAAATTCCAGCGCGTTTCGCCGCGCAAGACCCGTCTTGTGGCCAAGAACGTGCAGGGTCTTGGAGTGGAGGAGGCTATGAACCTTCTGCGCTTCACGCCCAACAAGCCCGCTGGCGTGCTTTTCGGCGTGCTCAAGAGCGCGTTGGCCAATGCCTCGCAGCTGGGCGGCGTTGATGTGGATGCCATGGTGGTGAAGGAAATCGTGGTGAACGAAGGCCCCACCTGGAAGCGCTTTATGCCCCGGGCCCAAGGCCGGGCGACCAAGATTCACAAGCGCACCAGCCACATCACCGTTATACTCGCAGAAGGGCAGGAATAGGCTATGGGTCAGAAAGTACATCCGTTCGGGTTCCGGCTTGGGTATAACAAGAATTGGCAGTCCCGCTGGTTCAGCAAGAAGGACTACCCTGCCTTTGTCTATGAAGACAGCAAAATCCGCGCGTTCGTGAAGAAGCTCCTGTTTCATGCCGGGGTTTCCAAGATCGAGATCGAACGTGCCGGCGGCAAGGTACGGCTTATCCTTTCCACCGCTCGCCCCGGTATTGTTATCGGCCGCAAGGGTGTGGAAATCGAAAAGCTTCGCAACGATCTTCGTCAGAAGTTCGGCCGCGAGTTCTCTCTTGAAGTGAACGAAATTCGTCGCCCCGAAGTGGACGCCCAGCTGGTGGCCGAGAACATCGCCCAGCAGCTCGAGCGCCGCGTGGCCTTCCGGCGCGCCATGAAGCGTACCGTGTCCATGGCCCGCAAGTTTGGCGGCGAAGGCATCAAGGTAACCTGCGCCGGACGTCTGGCTGGTGCAGAAATCGCCCGTACCGAATGGTACCGCGATGGCCGAGTGCCCTTGCAGACTCTGCGTGCCGACATTGACTACGGTTTTGCCGAAGCGCACACCACCTACGGCATCATCGGTGTCAAGGTGTGGATCTATAAGGGTGAAATCCTTGACAAAGAGGTTGATCAGTAATGCTTGCGCCCAAAAGAGTTAAATTCCGCAAGTGGCAGAAAGGCCGCCTGCGTGGCCTGGCCACCCGCGGCGCCACCATTGCGTTTGGTGATATCGGCCTTAAAACCGTGCAGCATGGCCAGCTTTCCAGCCAGCAGATTGAAGCTGCTCGTATCGCCATGATGCGTCACATCAAGCGTGGCGGCAAAGTGTGGATCCGTGTGTTCCCCGACCGCCCCGTCACGGCCAAGCCTCTGGAAACCCGTCAGGGTTCCGGTAAGGGCGCGCCCGTGGGTTGGTGCGCTCCGGTCAAGCCCGGCCGCGTGCTGTATGAAATCAAGGGCGTGAGCCTTGACCTCGCGCGTGAGGCGCTGACCCGCGCCGCTCACAAGCTGCCCGTTAAGACCATCATTGTGGTGAGGGAGGGCATCTAAATGGCTGCCAAGAAAAAGACCGAAACCGCCGCCCGGCCCGCCGCACAGGATCTGCGCTCCATGAGCGTGGAAGAACTGCGCACGGCTCTTACCGAGCAGCGCCAGGAACTGATGAGTGCCCGCTTCAAGCATGCCGCTGCGCAGCTTGAAAAGACTTCCGAACTGAAAGTCATGCGTAAGCAGGTGGCGCGCATCGAGACCGTATTGAACGAAAAGGAACAGAGGGCCTGAACATGCAAGCTCTGGAAGATCGCAAGGGCAGAATGCTGACCGGCATTGTGGTGAGCGACAAGAACGACAAGACCATTGTCGTGCGCGTCGAGACCCTGGTCAAGCATCCTCTGCTTAAGAAGTATGTGAGGCGCCGCAAGAAGTTCACGGCTCATGATCCCATGAACGAATGCGGTATGGGCGACAAGGTTAAAATTGTGGAGTTCCGTCCGCTTTCGCGCAACAAGCGCTGGCATCTGGTCTCCATCATTGAAAAAGCCGTGTAGGGTAGTACCATGATCCAGGTAGAATCGACGCTTCAGGTGGCCGATAATTCCGGCGCCAAAAAGGTTGCCTGCATCAAGGTGCTGGGCGGTTCACACCGCCGCTACGCCTCGGTGGGCGACATTATCGTGGTTTCCGTTAAGGAAGCAATGCCCCACAGCAAGGTTAAGAAGGGCGATGTTATGAAGGCTGTTATCGTGCGTACCGCTAAAGAAGTGCGTCGCATGGACGGCAGCTACATCAAGTTCGACGGCAACGCCGCTGTGCTGCTCTCCAACCAGGGTGAGCCGGTGGGTACGCGTATCTTTGGCCCCGTGGCCCGTGAGCTGCGCGCCCAGAACTTTATGAAAATTATTTCGCTGGCCCCGGAAGTGCTGTAGGAGACCGTCATGAAAATGTATCGCATCCGCAAGGACGACAAGGTGATGGTAATCGCCGGCAAGGACGCGGGCAAAATCGGCAAGGTGCTGAAGATCCTGCGCAAGAAGGATCGCGTGCTTGTGGAAAAGACCAACATGGTCAAGCGCCACATGCGCCCCAACCCCTATGCCCAGCAGCCTGGCGGTATCGTGGAAAAGGAAATGCCTATCCACGTGTCCAACCTTATGGTTGTCTGCTCTGCCTGCGGCAAGGCCACTCGAGTGGGTTACAAGACCATCGAGTCCGAGGGCAAGGAAAAGAAAGTGCGCTTCTGCAAAAAGTGCAACGAAGTAATGGAATAAGGTGATACGATGACACGCCTTGAAAAGATATATAGAGAGAAGGTGGTTCCGGTACTGCAGAAGGAGTTCAGTTACTCCTCTTCGATGCAACTGCCCGGTATCGAAAAGATCTCTCTGAACATCGGCCTTGGCGCCGCTAGCTCGAACAACAAGCTGATGGAAGAAGCCATGGCGGAACTTACCGCGATTGCTGGTCAGAAAGCTGTTGTTACCCGTGCTAAAAAGTCCATCGCCGCATTTAAGCTGCGCGAAGGCATGCCTATCGGTGTGCGCGTCACCCTGCGCAAGGAACGCATGTGGGACTTTCTGGACAAGCTTATGAACTTTGCCTTGCCCCGAGTGCGTGACTTCCGTGGTATCCCTGACCGCGGTTTCGATGGACGCGGCAATTTCACCCTGGGTATCAAAGAACACACCATCTTCCCCGAACTGGAAGCTGACCGTGTTGAAAACCCCAAGGGCATGAACATCACCATCGTCACCACGGCGGCCACGGACAAAGAAGGCAAGTTCCTTCTCGACCAGCTTGGCATGCCGTTCCGCAAGTAGGAGTTAAGCCATGTCCCGTACTTCTCTGGAAGTAAAGGCCAAGCGCAAGCCTAAGTTCAGCGCCCGCGCCTACAATCGCTGCCCGCTTTGCGGTCGCCCCAGGGCTTTCCTGCGCCAGTTCGGCATCTGCCGTATCTGCTTCCGCAACATGGCCCTTCGTGGTGAACTGCCCGGCGTGCGCAAGTCGAGCTGGTAAAATTTCCGGGCGTGTAAACGCCCGGGAGGCGCGCCCTGCGCGCCAGCGGGAAGTGGCGGCATAGTGCCGTCAACCCCGCCCCCAAACTCTCAGGAGCATTCGATGTTGACAGATCCCATTGCGGATATGCTCACCCGCATCCGCAACGCGCATTTGGCCCTGCACAAGGAAGTAAATGTGCCGAGCTCGAAGATGAAGGAATCTTTAGCCGCCATCCTCAAGCAGGAAGGTTACGTCGAAGACGTGGCCGTGGCCGAAAAAAACATTGTTATTACCCTTAAGTACCAGAAGGGAAAGCCCGTCATCAGCGGGCTGAAGCGTGTGAGCACGCCCGGTCGCCGGGTTTATGTTGGCGCGCATAACATCCCCAGGGTGCAGAACGGCCTCGGCATCTGCATTTTGTCCACGTCCAGCGGCGTGCTGGACGGCATGACCGCCCATGAGAAGAAGGTGGGCGGCGAACTTCTGTGCGAAATCTGGTAGGCGGTGCACCATGTCGAGAATAGGTAGACTGCCCGTTGCCGTTCCCAATGGCGTTGAAGTCAAGATCGGAACGGATGTTGTGGAAGTTAAAGGGCCCAAGGGCTCGCTGAGCACCCCTGTCTGCTCTCTGCTCACTTACGAGCAGGCCGATGGTCACGTGACCCTTGGCCGTATAGAAGATACCCGCCAGAGCCGTTCGCAGCACGGCCTGCGCCGCACCCTTCTTGCCAACTGCATTGAAGGCGTTACCAAGGGCTTCTCCAAGGGCCTGGAAGTTATCGGCGTCGGTTACCGCGTGGCGGTCAAGGGCAACATTATCGAGCTTTCTGTGGGCTATTCCCACCCTGTGCTCGTTGAACTGCCCGACGGCATCAAGGCCGTGGTTGAAGGTCAGGTTCTGACCCTCTCAGGCATCGACAAGGAACTTGTGGGCGAAATGGCCGCCAAGATTCGCCGCATTCGTAAGCCTGAACCCTACAAGGGCAAGGGCATCAAGTACGTTACCGAGACTATCCGCCGCAAGGTTGGTAAGTCCGGCGGCAAGAAGTAGGGGGGCGCGTCATGAAATACAGCAAGAACGAATCCCGGCAGCGCCGCAAGATCCGTATCCGCAAGAAAGTCAACGGCACCTTCGAGCGCCCGCGTCTGGTTGTGTTCAGGTCCAACCTGCACATCTACGCCCAGATCATCAACGATCTGGACGGCGTGACCCTGGCTGCCGCCTCTACCCTTACGCTTTCCAAGACCGAAGCCGGCATGCACTGCAACAAGAGCGGCGCCGAGATGGTGGGCAAGGAAATTGCCCGGATGGCCAAGGAGAAGAATATCAATCAGGTGGTATTCGATCGCAACGGGTACATTTATCACGGTCGCGTCAAGGCCGTAGCCGACGGCGCCCGCGAAGGCGGCTTGGAGTTCTAATATGCGTCAGGAAAATACTGAAACTCAGCAGAACGAGTTGGGCGAAATCGAAAAGATCGTTTCCCTCAACCGCGTGGCCAAGGTCGTCAAGGGCGGTCGCCGTTTCAGCTTCAGCGCCCTCGTTGTTGTGGGCGATGGCAAGGGCGGCGTGGGCTTCGGTCTGGGCAAGGCCCAGGAAGTGCCTGAAGCACTGCGCAAAGCCACTGAACGCGCTCGTAAGAACCGCGTCCAGGTTGCCCTGGTTGAAGGCACCCTTCCTTATGAAGTGCTCGGTCGTTTCGGCGCCGGTCGCGTCATGCTGAAGCCCGCCTCCGAAGGTACCGGCATCATTGCCGGCGGTGCCGTGCGCGCCGTCATGGAAGCCGTAGGCATCCGCGACGTCCTCGCTAAGGCCATTGGTACCAACAATCCGCACAACGTGCTTCGTGCCACCATGCAGGGCCTCGTTTCCCTGCGCAGCGCCGAAGATGTTTCGGCTCTGCGCGGCAAGAAGCTGGAAGCCCCGAGGAAGTAACCATGGCAGAAATCAAGGTAAAACTCGTGCGTTCGCGCATCGGCTCCACGCCTGCGCAGCGCAAGCTGCTGGACTCCCTTGGCCTCAAGCGCCGCGAGATGGTCAAGACGTTCAAGGATACCCCGGCTATCCGGGGCATTATCGCCAAAGTTCCGCATATGGTTGCCGTTGTTGAGTAACGGCCAAAGGATATACCATGCAACTGCACAATCTGTTTCCTTTTCCGGAAGAGCGTAAGACCCGCCGTCGCGTGGGCCGTGGCTCTGGCTCCGGTCTGGGCTGCACTGCGGGCAAGGGCCACAAAGGGCAGAACGCTCGCGCCGGTGGCGGTGTCCGCCCCGGTTTCGAAGGCGGCCAGATGCCCCTGCAACGCCGTTTGCCCAAGCACGGCTTTAAAAACGCCCCCTTCAAGGTCACCTACGACATCGTCAACCTTGACGCTCTCGTGTCGGCCTTCCCGGGCAAAACCACCATCACCCTTGACGACATGTACGCTCGCGGTATTGTCCGCATGGGCGCGCCCGTGAAAATTCTTTCGCGCGGCGATGTCTCAGGCGCTCTGTCGGTGGAGGCTCACAAGTTCAGCCAGGCTGCTGCGGATAAGATCCGCCAGGCCGGCGGGAACGTCACTGAGCTGGAAGCGGTTTCTGCCGCTGAATAATTCAGGTGGCCGCGCGTGAGCGCGGCCTCACGGCTTTCACTGGCGTCATTGCCCGCCGCGAGGCGGGCAATGACGTTGCGCACATACTGCGCCACAGGCGCACAAACGCAACGAGTGTTTCATGGCAGTAGGATCGGCAAACAATATGGCAGGCCAGGCTTCGCTGACCAAACGCATCGGCTGGACCTTCCTGATTTTGTGCTGCTACCGCATTGGCGTTCACGTACCCATTCCGGGCGTTGACGCTTCTGCGCTGGCGTCGTTTTTTCAAAGCATGTCCGGCACGCTTTTCAGCCTGTTCGACATGTTTTCCGGCGGCGGCCTGTCCAACGTCTCGGTGTTCGCTCTGGGCGTCATGCCTTACATTTCGGCAAGCATTATCATCCAGCTTTTGCAGGTGGTCAGCCCCGACGTCAAGCGCATGGCCAAGGAAGAAGGGCAGGCGGGACGGCGTAAAATTACGCAGTACACCCGTTACCTCACAGTGCTTATCACCCTGGTGCAGGGCCTCGGCATTGCCGTTGGTCTGGAAAATATGACCAGCCCCGCTGGAGCGCCTGTGGTTCTGGCACCCGGCTGGCATTTCCGTCTTGTGACCATGGCTACCTTTACGGCTGGTTCCGTGCTGGTCATGTGGCTTGGCGAGCAGATCACTGAGCGTGGTATCGGCAACGGTATCTCGCTGATCATTTTCTGCGGTATCGTGGTGGGCATTCCCCGCGGCATTATCCAGTCTGTTGCTCTTATACAGGCTGGCGACATGAGCATTTTCATGGCAATTGTTATCGTGGTCCTGATGGCTGCGGTTACGGTAGCCATCGTGTTCGTTGAACGCTCGCAGAGAAGAATCCCCATCAGTTACGCCAAGCGTCAGGTCGGGCGTAAAATGTACGGTGGTCAGAACTCGCACCTGCCTTTGCGTCTGAACACGGCGGGCGTTATTCCGCCTATTTTCGCATCCTCGCTCCTGCTGTTCCCTGCGACCATTGGTCAGTTCTCGACCAATCATTACCTGAAGCAGGCAGCCGATTTCTTCTCGCCGCACGGCGTTGCTTACAACGTCCTGTATGTGGCCTTGATGTTCTTCTTCTGCTATTTTTACACAGCCATCATTTTTGATCCCAAGGATATGGCTGAAAACCTGAAGAAGAACGGTGGTTTCATCCCCGGGATTCGTCCTGGTGAAAAAACCCAGGAATATGTGGACACGGTGCTTTCGCGGCTGACCCTTTCGGGGGCCACCTACATTTCAATAG
Organism: Desulfovibrio sp.; assembly: GCF_035644575.1. GTDB lineage: Bacteria > Desulfobacterota > Desulfovibrionia > Desulfovibrionales > Desulfovibrionaceae > Desulfovibrio. Next base: position 4,358 of record NZ_DASQOG010000159.1, on the reverse strand, counting down.
TCTGCCTGCTGCCCATGCTGCTCATCAGCAACTTCAACGTGCCTTTCTATTTTGGCGGCACGAGCTTGCTGATCCTTGTGGGCGTGGCCATGGACTTCATGAATCAGGTGGAATCACACATGATCTCCAGCCAGTATCAGGGCCTCATGGCCAAGGCGCGGAAGAGCGGCAGGCTCTAGAAAGTTGGGGCAGGCCTCTGGCTTGCCCTCCGCTTTCGCAAGCGCGGATGGTGATTGTATAATGAAAAAATATCACGGCGCATTCATCAAGAATGAAAGGGAAGTGGCCTGCCTGCGGGAAGCAAACCGCATGGTGGCCAACATACTGGATGCCGTGGGCGATATGGTGGAGCCGGGCCTGCCTACCATGCGTCTTGAAGAGTTGGCGCGCGACATGTGCTCCGACTATAAGGTAAAGCCGGCGTTTCTGGGCTACTGCGGTTATCCTTTCGCCCTGTGCTGCTCGGTCAACGAGCAGGTGGTGCATGGTTTTCCTTCTGCGCGGCTGCTTAAGGAAGGCGATATCGTCAGCATCGACATGGGCGTTGTGTATGAAGGTTTTGTGGGCGATGCAGCTCGTACCTTTCCGGTTGGCAAGGTCAGCGATGAAGCCCGCAAGCTCATGCGGATAACGGAAGAAAGCCTGTACGTTGGCATTGAACAGGCCCGGGCTGGCAATGATGTCTATGACATCGGAGCGGCTGTTCAAGATTATGTTGAGGCAGCCGGTTTCAGCGTTGTGCGACGTTTTGTTGGGCATGGCGTGGGCGCGAAAATGCATGAAAAGCCCGAAGTACCGAACTTCAGGCCGGGCATGCGTGGGTTGACCTTGCAAAACGGCATGGTCATCGCCATTGAACCCATGGTAACTGTTGGCACCTACGAAGTGGACATTCTGGACGATCAGTGGACCGCCGTGACTCGCGACGGTTTGTGGGCCGCTCACTTTGAACACAGTGTTGCCATAACCCCAAATGGCCCCCAGATTCTCAGCATTTCGGACCGCGGTTTAAACCGGCACACAATTGAAGGTTGACATCAGCGTTAAAGCTGGATAAAGATTTCCGTTCCCGTCCTTAATTTTGAGGACTGCGGCCTGTTGTTCTATCGTGGCGAAGCCGCAAGCCGGATCTTTATTTGGTCAATGCAATGGTTTCTTATTGGAGATGAGGTATGAAAGTAAGACCTTCCGTCAAGAAAATATGCCCCAAGTGTAAGGTTATCCGGCGCAAGGGAGTGCTTCGAGTTATCTGCGAAAACCCCCGGCACAAGCAGCGCCAGGGCTAGGGCAGGAGACTAATTGTGGCGAGAATAGCAGGTGTTGATTTGCCTCGCGGCAAACGGGTGGACATTGCGCTCACCTACATTTATGGCATTGGCCGTACCACGGCCATGAAAATTCTGGATACCACCGGCGTTAACTGGGAGCGTAGTATTGACGACCTCTCCGCTGACGAAGTTAACGAGATCCGTAAGGAACTCGAACAGAACTACAAGGTGGAAGGCGACCTGCGTCGCGAAATCTCCAGCAACATTAAGCGCCTTATGGACATTGGTTGTTTCCGTGGTCTGCGTCACCGTCGCGGTTTGCCCGTGCATGGTCAGCGTACCCATACCAATGCCCGCACCCGTAAGGGACCCCGCCGCGGCGCCGTAGGCAAGAAGAAGTAGCGGTGCGGCTGCGCTTGTCGCAGTTTGTAAAGCGGATGCAGCAATAGTGCTGCCGTGAGGACGAACGGATTTTTTCGCCATTGGCGGAAAAGAATCTGACAAGCTTCCAATTTGAGGTTAGTTATGGCCAGACCCAAGAAAGTGGTCAAGAAAAAGGAAAAGAAGAACGTGCCGGTGGGCATTGCCCACATCCAGGCTTCGTTCAACAACACCATCATTACTTTTACGGATACGCGCGGCAATGCTGTCTCCTGGGCCTCCTCGGGCCAGAGCGGCTTTAAGGGTTCGCGTAAGTCCACCCCCTTTGCTGCGCAGGTTGCCGCTGAAACGGCCGCCCGTAAGGCTCAGGACAACGGCATGCGTACTGTGGGCATCTATGTGAAAGGCCCCGGTTCCGGTCGTGAAGCCGCCATGCGCGCTATTTCGGCTATCGGCTTCAAGGTGGCGTTCATCCGCGACGTTACGCCCATTCCGCACAATGGCTGCCGGCCGCCCAAGCGCCGCCGCGTCTAGTTTGCGCCTAGCGTAAACCGCGCCTAAACCGTAAGAGGTAAAGATAGATGGCTAAATATACTGAAGCCAAGTGCCGCATGTGCCGTCGCGAAGGCTGCAAGCTTTTTCTGAAGGGCGACCGTTGCTTCACTGACAAGTGTGCATACGACCGTCGTCCTTATGCCCCCGGCCAGCACGGCCGCGCGCGCAAAAAGGTCAGCGAATACGCAGTGCAGCTGCGTGAGAAGCAAAAGACCCGCCGCGCTTATGGCATTCTCGAACGCCAGTTCCATGGCTACTTCGAGAAGGCCGAAATGCAGAAGGGCGTTACTGGTACCAACCTGCTCGTTATTCTTGAACGCCGCCTCGACAACGTGGTGTACCGCCTTGGTTTTGCCAACTCGCGCAACCAGGCTCGTCAGCTCGTGCGGCACGGCATTTTCACCCTCAATGGCCGCAAGGTGAACATTCCTTCCTTGCAGGTTCGCGTGGGTGACAGCATTGAAGTGCCCGAAAAGAACCGCAAGATTCCTGTGCTTGCAGAAGCTCAGGAAGTCATTGCACGTCGTGGTTGCCCCGCCTGGCTTGAGGCCGACGGCGCAGCTTTCAAAGGCTCTGTCAAGGCGCTGCCGCAGCGTGACGATATCCAGTTCCCCGTCAACGAGCAGCTGATTGTCGAACTTTACTCGAAATAAGCGGGGGTTCGCATGCTTATAAAACAGGGCGAACGCCTTATAAATGCACGCAACTGGTCAGAGCTTGTAAAGCCCGATCAGATCATGCGCGAAGAAGAAACCGCCAGCATCACGCATGGCAAATTCATTTGCGAACCGCTGGAACGGGGCTACGGCACCACCATCGGCAATGCAATGCGCCGGGTTCTTTTGTCGTCCCTTCAGGGTGCGGCCTTCGTGTCGGTGAAAATCATCGGTGTGCAGCATGAATTCACCACGGTGCACGGTGTTCTTGAAGACATCACTGATGTCATCCTGAACATCAAGCAGGTTCGCCTGCGCATGGACACCGATGAACCGCAGCGCATTACTCTGCGCGTTGACCAGAAGGGCCCGGTGACAGCCGGACACATCTCGGGCAACCAGCATGTTGAAGTGCTCAACCCTGATCAGCACATCGCCACCCTCACCGAGGATGTCGTGCTTGAGATGGAATTTGAGGCTCGCATGGGCAAGGGCTATGTGCCTGCGGACATGCACGAGGGACTGAACGAGGAAATCGGCGTTATCAAGCTGGATTCCAGTTTCTCCCCTGTGCGCAAGGTGGCCTACACAGTGGAACAGGCGCGCGTTGGTCAGATGACCAACTATGACCGCCTGTTGCTGGAAGTATGGACCGACGGCTCCCTCACACCCGAGGATGCCATTGCCTACAGTGCCAAGATCATCAAAGACCAGATTTCTGTGTTCATCAACTTTGATGAACGCGTGTCTGGCGACATGCGGCACGGCAGCGGCGAGAGCGGCGAAATCAATGAGCATCTGTACAAGAGCATTGACGATCTTGAATTGTCGGTGCGCGCCACCAACTGCCTGCGCGGTGCCAATATTGCCCTTGTGGGTGAACTGGTGCAGCGTTCGGAAGGCGAGATGCTCAAGACCAAGAATTTTGGTCGCAAGTCGTTGGATGAAATCAAGGGTGTTCTTTTGGACATGGGCCTTGACTTCGGCATGAAGGTCGATTCCTTCGACAAGAAATATCAGGAATGGAAAAGGAAGCAGCAAAATGAGGCATAGCAATTCCGGCAGGAAACTCTCGCGTACGCCTGCGCACCGTAAGGCCCTGTTGCAAAATCTCGCTAAGGCCCTGCTGATCCACGGCAAAATCCGCACCACGGAAATTAAGGCCAAGGAGCTGCGCCGGGTGGTGGAACCCCTGATCACCCTTGCCAAGCGCAACGACCTGCACGCTCGCCGTCAGGCTTACCGTGTGTTGAACGATCACGCTTTGGTTAAGCGCCTTTTTGACGAGATCGGTCCTGTTTTCGCCGGTGTTCCCGGCGGTTACACCCGTATCCTTAAGCTGGCCATGCCCCGTAAGGGCGACAACGCCCCCATGGCCATTATTGAGCTTTCTCGCGCTCTTGAAGCTGCTCCCGCTACGGAAGCCGCCGCTGAAGAAGCGCCTGCCAAGCCCAAGCGTACCCGCAAGCCCAAGGCTGAAGAAACCGCCGAAGCGTAA
>NZ_DASQOG010000158.1:0-15236 GCF_035644575.1 Desulfovibrio sp. | reverse complement strand
CCAGTGCGCCCTCTGCGCTTCGTCAAACACAAAGGAAAGCTGTTTCGGCTTGTTGTTTTGCCGCAACCATTCCTGATGCAGCTCATGATAACTTTTGATGCTTATTTCGGCATTGTCAAGGTTCAGACGCTTCTCGACCCTGGCAATATCCTGCGCCCGGCCTTCCAGTTCAACCACCTGGCCAAAGGGCAGCGCGTCCAGCTCCACTTCCACGGTGTCCATGCGCCAGGGCTCGCGAACTTTTTCGTACCGGGCCGCCACCGTATAGCCCAGCCCTTCCAGAATACCCCGCAGGGCCGCGCCATCGGCAATCTCCGTTTCGCGCTCCTCGCGCACCTTGAAGCCGCCGTCTTCCGTGGCGGGCAGCTTGAGCGTGATCAGGTGGCGCGTTTTGCCCTGCCATTCCTGACTGCGCAAACGCAGCAATTTGCCGCCTGTGACCAGCGCTCCCTGAGCAGTGTCAAACACCCAGTTACATTCAAAATGCGCGCCAAGGCAATGCGCTCCGCTATCCACAAGCGTTTGACGCAGGGTTTGCAGATTCACATGCAGATATTTGCGTTCAATCTCAAGGCCCATGACTGCCGCCTTTACTTGCGATGAAACAGTTTTTGCTGCAAGGCGGCTATGGTGCTGATGCCGCCCTGCTCCGCAGCCGGGTGCACAATGGGATCAAAGCCCAGCCGCCGCGCCTGCGTGAGCCGCAAATCCTGCGCAGATACGGGCCTGACCTGCCCGTTGAGATCCACCTCGCCCCACAGCACGCTCTTTTCCGGCAGCGGCACATCATAATACGACGAAAGCACCGCAGCCACCAGCGCCAGATCAAGCCCCGGCTCGCTCAGCTTCATGCCGCCGCCCACCTTGGCGTAAATATCCACCTGACCAAAATTGAGCTTGAGCCTTTTTTCCAGCACGGCCAGCAGCAAATGCAGGCGAGCCACGTCAAAGCCAAGGGCCGCCCGGCGCGGGATGCTCAAAAATGTGCGGGAAACCAGCGCCTGCACCTCCACTGCCAGCGGGCGCTGACCGTCAACGGCCATGACCACGGCAGTGCCGGATAACGAAGGGTCGCGCTGGCCCAGAAAAAACGTGGAGGGGTCGTCCACAATCTGCATGCCCGTGGCCTCCATGCGGAAGACCAGCAGTTCCTCATTGGGGCCAAAGCGGTTTTTGAACACGCGCAACAGGCGGAACATCTGGCGGCGGTCGCCCTCAAGGGAAATAACGGTGTCCACCATGTGTTCCAGCAGGCGGGGGCCAGCCAGCACGCCGTCCTTGGTCACATGCCCCACCAGAATCAGGGTGCATGACAGGCGGCGGCAGGCTTCGAGCAATGCTGTTGCCACGGCCCGCACCTGACTGACATTGCCCGGCAGGCCGTCGGCCTCAAGACTTGTGAGGGTCTGCACCGAATCCACCACCAGCAGGGCTGGCGGCGCGGCATTGGCCGCTTCGAGTACATCCTCCACGCGGGAGGTGGCAATGGCCATCAGGTTATGATCCAGCATACCGAGGCGCTCGGCCCGCCCCTTGATCTGCGGCAGGGATTCCTCGCCACTGGCGTAGAGCACGCGCCTGCCTTGCGCTGCCACAAGCCCAGCCACCTGGAGCAGCAGGGTTGATTTGCCGATGCCCGGTTCACCGCCCACAAGAATGGCCGCACCGGGCACAAGGCCCTTGCCCAGCACGCGGTCAAGGGCTTTCAGGCCGCTGCCGTAGGGCGCATGTCCGGCGTCTTCCACATCGCGCAAGGCAATGGGTCGGCTGGAGGAATCCGTGGACGGGCGAGGCCTGTTGCCGCCGGGAGCGGATGTGGGCTGTACAGCCGCCTGAAGCGTATTCCATTCATGACAGTTGGGGCATTGCCCACGCCACTGCATGGTTTGTGACCCACAAGAAGAGCATATATAAATTTCACGTGTTTTCGACATGAATAAAGCCTACGGAAAAAGTACACAGGGCGCAAGGCGTTGGCGCTCGGGCAATGCAGCCCCCGCTGCCACTCCCCTGCAACGCTGGCGCAATAAAAAATTCCGGAGAGATTGAAACGGCAACGCCCGCTGTTGAACGGAGCCTTGTGCGGGCAACCGTGTCAACAACGGGCGATGGTATACAGCCGTAAAATTGCGGCCTGTGTCGTCAACCGAAGCAGGTGGGCATTTTCAGCCACATTCTGCTCTGGAGTATGGATAGTTGCAAACTTGGCAGTTGCCCCGGCCTAGCCCTTGGAACCACGCTTGGAGGCCTTGAGGGGGTTGACCTTCTTGGTGGAAGCTGTCTCCACCTGAATGCGGTGCTGGTTTGCGGCCACCAGAGCTTCCACATCCAGCCCGAGGGCGGCAAGCCTTTGGGGCATTTCCTTGCGCACACCGCTATAGCGGTTGCGGTCGGCAATGGGGCGCCCCACAAACTGGGGGGTGGTCAGATACAGGCCCCTGCTGTCGATGGCCAGCACAGCCTCCGTTCCATTTTCCTGAACGGTCTGGATCATCATTTCCTGCGTTGTTCCAAAACGGTTATACATGTTACCTGTTCTCCTGTATGCCTTTGCGGCGGTAAACAGTGCGGCCCGGTTGAGGGCAACAGGCTCCATTATACGAAAAAGAAATTCAAAGTCAACATGAAAAAGAAGAATATTAGCGCGTTGCGCCTTATATTGTTGCAACCATATGGATTATCAGCGCAAAACTGAACGTATGAGCACGGAAAAACGCGTAATGGATAGCAAATGAACGCGCAGTGTCAGGAATGGGGACGTACCAAACAGCCGGTATCCCCTTCAGCGCTGCAACTTCCCGCCAGTACACTACGGTTGCGTCCCTGAGCCTTGGCGCTGTACAACGCTTCATCCGCTCTTCTGAACGCCTCATCAAACGACATATCGCAACAGTTCCGCACAAGAACACCACCCAAAGAGACGGTTACAACCTTGTCCGCCCCATCTGGATGCTGGAGGCGCATATCCTCCACAGTCTTTCGGATCTTTTCCATGAGGGAAACGATCTGCCGCTCCTCTGACGCGCTGGCCAGCACGGCAAATTCCTCCCCTCCGATGCGAAAAACCCTGTCGCCCCGGCGGGACAGGCGGAGGCTCACACATCTGGCGATTTCGCGCAGAACATGGTCGCCAGCCTGATGCCCAAAAGCGTCATTCAGCCGCTTGAAATGATCGATGTCAAACAGCACCAGCGAAAAAGGCACGCCAAGCCGCAATGTCTGGGCGAACCAGGCCTCGGCCATTTCATCAAACATCCTGCGGTTGAGCAGCCCTGTCAGGGAATCATGCTGCGCCTGAACCCGCAAGGTATCATTAAGTTTTTGCAAGGTGTTGCGCAGATATCTGTCGCGCAGCAGGTTCACGGTGGTACCGATTATGACCGCAAAACCAAGCACAAAAAAAATAAACGTGGTGGCAAGATGCATGCGGAAGCTTTCCGCAAGGTCGGCCAGCAGAGGTGCAAGGTTCTCAAAGCCGTACACGCTGAGCCCTTCTTTACTTATGCGTACCGTCTTGCACAAGTAGGGCGGGCCACCGGGGCTGAGCTCCCATGCATCGTAGCCGTCCACATCCACTTTATGCAGATACACGAGTTCAAGACTTTCGCGCTGATAGCGGAGCAGACTCTTGGCCGGGGCAAGCAAAGCGGCACTCTCTCCAGGCACCACGCGCAGCATGTTCCCCGGCGAATCGGAGAGCACAACTACGCCCGCGTTGTCCGTAACAAAGCCCGTGGGCAGGTAAAGCTGCTGCGCAAGCGTGGCCGTATCAACCTTGAGCACTGCCACGCCAAGATAGCCATCAGGCCCGCTGACAGGCGCAGAAAAATGAAAACCGGGAATTGTTGAAACCCGCCCTACAACAAACTGTACGGAACTTTCGCCAGCCATGGCGCGGATAAAATAATCACGGTCGGCAAGATTAACGCCAAGGAGATTTTTGGGCATTCCGGCATCGTTGGAAGCAACGCACACGCCGTTTTTATCAAGCAGGAACGCACGGTGCAGCCGGAGCGTGTCCCCCACGCTCTGCAGGTAGCGGGTGCATTCCGCAAAATCCCCTTCTCCCTTCAGAGCGGCAATGATGCGTGAGTCTGTAGCCAGCAGTACAGTGAGTTTTCTTATTGTATCAAATTTAAGGTCTGCCATTTCAGCAACACGCTGAACACGTTGCGACAGGGAATATTCTGCTTCATCAATTGCAACTGTCAAACTTTCTGAACGCCAGTGTAATGCGACAAGCAGTGCAAACAATGCAGCAACAGGAAGTGACAAAGACCAAAGCAAAAATATTGCTCTAGTTGGGCGTTCTTCAATTTGCGTTCTGAGTAGTCCGAACAGTGATTTCATATACAAAAAGCCATATTCACAAGCCATATTCCCTTGCGTCTGTCGTAAAGAAAATTTCCTCCAGCACCTTCATCAATTTATGCGCGCTTGGCAACTAAAAATACAACGGTTGCGCATAAAAATTTTCATAACCACAGTAAAACAATTACATTTGATATTTACAGTTTTACGTAAGATTCTGAAATACTACAATCTGCTATATCAATACAACCTGTACCATCACCTTTCAGTAACGGTTTGTAATATGTAATCAACAAAACATTGCTGACTGCTGTCGGCAACTATCAGCACAAAGCACGTGAAAATTTTTTGTCATCTTTCACGCTCTGCATTATAATTACCGCAGCAGCCAGCAGCAAAAAAACAGCTATTCTTCGGTCATATTCCCGGCAAAGTGCTGCTCGGCCCACTGCGCCACGCGCCGCTGCATGTCGCCCAGTTGCGCATCGTCAAGTTCAAGCCCGGCGGCAGCGGCATAGTTGACCACATAGGCATAGGGATCAGCCTCAAACCGGTATTGATCCTTGTTATTCCGGATATTGTCAGTCATGGCCTTTTCAAGCCAGTCCATCATTTCCTGGGCCGTGGCGAACACATGCCCCCCGGCCAGTTCATTGGTTTGCTGGTACATATATCCTCCAAGGTAACGGGTTAGAGCGGGCATCCGTGCAGGAGACTGTTTTTTGCCATTTAACGGCAGTATGGCTTTTTTATCAATGCGCCCGAGCGCATGCCGATGGGCAGAAACATGACGCTGGACTTTCGGGCACTTGCACTGCATCATAGCCTGATACGGTCAGCTTGCAGGGCATGCAGCCTCTGCAAATATCTATAAGCACTTTTTCCCGACATTATACATGCTCAGTTCTACAAGTACCACAACCGACGGTTCCTCAACCGATGGACGCGCACACGCGCACCGGAAGTTCTCTTCATTGCTGTTCGACAGGCAGGACCACAAGCTCATCCAGATGGTGAACGCCTTTGTGGACGCCCGCGCGCAGGATCACGCCCTGCGCCAGCCAGAACCGGGCCTGCACCCCCACGGCATCATTGAAATGACCTCTTCGCACGGCCTGCGCCTTGCCAGCGCCGTCATCGTGCTGCTGGAAAGCCTGGAGGCCGGCGGCCCCAGCGAGAGGTTGCAGGCTCTGCGCCGCTTGCACGACGAGGTTCTGTACTCCACGCATTCTTCGCTGCAAAACAACACAGCGCGTGTGCTGGTGCAGATCATGAAAGACCTTGTGCGCTCGCACAACGATGCCAGCCACCAATTGCCCCTCGCGCACGAATTTCATCAGGCCGTGCGCGGTACGCCGCGCATTGTGCGGGCATTGCTGCGCAAATACCACCTGCTTGAAATGCCGGAGGAATGGAACCAGCACGCCTTTGACCACCACGTGCACGACGCCAATACCAAGGGCCGCAAAAATCCCACCCATCTGGTCATGGATGCGTGGATCAAGGGCATCCGCTTTTTGACGGTAATCTACTATAATACCGTTGACCCCGAAGCTGCCCAGGAACTGCTGCGCGCCGCGCGCATCATGGACATTACGGTACGCATCGGCATTGAGTTCAAGGCCACGTTCCGCGACAAGCTGGTGGAATTTACCTGGTCGCCGCTCAATACCGAAACATCCAGGGCTTTTGACAACCTGCTGCACCGCAAGGACATCACAGAAGCGCTGCGCAAGTACGCGCCCGTCAACGACTGGATGCGCGCATACGTGCTCAAGCTCCTGCGGGCCTGGAACGAGAGGCACGCCGCCTCGCTGGCTGCCCGCTGGGATATGCCCGCGCCGGAGCCTATCAAGGAAGAGGCTTTTCTTGCCTATGTGGGTCAAAAGCAGCCGTCTTCGCTGCATCTTGCCGAATTTATTTATCATCATCTCGAGCCCATGCGGCAGTTGCGCGGCGAACGCCTGCGCGAGGCCCTGACTGCGGAAACGAACCCCGCCCGGGCGGCCAAACTGCGCGAAAGCCTGACGGAGCTGACCGACATGGTGCCCGACATGCTGCGCGAAGACTGGCTCGGCCCGGAGGCCAACCCGGAAATCGTGTTCCCCTACAAGCCGCACAAGGATTTGCCCGCAATTTTGCAGCAGTCGCCGGAATTTCTGCTGGAAAACATCTATCCGCTGCATCCCTGCCAGATCGTACTCAACCTTGCCGGGCTGACGGAACAGGACGTGCTGGAACTGCTGTGGCTGGGACGTGGGCGCATTACCCACCTTGAGCTTTTTAACCTGCGCGAGTGGACTGCCGGTCAGCTTGCTCATGTGGAAGAAATCAACACCCTGCAAAGGGCCGTGAACGAGGGCAGCACCCCGAGGCTCAAGCAGGTCATCCGCAGCATTATCAGCAAGGAACCCAAGGATTCTCCGCGCATGCCCCTGTTTCAGGAAATTCTGGGGCATATACCGCAGTTGCAGGAATTTTATGCGCTTTCGCCGCTGGGTTCGCGCATCGGCACGGATTCCACCAGCCGCTCGCACCACACCCACGGCATGGGGCTTGTGTTTGTGGAAACGCTGCCCCCAAAGGCCCGTGCAGCCCTGCGCAACGAAGATAACGCCCTGCGGCTCACCCTGCCCGTGCATACGGATATTTACCGTTTCACGCACTACCATGAGCCAGCTCAGCCGCAACCATGGTGGCAGCGCCTGCTCAGGCGCATTCCCGGCCTTGGCAATCTGGGATGCCACCGGGTACGGGGCTGGGGCCTTGAAAAAAACACCACCAGCGTGGGCCATGACGGCAACCTTGTGACCCTGGGCGGCGTTGACGCCAAGGGCGTGAACCGCGAAATGCAGCAGACGCCCGGCCCGGAAAAAGGAGAAATCCCCTTCTGGTCGCCCGAATACATGAACAGCGACATTGTCAATGTTCTCAAAATCCTGGCGGGTTTTTTGCCCGCGCAGTGGGCCTTCAGCTACGTGGACGGATGGTGGGTGCTCACATGGTTTGGCGCGCTCATATGGTTTGCCATTACTGCGGTGCGCAACGTGGGGCAGGCGGTTGTGGGCGGCGGGGCCTTTACCCGCTCTGTGCTTGTGCCATGGAAACGCTATGTGAGCTGGAGCCGCATGGCTGATTCACTGTTCTACACGGGGGTATCCGTGCCATTGCTTGAAGTGGTGGTGCGCCTGTGGCTCTTGCAGGACTTCATGGGCCTGACCGTGCAGGACAACGCGCTTGCGGTCTATACGGTCATAGCCATGATCAACAGCGCCTATATTTCAGGGCACAACATTTACCGTGGCCTGCCCAAGGAAGCCATAGTCGGCAACCTTTTTCGCAGCGCGCTTTCCATTCCGCTGTCCATGCTCATGGGGCAAGGCTTGCTGCTCTGCTTTACCGCAATGCACCTGCCTGATCCCATAAGCCTTATGCAGAACTGCGCGGCCATTGTTTCCAAGTGTTCGTCCGATATGGTGGCCTCCATCATCGAAGGTTTTGCCGACCGCAACATGTATCTGCGCATGCGGCAATGTGATTACGACAGCAAGTTTACGCAGATATACAAAAGTCTTGCGCGGCAGGAACTGCTGTTCCCGAGCAAAGACCTTGAAACAATGCTGCAAGACCCTGCGGAATACTGGCGCATGCTGTACGGCAAAGAGCGCGCAGCAGCGCGGCAAATAGTAACGCACCTTCTGGACATGATGTACATGTGGTATTATCAGCCCCGCGCCCGGGAGGTATTCTGGCGCAAGCTGTGCGCCCTGCCGCAGGAGGAACGGCGCATTGTCATTGGCATGCACGCCCTGCTCTCGCTTGAAAGGGAAATCAGCACTCTCATTCTTGAGGGCCTGCTGAAAAAGGATTTTGCCCGCGCACTGGCCTTTTATCTGCAAAACAACAGGACGTATGTGAAGGAACTTCGCCGCGAGGCGCAGTCAAAACTGGGCGCATGCCCCTGCCTGTGCTGATCCTGCATGGGCCAAGGCAAGAATAAGAGACCGACATCCGTGCAGGTCGAGCTTGACTGCGCGCCCTGCCTCCGGTAGTGCTCCTTGCCCAAAGTATTAAGCGCGGTTACACCGCAGAGAAAAAGGCATCCGGAACGGGGTCAAACTCAACCTGTTTGATTTGTTTGATTTTTTATTTTTTTACAAAAAAAAGTAAAAAAATCAGTCCAAACCCCTTTTCAAGCTCCGAGCGCGTCTTATTTCTATGCCGGTGCGGAACTGAAGCGAAGTGTAACTGGCTTCGGTTTATAACGCGCAATATTTCCAGCGCGGCCACAGCGATGCGGCCGCTGCTGCGTCCTAAATGGACAATAATAATATCATTTCCGGGAGGATTTGACGTCATGAAGCTGAAGCCCCTTAACGACCGTGTGCTGGTCAAACGCCTTGAATCCGAAGAAAAGACCGCTGGTGGCCTGTTTATCCCTGATACGGCCAAAGAAAAGCCTTCCAAGGGTCAGGTTGTTGCTGCCGGTCCCGGCAAAGCTGGGGAAAATGGCGAACGCGTCGCTCTGGCTGTCAAAGCGGGCGACATGGTGCTGTTCAACAAGTATGCCGGCACCGAAGTCAAGCTGGACGGCGTTGATCACCTTGTGATGCGCGAAGAAGACATTCTCGCCATTATTGACTAACTCCCACTGCTGCCGAATTATATTTCAGGAGGAAAATTTCCAATGTCCGCTAAAGAAATTCTTTTTGACGTTAAAGCCCGTGAAAAACTTGCCCGTGGCGTCGACAAGCTCGCCAATGCCGTTAAAGTGACCCTCGGCCCCAAGGGCCGCAATGTTGCCATTGAAAAGTCCTTTGGCGCTCCCGTCATCACCAAGGACGGCGTGACCGTGGCCAAGGAAATCGAACTGACCGACAAGTTCGAAAACATGGGCGCCCAGCTCGTCAAGGAAGTGGCCTCCAAGACCTCTGACGCCGCTGGCGACGGTACCACCACCGCCACCATTCTGGCCCAGGCCATCTACCGCGAAGGCACCAAGCTTGTGGCCGCCGGCCGCAACCCCATGGCCATCAAGCGCGGCGTGGACAAAGCTGTTGAAGCCCTGATCGCCGAACTTGCCAACCTGGCCAAGCCCACCCGCGACCAGAAGGAAATTGCCCAGATCGGCACCATTTCCGCCAACTCCGACGCCACCATCGGCAACATCATCGCCGAAGCCATGTCCAAAGTGGGCAAGGAAGGCGTGATCACCGTTGAGGAAGCCAAGGGTCTGGAAACCACCATGGACGTGGTGGAAGGCATGCGCTTTGACCGTGGCTACCTCTCCCCCTATTTCGTGACCAACACCGAAAAGATGGTCTGCGAAATGGACAATCCTTACATCCTCTGCACCGAGAAGAAAATCTCCAGCATGAAAGATATGCTGCCCGTGCTTGAGCAGGTTGCCAAGGTGAACCGTCCGCTCATGATCATCGCTGAAGACGTGGAAGGCGAAGCCCTTGCCACCCTGGTGGTCAACAAGCTGCGCGGCGCCCTGCAGGTTGTGGCTGTGAAGGCCCCCGGCTTCGGCGACCGCCGCAAGGCCATGCTCCAGGATATCGCCGTGCTGACCGGCGGCCAGGTGGCTTCTGACGACACCGGCTCCAAGCTTGAAAGCATGACCCTTGCCGAACTTGGCACCGCCAAGCGCATCGTCATCGACAAAGAAAACACCACCATCGTTGACGGCGCTGGCAAGGGCGACGACATCAAGGCCCGCGTGAAGCAGATTCGCGCCCAGATCGAAGACAGCACCTCCGACTACGACCGCGAAAAGCTCCAGGAACGCCTGGCCAAGCTCGTGGGCGGCGTGGCCGTTGTGCATGTGGGCGCTGCCACTGAAGTGGAAATGAAGGAAAAGAAAGACCGCGTTGAAGACGCTCTGAACGCCACCCGCGCTGCCGTTGAAGAAGGCATCGTGCCTGGCGGCGGCACTGCGCTGATCCGCGTTTCCAAGGTGCTGAACGACATCAAGCCCGCCGACGACGACGAACTTGCTGGCGTGAACATCATCCGCCGCTCCATTGAAGAACCCCTGCGCCAGATCGCCCACAATGCCGGCTTTGAAGGCTCCATCGTGGTCGAAAAGGTTCGCCTGGGCAAGGACGGCTTCGGCTTCAACGCCGCCACCGGCGAATACGAAGACCTCATCAAGGCTGGCGTTATCGACCCCAAAAAGGTTACCCGCACGGCCCTGCAGAACGCCGCTTCCGTGGCCTCCCTGCTGCTGACCACCGAATGCGCCATTGCTGAAAAGCCCGAACCCAAGGGTGCGGCTCCTGCCATGCCCGACATGGGCGGCATGGGTGGCATGGGTGGCATGGGCGGCATGTACTAAGCCAGCCCTACGGCTCATACGTTTGAATGAAAAAGGCTCTCGCGAAAGCGAGAGCCTTTTTGTTGCGTTGACGAAGTCGGCGCAACCAGAAAACAGGAGCAGGCTGCGGCTTGCCCGCGCCAGTAAGCGACTGGTTTCTGTGCTTGCAAAGTCCGCAACGCGGCTTTGTCCTGTGTAAGCCCTCTCGCGAAAGCGAGAGCCTTTTTGTTACGTTGACGAAGTCGGCGCAACCAGAAAGCAGGAGCATGCTGCGGCTTGCCTGGTCAGGCAATGCCCAGGTATTTGCCGCTCTCCCCTCAAAAAATCAGTTTGATACCTTCCGCGCTTCGGGGTTGAGGCAGTTGGCGGGCAGCTTGCCGTCCAGCGCTGCAAAAATCTTTTCAGCGCTGCTGCGCCCCATATTTCTGAATCCGTCCATGGTCGCCGCTCCCTTGTGCGGCGTCACCAACACATTGGGCAGATCGCAGAGAGCAGGAAGCACCTGCGGTTCATTTTCAAACACGTCCAGCCCTGCCCCTGCTATCACGCCGTTTTTCAGGGCACTGGCAAGGGCGGCTTCGTCCACAACCTTACCACGCGCGGTATTGATGAGGATGGCATGGGGCTGCATGAGTTCAAGCTCCCTGCTGCCGATATATTTTTCCGTTTCCGGCGTCAGCGGCATGTGCAGGCTGACAAAGTCGGACTGCCGCAGCAGATCATCCTTGCTGACATAGCGCGCGCCCGTGCTCGCCTCAAAGTCCTCGTTGCGGTGCCGCGCGGTGTAGAGCAGCGACATGCCAAAGCCTGCGGCCCGGGCGGCCACGGCTTGGGCAATGCGCCCGCTGCCCACGAGGCCCAGCGTTTTGCCCGATACCCGCAAGCCCAGGTTGACAGTCATGGGCCAGGGCTTTTCCCCGCTGCGCACAAAAGCATCGCAGTCGCGCAGTTTGCGCGCCACGCCGAGCATGAGCGCAAAGGCCATATCAGCAGTGTCATCAGTGACAAAGCCTGGGTTGTGCGTCACCCATATGCCGTTGCGGGTGGCGGCGGCAATATCCACATGATCAAAACCAACGCCAAAGCAGGAAATAATCTTGCAGGTCGGAGCCATGGCATCAATAACATCTGCGGGCAAGGCCACCACCGGAGAAAGAACGCCATCGCAGCCGCGCACCGCTTCAACCAGTTTTTCGTGCGGCAAACCGCCGCCGGGGCCCATCTCCACATCACAGCGGGTTTGCAGCAATTCAAGGGCCTCGGGCACCACCGTGCGCGGAACAAAAATTCTTGGTCTACTCATGAACTCTACTCCAGAATACGAAAAGCTTCGGACAAACAGAGGCACTACCCGCCGGGTAATCCAGCGCAGTCACCTGCTTTTGTAGTAAACAGCTAGGAATACGTTGGCAAGGAAGATGAAGGGGCTGGCACAGGCCGCACTCGGTACAAAGACAGAACCAGCGCAGCAGGACCGCCTGAAGGACAGCACCGCAAGCGCGTGCTGAAAAAAGCTTAACAGCCCGGCGGCAACGGCCTGTCGAGCAGCGAGGCCATGTCGCCGCCCAGTTTTTCCCTTAAGGCTGCGGCGCGCTCCTGCTCCAGCATGATCATGTCCACTTGCCGGGTGTGGATGAGCAGGTAGCCGAGCATGCGGGTTTTTTGCAGGATATCGGCAGCAGGGAAGTTTTCCGCCACGGCAAAGAGCGAGTCGTCCTTCACGTCAGCGCGGAAGCCGTGCGCCTCCAGCAGGTCGGCCACCATGCGGGCGCGCAGGCGGCGGCGCTGGCGGTCGGCGGCCCCGCCCTTGAACTGGAAGCTCACAAAATTTTCATGATTATTTGCGCCAGCCAGGCTTTCCACCGTGCAGAAGTGGTAGCCGTAGCGGGCCTGCAAAATCATGTAATTATCAGAAATGATAAAAAAGTTTTTGTTGGACATGGCATTGGGCGCTGTGCTTTCCAGATCGGGATTCATGGTGCTTTCAAGCATCACGCTCATGAAGCCCGAGGCGCTTGCCGCTGGCGGCCCGGCCCAGGGCACGGCCACCATGCCGTCCCACAGCGCCAGCATGGGCGTACTGGCAATATCGGCGATATCCACCACCGCGCCGCCCACATGCCGCCTGAAACCGCCGCCCATGTCCACAATCCAGTACTGAAGCTTGACCCCGGCCTTGAGCTGCTTGCCCATGCGCTGGTTGACGTCCGAGCCTTCCTCAAACATGAGCTGCACGGATTTTTCGTGGCAAAAGCGGGTGATGTCGTGCAGGGTCTGGCAATGCTCCGGCGCAAACTCCGGTGATTCCGGGTCCAGCAGATGCAGGGGAACCATCAGGGTCGCCAGGGCTTCAAGCCGCTGATGCACCGGGCTGCCTTCCATAAGATTGGGCGGCTCCGACATATGGGCGGCAAGCTCGGGATTCAGCCCCGCAAATACGGCGCAGCGCACGGCATCCAGCGTGGCGTCCCCGGCATTGTCCAGCAGGCTACAGGCATTGGGCAGGCTGAACACGGCTGGCAGGCGGTACTCGCGCGCCACAGAGGCCAGATGCCCTGCCATGCCGCCCGTTTCGCTGACCATGCCAGACGCGCGCGAAAGCAGGGGCGCCCAGCGGGGCAAGGCCCGTTCGACCACCAGAATGCCGCCCTTGGGGAAGGAAAGCATGTCCGCTTCCTTACGGGCAACAAACACAGGCCCCATGCCCACGCCGGGGCTTACGGCAACGCCGCCGCAAGCCAGCATGGAAAGGCCTTCGGGCAGATTTTCCGCCAAAATTTTACACTCGCCAAGCCCCACCGCTGCGCCGTCAGCAACATCGGCGCGGTTTTCCGTGGCGGCATCCGCCTCGTGCAGGGGGCGACTTTGCAGCACCACAATACGCCCATTGCGGGAATCAAGCGCCCACTCCACATCCTGCGGCTCGGCGTAGTATTCTTCCAGCGCCAGCGCCACCTGGGCAAGGTCTGCGGCCTGCGCATCGGTGAGGCTGGCTGGCACGCCTGCAAGCCCGGCGAGAGTCTTGCTTATGGGCTGCGGCGGATTGGTGCGGGTAAAAATAAAAACATCGGGGGTCACCGCGCCGTCCACTACGGCCTGGGGCAGGCCCGGCACGGCATTGAGCAGCACCTGCTCCTGCCCGCGCGCGGCAGCCACAGGATCACGGCTGTAGGCCACACCGCCAGCGGCGGCTGGCACCATGGCAAGCACACCCACGCACATGGGCGCAGCATCGTCAGGGATACCGTGCTGATACCGATAGCTCATGGCTGTCACGGCATACTTGCTGGCGATAATTTCTTTCCAGACTTCGCAGGCTTCTTCCGGCGGCACGTTAAGTTCGGAGCGGTACTGCCCGGCAAAGGAGACACCCAGTGAATCTTCGCCCACGGCGCTGCTGCGCAGGGCAAGGGCAAGGCCCGGCCCGGCCCGGCGCTGCATGGCGGCCACGGCCTCGGTAATTTCCTGCTCCAGCTCCGGCGGCAGGGGCGCGCTGAGCACGGCCTGCTGCAAGGCCGCAGAAAGGCTGAAAACTTCATCCAGACTGTGCATATCCGTAGCCTGAATGCGGCGGTTCAGTTCACTGTGCAGGCCGCTGTATTCCATAAAGCGGTAGTAGGCGCTGACCGTCACGGCAAAACCGTCCGGCACATCCAGCCCCGCGTGGGCCGCCACTTCGCCCAGATTGGCCATCTTGCCGCCCACAAGGGTAATGTGGTGCAGGCGAATATCGCCAAGCGGCATGATATTGGGGCCGTCCTGATGCGGCTGATCTTCAAGCAGATTCTGCATCTGCCCACGAATGCGGTCAAAAGCCTGCTGCAAAGGCTCGTAGCCTTCATCTGAAAGCGCGTTGAGGTCGCGCACCATCTGAAAAACCGCCGTCACGGCGCGAGTGCTCACGGCGTGCACGTAATCCATGCCAAAAGGCCGCGCGCCGGAGAGGTGCTCCTCCACATCGCTCATGGCCTCAAGGGCTGTCTTGTTGGACGACAGCAAGCGGCGGAAGCGCGCGCAACGCTCCCGCAGGTGGGCCTTGAAAGCCTCCTCACGGGCAAGCTGTTCCGCATCCGGCTCATCAGAGCCATCGCGCCCCAGCCATTTTCGCAGGCAGTCGAGCACCGTCATGTCACATAGCGGACCGGGCCGCTTCCTCCATCTTGATGATCAGCTCGCTGATGGCCACGGGCTTGAGCATGTAGTCATACGCGCCCAGATCAAGCCCCTGCACGGCCACGCCCATGCAGGCATGCCCCGTAAGCAGGATAACGGGCAGATTGGGGGCTTTTTCCTTCATATGGCGCAGGGTTTCCAGACCATCCATGCCGGGCATGCGCACATCCATGACCACAATCTGGAACATCTCGCCCGATTGCAGGGCCTGATCCAGCAGATCAAGGGCCGACTGACCATCGGGCGCGGTTACAACTTCCATACCTCGCCGGGTAAGGCGTTTTTCCATCAATTCCAGAAATTCCACTTCGTCGTCCACAAACAATGCGCGCATGGAGGCCTCCTTCATATGGCAGCATGCCCCATTGGGGCCGCCTAGTGGTATTATGCTTCTGCGCTTTCTTCAGGCGCGAGCTGCGGCGGTTCCGCAGGC